>JAKBTL010000099.1:9612-61778 GCA_021844425.1 Actinomycetes bacterium | reverse complement strand
CGTCGGTCTCATCGGTCCTCTCGTCTCCGGCAGCAATCGGCTCGCAGTCGGCGTCGGCGAAGAGGATACAGCCGGCCGCGTCGAGCTCGATGCCGACGGCGGTTCCCCTGGGCACTTTCCTTTCGCTCTCGTCATTGCCGTCGGGCACTCGCTCGAGCCCGCCTGCGTCCTTCCCCCGGAACCGTAGGAAAGGAGGTTGAGCTCGACGCGACGAGGAGGAGGACGGCAGGTGAACTTCTGCCAAACTCTTCGTGTCCGATCCGTCGGTGCTCCGTCGGTGTGCGGTGGGCGTGACGTTGCGTGGCTCGTCCGTCTGCCGGCTCCTACCATGTGGGCATGTCCCCAGCGCTCCCGCTTCCCTCGGGCGTCGGTGTCGCGCTCGTGACGCTCTTCGACGCCGACGGCGTCGTCGACGTGAAGGCGACCGCCGAGCGCGCGCGGCGGTGCGTCGAGCTCGGCGTGTCCTCAGTCCTGGTTGCCGGCACGACGGGGGAGGCGGCACGGCTCTCGGTACAGGACCGCGCCGAGCTCGCGGCGACGGTGAAGGACGTAGCGCCAGAGGTCCCCGTGATCGTGGGCACCGGTCATGCCGACGCCGACGCCGCGTTCGAGGCGACCGCGAGGATCGCCACCCATGGCGATGCGGACGCGTTCCTCGCCTACTGCCCTGAGGACGCCACACCTGCGTCGTTCTTCCGCGGGCTGCGCGCCGAGGCGCGGGGGCGCCACGTCCTCGCCTACCACAACCCTGCGCTGGCAGCGGCCCGGGAGCTCGGGACCGAGGAGCTGTCGTCCTTGGAGATCGACGCTGCCAAGGACTCCTCGGCCAGCACCAACCGCCTCGCGGATCTCGTGGAGCTCGGCGTACGCGCCTACGTCGGCAGCGCGACCCAGCTCATCGTCGCAGGGTCGTGCGGCGCGTGCGGTGCGATCCTGGCGCTCGCGAACGTGGCGCCGACGGACTGCATCGCTGCGTGGAACGGCGACGCGGGCGCCCAGCGCCGGCTCTTCGCGCTGCACCGGAGCGCAGCGAGGGACTTCCCTTCCTACCTGAAGCGCACCTCGCCCCAGTAGCCGGTGCCGGAGCACCGCGCCCCTGGCGCGTGCGGCGCTCTCTGTGCGGCGTCCGCTGGGTTCGCGGCCTCCTGGACTGCCGAGTCCGCGCCGGGCAAGTCGGACGACTGGGTCGCGGCGACTACAAGTTCAAGGCGGTCGAGCAGGGGCAGCTGGCCGGCAAGGAGCTTTACCCGCGCCTCTTCGAGGTCGAACCACCCGGCGCGGTCGACCTCGGGGAACGTCTGGACCCTTCCGGAACGTAGCGGCCACTCCAGCTCGAAGGTGCCGACGCTCACGGCCGACACGTCGAGGTCCCCGGCGACCGCCCACGCCCGGACGTGCTTGCCGCCCGCCTGGACGACCTTCCCGAGCGCGATTGGCTTCCCGGCGGAGGCGGGGAGCCCGAGCTCCTCGGTGAGCTCGCGCTTGGCGGCCGAGAGCTCGTCCTCGCCTTCGCCGACTTCGCCCTTCGGGATGCTGCTCCACCATCCCTCGTCGCACCGGGCCCAGTAGGGACCGCCGGGATGGACGAGGAGCACCTCCAGGCGGCTGCCGCGCTCGCCGCCTGGGGCGCCGCCCTGATGGCGGGCGAGGCGGTGCCCGACGCGGCGGTGCCCGACGCGGCGGTAGACGACGAGGCGGTAGACGACGAGGCCGGCAAGGCGCGAGGGCAACGAGCCCATGATGGCCCTTGGACGTGCGCCTTCGAGCGCGTCGAAGAGCGTGTCTTCGAGCGCGGCGACGAGCGCGGCCGTTCGGCACGTCGGTGGAGGCGTCCGCCCGCGCGCGACGAGAGCGTAAGGTGGGCGTGTGAGCAGGCGATGAGAGTGCTCGTCGCTGAGGACGACGCCGCGCTGCGCACAGTGCTCGAGCGGGGCTTGCGGGAGAGCGGCTACGTGGTGGACGCGGTCGCCGACGGGCAGGCTGCGGTGAAGTGGCTGCGCGCGTACGAGCACGAGGTGGCGATCCTGGACTGGCGCATGCCGCTCAAGAGCGGCATCGAGGTCGTCGAGGAGGTCCGGAGGGCCGGGGTGAAGACGCCGATCCTGATGCTCACGGCCCGCGACGCCGCGGTCGATCGGGTCGCAGGGCTCCACGCGGGCGCGGACGACTACCTGGTCAAGCCCTTCGACTTCGATGAGCTCCTGGCGCGTCTCGTCGCCTTGCAGCGTCGCCCTGCGCTGACCGTCGCGCCGAAGATCGCCGTCGGAGACCTCAGCTACGACCCTGCCACCCGGGAGCTGACCGTCGCAGGGTCGCCGGTCGCGCTCACGACCACCGAGCTCGCGATAATGGAGCTGCTCTTGCGGCGGTCGCCCGCCGTGGTCACGCGGCGCTCGATCGCGCTCCAGGTGTGGGACGACGAGGCGGACGTGATCGGGTCGAACACGATCGATGTGCACGTCGGCCGGCTCCGCTCCAAGATCGCCGTCAGCACGGCGAAGATCCAGACCGTGCGCGGCAGCGGCTACCGGGTGGTCGCGCCGTGAGCGACAAGAGCAGGCTCCGTATCCACGCCGCGCGGGTTGCGATCGCGGCGACGGTGGTCGTCGTCGCGTGCTACGGGCTGTGCGCGTTCGGGCTGCGCGTGTTCGTCACGCACCGGCTCACGGCGGAGGTCGACGCGCGCATCCACGTGGCGCTCTCCGGCGCTCGGAGCCTCTCGCTGCGCCCGAGCCCCGCGACGCCGGCCGGCACCGTGACCGACAGCGGCGACCTCGACGACGCGCCCATCTTCTTCTGGTACGTCCCCTCCCGTGGTCGCCCCGTCGCGCTCACGCTCGGGGCTCCGAGGCTGCCGGGAGGCAGTTGGAGCGCGAACCCGGTCACGCGGTCGATCGGAGTGACGGCCTTCAGGTTCGAGGCCACCCCGCGGGGTGCGGGATGGGTCGTGGCCGGTCAGAGCGTCGCCGAGGTCGCACGCGTGGAGGGCGCGTTGGTGATGCCCGAGATGCTCTTCGGCATCCTTCTGGCCCTGGCGACCTTCGTGGGTGCGCTGCTCGTCGCGCTCCGCGCTTCCGCACCGCTCGAGCAGATCCGCCGTCGCCAGGCCGAGTTCACTGCAGATGCGTCACACGAGCTGCGCACGCCGCTCAGCGTCGTCGAGGCGGAGGTCGACCTGGCCCTGCGCCGCCAGCGGGCCCCGGAGGAGTACGAGGCCGTGCTGCGGCGGATCGCAGGCGAGAGCCGGCGGCTCCGGCGCATCGTCGACGACCTCTTGTGGCTCGCCCGCGCGGACAGCGGGACCGAGGCAGCGCGCGACGGAGAGGTCGCCGACGTGGGGGCCGTCGTCGCGAGCTGCGTCGACAGGTTCGAAGCTGTGGCGGCGCGCAGCCACGTGAGCCTCGGGTTCAGCTCCGCTGGGGAGGGGAGCGGGGTGGTGGAGGCCCCGCCTGAGCTCGTCGACCGCCTCGCGGGGGTCCTCGTCGACAACGCGTGCAAGTACGCGGGGGACGGGGGGACCGTGTCGGTGGTCGTACAGACGACCCCGAGCCGGGTCGTGCTGCGGGTGGACGACAGCGGTCCGGGGATCCTGCCTGACCAGCGCGCGGCGGTCTTCGACCGCTTCCACCGAGCGACGCCGGTGAGCGGAGGCTCTGGGCTGGGGCTCGCGATCGCTGATTCCGTGGTGAGGATGACGGGGGGTACCTGGTCGGTCGGAGAGGCGTCGCTCGGAGGGGCGCGTATGGAGGTGTCGTGGCGCGCGGCGCCCGGCGACGACCGTTCACCCCGGCCGGGGCGGCCGCTTCCTGGCGATCCGCCGGCGTTGGACCACGAAGGGCCCGCGCGACGCCGCGACGCCTTGCTCACACCGATCTGAGGTTCGGCCGCCTATGCCGTGGCAGGTTCATCCCGCCGTCACCTCGGACCCCTACCGTCGAGGTGTGCGTTCCCAACGGCCTGCAGCGCCCCGCGCAGCGCGCGCAGCGGAGGTGCAGCGGGCGTGAGCCGCCGGCCCTCCTCCGTGCGTCCCGAGCTCGACCAGCGGTTCGCCGGGCTCGAGGAGCTGGGCTCCGTCGTCGACGGCGCGGGCGCAGCGCGACGCCGGCTCGCTCGCCCGGGCGCGTCCGGTCCCTCCGACGAGTCAGATGTGCCGCGTGGCTCCGGCGCGTCTGACGTGCCCCGTGGCTCCGGCGCGTCCACGGCCCCCCGTCACGGCCCGAAGCGTGCGAGGCGTCGCAGGTCGGTCCGTCGTCGGCGCGCGCGCGCCTTAGTGGGGCTCGTCGTCGCGGGGCTGCTGATCTGGGTCGCGGTCTCGCTCGGGAGTGCGCTCACGAACCCCATGTACGGGAGCTCGTTGCCCGCGCGGGGTGCGGAGTGGGTGCGCGCGAACGGCGGCTCCGCCGTCGTCAACTGGATCGAGAACGAGTGGTACCGGCACCACGCGCCGAAGGTGGGCGGGAAGCCCCCCCCGGGCGCGATCAAGAGGCCGACGGCGCAGTCGAAGGCGGCCGCGGCTCCAGGCGTGCCGCAGCTGCCCGTGCCCGCCTCCATCGTGCCGTTCGCGAAGCCGGCGCTTCCGGGTGAGGGACAGTGGTCCCCTGTAGGCCGCCTCGTCGACGGTGTTCCCGCCGTCTACGAGACGACGCTGCGCCCCGACGCGGTGCACACGAGCTACGTGGTCGGCGTCGCGTGGATGGACACGAAGCTCCTCCGGGCGACCTTGTACTCGGGGAACTGGATCCCCGGAGGCGGGCCCTACACGCACACGGCACCGGTGCCCCCGTCGGCCGCGCGGACCCTCGTCGCCGCGTTCAACGCCGGCTTCCTCATGTCGGCCGCGGACGGTGGCTACTACACGGACGGCAAGACGGTCATCCCGCTGCGCACCGGTGCGGCGTCGTTCGTCGTCTACAAGAACGGCAGCGCGACCGTGGGCGCATGGGGAGAGACAGTGCGGATGACGCCATCGGTCGTCTCGGTTCGCCAGAACCTCGACCTCCTCGTCCAAGGCGGCAAGCCTGTGCCCGGGCTCACAGCGACAACAACGACGCGCTGGGGCGCCACGCTCGGCAACGCCGTCTACGTCTGGCGCTCTGGCCTCGGCATCACCCGCGACGGCGCGCTCGTCTACGTGGGCGGTCCCGGCTTGAACATCACCGATCTCGCCAACATCCTCGTGAGAGCAGGCTGCGTGCGGGCGATGGAGCTCGACATCAACACGACATGGGTGAACCTCACCACCTACAAGCCCTCGACGCCGACAGGTGAGGCGAGCGGCGCCAACGGGACCGAGCTGCTCCCTCAGATGGCGGGGACGCCCGCCCGCTACTTCCAGTCGTGGTGGCAGCGGGACTTCATCACCATGTCGGCGCCGCCGGCGAACGGCTGAGGCGCCGGCGAACGGCTGAGGCGCCGGCGAACGGCTGAGGCGCCGGCGAACGGCTGAGGCGCCGGCGAACGGCTGAGGCGCCGCTGGGCCGTACCTGCGACCCGAGCAGGCACATCGCGCGACCATCAACGGCAGGGCGCAAGGCCGTTGGTACGCTTGGGGAGGTGGGGTCGGCCCGTGACCTTCTGCACGAGGACGAGGAGCTCCTCGTCGAAGCCCGCCCCCACCCGGTGACGGTGGTGGCCCCCGTCCTGCTCCTCGTCGCCGCGGCCGGCGGCGCCGTCACGATCGCGCTGCGCTATCCGGGCGCTCCGGTGGTGGTCGCATGGCTACTCTTCGCGATGGTCGCGTTGCCGGCGCTGTGGAGCGCCGTGCGGATCCTTCGCTGGCGCTCGTCGAGGCTCCTCGTGACGACGAGGCGGCTCCTCCACCAGCGTGGGGTGCTCGGGCGCGACGTCGTCCAGCTCCGCCTCCAGCGCATCGCCGAGGTCCACTGCAGCCAGTCGCTCGGTCAGCGGCTGATCGGTACCGGTCGGCTGGTGTTCGAGGTCGCGGGAGGTGCGGACCAGCTCGCCGTCGAGGACGTGCGGTGGCCCCGCCGGCTCCAGCGGGTGATCACCGCGCAGCTCGACCGTCTCGACTTCTCCTACGGCCCCTACGACGCGGGGCTTGGCGCGAGCGGGTACGCGCCCGGCGCGCGGAGGACCCCCTCGGCCCTGGTCGCCGGTCGGGCGTCGTCGAGGGTTGGGACGTCGCGGGACCGGAACGCCCGGCCGAGGTGGACCGACACCCCCCCGCACGGAGTGGCCCTCGACGAGGAGGACGCTCGCTCGGTTCCCGGGCAGATCCTCCAGCTCGACGAACTGCGGCGGCGCGGCCTCCTCTCGGACGACGAGTTCGCCGCCAAGAAGGCGGAGCTGCTCGGACGCCTGTGACCAGCCCTCTGTGACCGTGACCGTGACCTTGACCTTGACCTTGACCTTGACCTTGACCTTGACCTTGACCTTGACCTCGACCTCGACCTTGCCAGCCCGATGAGACCGCCGATCGCGCCGCGACCCGACCTGAGACGGGTGGTCGCCGTCCCCACGGGCAGCCCGCGGTTGCCAGCCCTCGACGTGGACGGCTGGGACCTTGCGGGAAGGAGGTGCACTGCGCATCTCGCCTCGCCGGGGTCCTGGACGCTCCTGCTGTTCCTCGGCTCGCACTGCGACGGCTGCCAGCCCTTCTGGGCGCTGCCGAGGGCACCGACGGCGTGCGGGCTCGAGGCGCACGACGCAGCCATCGTGGTGACTCGCGGCCCGCAGCGCGAGCGTCCGGAGGTGCTGGCGGCCCTGATGGGCGAAGGTCTCGCCGAGGTGCCCGACGCCGTCGTGATGTCCGACAGCGCCTGGGTGCGCTACCGAGTGCACGGTGCGCCCTTCTTCGTCCTGCTCGACGGCGTCTGCGTGGTGAGCGAGGGCGTGGCATGGAGCGTCGAGCAGGTAGCCGTCGACGTAGGGCGCGCGAGGAGGCGGGCGGACGGGGAGGCGGGCGGCGCGCTCCCCGCGCGACGCTGACCAGCTGAGCTGATGGACTCCGAGCTCTTCCCGATCTCCACCGACGACCGGACCGTCACGGACGTCACGGCGACGGTCGCGGCGTTCTGCGCGAGACGCGGCGACGGCCTCTGCCACGTGCTCGCGCCGCACGCCACGGCAGGGCTCGCGCTGATGGAGACCGGCTCGGGGTCCGAGCGCGACGTGGAGGCGCTGCTCGAGCGACTGCTGCCCCGCGACGACCGCTACCTCCACCGGCACGGGTCGAGGGGCCACGGTGCGGACCATCTCCTGGCGGTGCTGGTCTCGCCGTCGCTCGTCCTTGCGGCGCAAGGCGGGCGGCTGCTGCTCGGCACCTGGCAATCGGTCGTGCTCGTCGACACGAACCCGGACAACCCGAGCCGCCAGCTGCGTTGCACGTGGCTCGCCGCGCGCTGAGATCCCTGCACTCCGGCGAACGTGTCACACCCCTGCAGCATGCTGACCCCGACAGACGACGTGCGGCGGCACACCAGCTGCCCGGCGAAAGGGGACGGCGATGGACACGATCACCGTGGAGTGCGATTCCTGTGTGATGCGGGGCACGGCTGCGTGCGACGACTGCGTCGTGACGTTCCTCCTCGGTCGGGACCCCGATGACGCCGTGGTCATCGACGCCGACGAGGCCCGGGCGATGCGGATGCTCGAGCGCTCCGGGCTCCTGCCCACTCTCAGGTTCCAGGGCCGCGCACGGTGACCAAGAGGTGCGGCTCGCGTGACCCAGCGTCGGCACCTGCTCGTGACCAACGACTTCCCGCCGAAGGTGGGAGGCATCCAGGCCTACCTGTGGGAGCTCTGGCGGCGTCTCGACCCCGAGAGCTTCGTCGTGCTCACCGCTCGATCGGACCCCCATGCCGAGGCGTTCGACGCGGCCGCAGCGGCGGAGGGGATCAGGATCGAGCGCGTGCCAGGACACCTCTTGTACTTCCCCACGCCAGCTGCCCAGGCGCGCGTCGCGTCGCTCGCGTCGGAGGTGGGTGCGACGCTCGTGCTGCTCGACCCCGTGCTGCCGCTCGGGCTCCTCGGCCCCCGCCTCGACATCCCCTACGGGGTCGTGCTGCATGGCGCGGAGGTCGCTGTGCCCGCGCAGCTCCCCGGCACGCGCGGGCTCGTCGCTCGGGTGCTCGCGGGTGCCTCCCTGGTCGTGTCGGCGGGCGGGTACCCGCGAACCCAGGCGACCCGGGCCCTCGGCGAGGGTCGAAGTGCCGGGAACCCGCGCCACGTCGAGGTGCCCCCGGGTGTGGACTGCGCGCACTTCTCTCCCCTCGGCGCCACGGAGCGTGACGCAGCGCGTCTTCGGCTCGGGCTCCCGGTCGGCGCGCCGGTCGTCGCCAGCGTGAGCCGGCTCGTGCCGCGCAAGGGCATGGACGTCCTCATCGAAGCGGTGAGCAGGCTGCAGCCGTCGTACCCGGACCTGCTCCTTGCGATCGCAGGCAGCGGACGGGACGCCCAGCGGCTCGCCGCGCAGGCGCGGCGAGCCGCGGCACCGGTGCGCTTTCTAGGGAGGGTGAGCGAAGAGGACAAGCGTGCGCTCCTCGCCTGCTCGGACGTCTTCGCGATGACGTGTCGCAGCCGGTGGATGGGGCTCGAAGAAGAGGGCTTCGGCATCGTCTTCCTCGAAGCGGCCGCGTCGGGGACGCCGCAGGTGGCCGGTGACAGCGGCGGCGCAGCGGAGGCTGTGGAGGACGAGGAGACCGGCCTGGTCGTGGCGAGGCCGCGCGATCCGGGTGCGGTCGCGCATGCGCTCCGGCGCCTGCTCGCCGACGAAGATCGACGCAGGCACATGGGTGTTGTCGCGCGCGAGCGGGCGTGCCGCAGCTTCGACTACACAGTCCTCGCGGGAAGGTTGGCCGCTGCCCTTGCGGAAGTGCAAGGCTGATCGGGCCTGCACCCAGGCCGGTCGAGGGAGGAGCGAGGGTGTCGGAACAGGCGACGGAGCACACGACGGTGTCGGCACCGCCCGAGCGGTGCTACGCGGTGGTGACCGACATCGAGCGCTATCCGGAGTGGGCTGCCGACATCAAGCAGGTCACGGTCGAGCGTCGCGACGGTGACGGCCGGCCGCTCGTCTGCACCTTCCGTGCGGCCGCGTTCGGCAGGAGCACGAGCTACACCCTCGAGTACGACTACTCGGGCGCTCCCCACGTCCTGGCGTGGCGCCAGACCCGGGGAGACATCACCACGAAGCTCGACGGCAGGTACGTGTTCGAGCCAGCAGTGGGAGGCGGCACGGAGGTCACCTACCATCTCGAGGTCGAGCTGCGCGTGCCGATCCCCGGGTTCATCAAGCTGCGCGCGGCGAGTCGCATCATGTCGACGGCGCTGCGGGAGCTCAAGGTGCGCGCCGAGTCGAGCGGGGGGTGATCCCGTGACCGACCCCGGCGTCGGCGTAGCGGCCTACGGCGTGGACGTCGGCGGGACGAAGACGCTGGGGGTGGCGATCGGCCCCGACGGCGCAGTGCTGGCGGAGCGCCGCGTGCAGACCCCGTCCCAGGCGGCGGCGACGGCCGCCGGTGGCAACGGTGCCGGCGACTCCGCAGACGCCGGACGGGCGCACCCCGGCGAGGCAGTGGCAGATGCGGTCGCGGCGATGCTGCTCGAGCTCCAGCGCGACGTGGGCGCCGGCGGGGGGCACGCCGTGACGACCGCCGCGCCCGTCGGGATCGGCATCGCCGGTCTCGTCGATTCCGGTGGGGTGCTGCGGTTCTCGCCGAACCTCGCGGCAGCGAGCGGCGTCGCCATCGGCGATCTCGTGTCCGAGCGGATCGGCGAGGCGCTCGCCGTCACCGGGGTGCACGCCTACAACGACGCCAACTGCACCGGGCTGGCGGAGCTCGTCCTCGGGGCGGCTCGCGGCACGCGCGACGGGATCGTCGTCACGCTCGGGACCGGTATCGGCGGCGCGCTGATCGTCGAGGGGCGCGTGTACGTGGGCGTCCGAGGGATCGCCGGGGAGGTGGGCCACATGGTGATCGACCCCAACGGTCCCCCGTGCACGTGCGGGAAGCGAGGATGCTGGGAGCGGTACGCGTCCGGAGGCGGCCTGGCGCGCCTCGCTCGGGAGGCGGCGCTCGCGGGCACGTTGCACGAGTCGGTGCGCTTGGCGGGCGGAGACCCCGAGCTCGTCACGGGCGAGCACGTGACCGCGGCGGCGGCGGATGGGGACGTGGAGGCCCTGCGTGTCATGGGGGAGCTCGGTTGGTGGGTGGGCCTCGGCCTCGCGAACCTCGTCGCGATCTTGGACCCGGAGCGCATCGTGGTGGGCGGTGGGCTCGGGCATGCTGGAGAGATGCTGCTCGAGCCGGCCCGTCACGCGCTCGCACGTCTCGTCGTGGGTGCTCGCGCTCGCGAGGCGGTGCCAGTGGTGAAAGCCGCGCTGGGGGTGCAAGGCGGCGCGGTCGGCGCAGCGCTCGCGGCCCGTGGCGAGGCGCCGGGCGCGGGCTGACGGCTCGTCGGCGACGCACGTGCGGACCGGCGTCCTGCTGCCGATCTTCCAGGAGCGCGCCGACGCCGCGCTCGACGCCGCCGAGCGGGCCGAGCTCGCGGGGGTCGACGGCGTGTTCTGCTACGACCACCTGTGGCCGATCGGACAGCCGGGAAGGCCGGCGCTCGCCCCGTTCCCCGTGCTCGCGCTGGTCGCCGCACGGACGCGGCGTGTCGCGGTGGGCACGCTCGTCGGCCGCGTCGGTCTCGTGCCCGACGCCGTCCTGCTCGCCGAGCTGGCCGCACTCGCGACGATCGCGCCGGGGAGGGTCGTGGCCGGCATGGGCACGGGCGACCGGCTGAGCGCTGGGGAGAACGAGGCCTACGGCGTGCACTTCGAGCCGGCGCGGGTGCGCCGGGCGCGACTCAGGCGCTGCGTGCGCGCCGCGAGGGATCTCGGGCTGACCGTGTGGGTCGGAGACGGGGGCCCGCAGACCCGCCGGGTTGCCCTCGAGGAGGGCGCCGCCTTGAACGTGTGGGAGGCGAGCCCTGCCGACGTGCGCCGGGAGTCGCTGGCCACCGAGGTGACGTGGGGAGGAGCAGCCAGCGGTCCGCTCGGGCCGACGGTTGCACGCCTTGCCGAGTCCGGCGCGACGTGGGCGGTGTTCGCCTGGCCGGTCGACGTGGAGGAGCTCGCTGCGGCTGGTGCGTCGGCTCACTGACCACGGCACGACAGCGGGAGAGGCCGGCGCCAGCGGCGAGAGGTAGGTTGGCCAGCGCACCGGCGTGCTCGACCGCCGCGCCGCCCTCACGCCGGCGGCGAGGAGGTGGCTCATGACCCGGGTCGACGAAGGGCCTGGAGGCGGGGCCCCGTCAGCGGGCCCGGCGACCTGGCCGCCGACGGGGAGCGCCGCCTTCGTCGAGGCCCTCTACGGGCAGCCGTTGACAAGGGCGTAACTACAGTGCTGTAATGAACCTACATCTCGCGTCCTGGGGTGGGCCCGACCACAAGATGTAGTGGTTGCAACCTGCCGTAGCCGCCAAGCCTTGGGCGGGAGGTGGACATCGGGGCAGCCGAGGCAGCAGAGGAGCTACGACGAAATGGCCATCGCACCGCAGCGCACCGCGATCGGGATCCGCCGGCACTTCACGACCGAAGGGGTGCACCCCTACGACGAGGTCCGCTGGGAGCGACGCGACGCGCGCATCACGAACTTGCGTGACGGCACGGTCGTCTTCGAGCAGCTCGGCGTGGAGGTCCCCGAGACCTGGAGCGTGAACGCCACGAACATCCTCGCCCAGAAGTACTTCCGAGGCACGCTCGGCACTCCCGAGCGCGAGTGGTCGCTCAAGCAGGTCGCCGACCGCGTCGTGGACACCCTCACGGCGTGGGGGACGAAGGACGGCTACTTCGTCGACAAGGCGGAGGCGGAGATCTTCCGAGACGAGCTCAAGCACCTCATCGTCCACCAGAAGGCTGCGTTCAACTCGCCCGTCTGGTTCAACATCGGCGTCGACGGCGTCCCCCAGCAGGGCTCCGCATGCTTCATCCTGTCGGTCGAGGACTCGATGGACTCGATCCTGAACTGGTACGTCGAGGAGGGAGTCATCTTCAAGGGCGGGTCGGGCGCAGGCGTCAACCTCTCGCGGATCCGTTCGTCGCACGAGCTCTTGAAGGGCGGGGGGACCGCGTCAGGTCCTGTGAGCTTCATGCGCGGCGCGGACGCGTCGGCCGGCACCATCAAGTCGGGTGGCAAGACGCGCCGCGCCGCGAAGATGGTCATCCTCGACGTCGACCATCCCGACATCGAGGACTTCATCTGGTGCAAGGCGATCGAGGAGCGCAAGGCGCGCGTGCTGCGTGACGCAGGCTTCGACATGGACCTCGACGGCGCCGACAGCCACTCGGTGCAGTACCAGAACGCGAACAACTCTGTGCGCGTGACCGACGAGTTCATGCATGCGGTGCTCGCCGACGCCGACTGGGAGCTCAGCGCCCGGACCGACGGATCCGTGGTCCGCCGGGTGAGAGCTCGGGACCTGTTCCGCCAGATCGCCCACGCCGCCTGGGAGTGCGCAGACCCCGGGATGCAGTTCGACACCACCATCAACAAGTGGCACACGGCCCCGAGGACCGGGCGGATCAACGCCAGCAACCCCTGCAGCGAGTACATGCACCTCGACAACTCGGCGTGCAACCTCGCAAGCCTGAACCTGCTCGAGTTCCTCGACACCGACGGGTCTTTCGACGTGGAGGGCTTCAAGGCCGCCGTCGAGGTGGTGTTCACGGGGCAGGAGATCATCGTCGGGAACGCCGACTACCCGACCGAGAAGATCGCAGAGAACTCGCGCAGGTTCAGGGAACTGGGCATCGGCTACGCCAACCTCGGCGCCCTGCTGATGGCGAACGGCCTGCCGTACGACTCGGACGCCGGTCGAGCGTGGGCGGCCGCCGTCACCGCGCTCATGACCGGCCAGGCCTACGTGACCTCGGCCAGGACCGCGAGCCGTATGGGGCCGTTCGCCGGGTTCCACGAGAACGCTGAGCCGATGGTGAACGTGTTGCGCATGCACCAGAGCGAGGCGTCGAAGATCGACGAGGAGCTCGTGCCTCCAGAGCTGCTGTCGGCTGCGCAGCAGGCGTGGGACGAGGCGGTGGAGCTCGCCGAGCAGTTCGGCGTGCGGAACTCCCAGGCCAGTGTGCTGGCGCCGACCGGCACGATCGGGCTGCTCATGGACTGCGACACGACCGGTGTCGAGCCCGACCTCGGGCTCGTGAAGACGAAGAAGCTCGTGGGCGGCGGGACGATGTCGATCGTCAACCAGACGGTGCCAAGGTCGCTTCGCCGGCTCGGGTACGCGCAGGACCAGATCGACCAGATCGTGGCCTACATCGACGAGCACAAGACCATCGTCGGGGCGCCGTACCTCAGGGGCGAGCACCTCCCGGTGTTCGCGTGCTCGATGGGGGACAACACCATCCACTACTCGGGACACATCCGGATGATGGGGGCGGTGCAGCCGTTCATCAGCGGCGCGATCAGCAAGACGGTCAACATGCCCGAAGATGCCACCGTGGAGGACGTCGAGCAGCTCCACGTCGACGCGTGGCGGCTCGGCATCAAGGCCGTCGCCATCTACCGCGACAACTGCAAGGTCGCCCAACCCCTCTCCACGACCAAGAAGGAGGGATGGGTCGCGGAGGGTGCCGACGGGGCCCCGCCGGGGTCCCTCGCGGAGGCGAGGGACCGCGCGGCGGCAGCGCGGATCGCCGAGCTCGAAGCCGCCCTCGTGCGCGAGAAGCAGAAGAAGGCCGAACCGCTGGTCGTCGGCGCCGTTCGGGAGCGCCTGCCGAGGCGCCGCCGGTCGAACACGTTCGCCTTCAGGGTGGCCGACTGCGAGGGCTACGTGACGGTCGGGGAGTACGAGGACGGACGCCCGGGCGAGGTGTTCGTGAAGGTCTCGAAGCAGGGGTCGACCCTGGCTGGCATCATGGACGCGTTCTCGATCTCGATCAGCCTCGGGCTCCAGCACGGCGTGCCGTTGGCGACCTACGTGCGCAAGTACTCGAACATGAAGTTCGAGCCGGCCGGGATCACGGACGACGCCGACCTGCGGATCGCCACGAGCCTGGTGGACTACATCTTCCGGCGCCTGGCGCTCGACTACCTCACCTACGAGGAGCGTCTCGACCTCGGCGTGCTGTCCGTCTCCGAGCGCATCCAGCCGACCCTTCCAGGAGTCGAGGAGAGCGCCACTCCGTCCACGGGCCTCGTCGACGACGGGCCGGCGACAGCCGAGCCACCGACGACAGTTGCACGGGCCGCGCGCCCGCCGGCGGGCGACGCAGCCATGTTGGCCAGGGCGGAGCAGCGCGATGCCCCGTTCTGCTACAGCTGCGGCAACGTGATGCAGCGCTCGGGGTCCTGCTACGTGTGCTCGAGCTGCGGCTCGACGAGCGGGTGCTCTTGATGAGAGCCTGTTGCGGGTTTCTCCGTCTCAGTCTGCGAGTTTCGGGATCGGACGGGCACCCGCATGGCTCCTGGAAGGAACCTAGCTCGACTTCGTGTAGTACCAGGTCTGTGGCATGTAGTTCGCGTACGGATTGAGGTGCTGCCACCCTGAGAGGTTCTTCTTCGCTGCCACGATCTCCCAGTCCTGGAGCGGCCACCACAAGGAGGGAACCTGCTTGGAGAGGTAGGCCTCGTCCTTGTAGAGCGGCGCGAGGCCGCTCTTGGCCGGAGCCGTCTCCACCGCGTCGATGAGCTTCTGGGCTTTGGCTGTGTAGTAGCCGCCGCCGAAGAAGTTGCCCTTACCCCACTGGCCTGTGCCCGCAGGGACGAGCTGGTACTGGCCGTAGTTCCAGAACCACAGGGCGTCGAGGGAGATGCCCCATTTGCACGACCCTGTGGCCAGTGTCTTGGGCACTTTCTGCTGCGGTGTGACGCACAATCCGGCGAGGGAGTAGATCGATGTGACGGTCTGACCATCCAGCTTGACGTCGATCCCGGCGGCCTTCGCCACGGTCTTGAAGGCGGACGCCTGCGTGAAGAGCGCTGTTGTTCCCGTCGCGTAGTACGTGAAGAATGTGAGCTTCCTGCCCTTGGCGATGCCCTTTCCGCAACGTGAAGGGCCTGTGCCCGGGCGCTCGCAGACGTCGATGCCTCCCGGCCCCTTCACCCAGCCGTGCGCCTCGAGCAGCTTCGACGCAGCTTGCGGGTCGTACGGGTACGGGTCCTTCTTGATCGCGGCCCCCACGTAGCTCGAGTGCGGGTAGACGGCGACCGGACCGTAGTCTGGAAGTCCGTTGCCGCCGAGGGTCCGTGTGATGTAGAGGTGGTCTGTGATGAGGTGCTGCAGCGCCTGGCGGATGTAGAGCTGTCTGACCAGCGGCCCCCAGGTCTTCGAGGTGTAGCTGAGCTCGGCGACGTTGTTGTAGAAGATCGGCCAAGATTTGATGCTGTAGCCGTGGCTCTTGTAGTACGAGATCTGGGAGAGGTCGCTGTAAGGGATGTACCCGAAGGTGATGGAGCCTGAGCGCAGGGCGTCGAGCTCCGTGGTCCCTGTTGTGAAGCTGTAGACGGTGTAGGCGGCCAGATGCGGCTTTGTCGCCCCCGTGTAGTGGGTGTTGCGGTCGAAGGTCGCCTCGTGGGTGACCGAGTTGTAGGCGCTGATGAAGAAGGGTCCGTCCACGACCTTCCACATTGGGTTTGTGGCGTAGGTGTTCCGGGACTTCGCCTGGGAGAAGATGAATGTGAACACCGCCTTGGCGCCTGCCGGGGTCGACGAATTGGAAGCCGACGCGGGGGAGCTGAGTGAGGTGCGGTCCCAGGACTGCACCGGGAGAGGGTAGATCCATCCGAGCTGGTTGCCCTCGTACCAGGTGGGGTTGTAGGCGCGCGTCAGGTGGAGGACGAACGTGTAGGCGTTCGGATATGTGATCCGGGCGATGTTGTCGGGCATGAGCCCTGGCAGGTAGTTGCCGATCTGCGTCTTTCCCGCCTGGTACAGCTGGAAGAAGAATTTCACGTCGTTCGATGTGACCGGCGCCCCTGTGGACCACGTGATCGTGTGCTTCATGTGGATGGTGACGGTCTTGTCGCCGTTCGACCACACGGGCTTGTTCCCGATGGAGAGCTTGTAGTCGATGCCGGTCTTCGATCCTGTGCCGAACCAGTACATCGGCAGGTACATCTCGTCCTCGACGTTGGTCTGGTACGGCTCGTAGGCGACCAGGCTCTCGATAGGGATGACCCATGTGAACACGTCGCCCGGCGGGAGGGCGTAGCTGGCAGTCCCGCCTGTGACGACCGTGGTGCTGGCGCCCGCCGGAGTCGCTGCGCCGACCGCGCCTGCCCCGATCGCGGTCGCGAGAAGCACCAGCGATCCGCAGAGCAGCCGGAGGCTCCGTCGGGTCGACGCGCCCCTGGACGTCTCGGGCAGCCTGCGAGCAAGGTCGGTCATGCGTTCGCCCCCCCGGGGCCTCACCGGCCCCCAGTGAGATGGCCTCTGTCGGCGGCGGACGCGCCGTGGCACGTGCGCAACCGATAGAGGCAAATTGTCGTCGGGTAATCGTTATCGGTCGATCACGCTACTGTCAAACTCGCAGTGGGAGGAGGTCCACCCAGAAGCCAGTCCAAGAGGAGGGACGTCTCACTCGCCATCCCCGTGTTCGCGCGGCCGCGAGGTCTGCACGGCGGGGTGGGTCGGCCTGGTGGGCGCGGTGAGGCGGGCATACGCGTTTAGGCGTTCTTCAACCTCACCGTGTCTGATGGGGGCGAGGAACATCGGCCCTCGCGCGCTGCCTACCATCGAGCGTCCATACCAACACGAACGAGGAAGCTGCCTGACGTCGCCGTGCTCGGCCTGCTGAACTTCACCCACCTGGTCTCCACCGCCGGTTACGCCGCGATCTTCCTCCTGTGCGTCCTGCAGTCGTGCTGTGTGCCGACGTCCTCGGAGCTGACGATGGGCTTCGCCGGTGCGCTTGCCGCCCAGGGGAAGCTGAACCTGCTCGCGGTCATCGCGGTCGGGGGCTCGGGCGAGGTGATCGGTGCCTACATCGCGTGGGTGGTCGGCCGCTACGCGGGCAGGGCGGTGGTCGACCGATTCGGCCGCTACATCCTGCTCAGCCATCACGACCTCGACCGGGCCGAGGCCTGGTACGACCGTCACCAGCGTTTCGGGGTGTTCGGGAGCCGCCTGCTCCCCGTGATCCGCAACTTCGTGGCCCTGCCGGCGGGGATCGCCGAGGTGCCGCTCGGACGCTTCGGGCTGCTCACCGCTGCGGGGTCGTTCTTGTGGGACGGCGCCTGGGCCGGGATCGGCTATGGGGTGGGGACCCACTGGCACACGATCGCCTCGGGGTTCGGGGACGTCGGGTACGTCCTCGCGGTTGCGGTCGTGGGCGTGCTCGCTTTCGGCATCTACCACCGCTATCGCAGCTACATCCGGGCTACCTTGCTGGAGGAGGAGGCCGGACGTGCTGGCGGGTCTGCGAACGGGTCTTCGAACGGGTTGCTCGGGCCCGACCTACCCGCGACAGGCCCTGTCGGCGACCGACGACCCGGGCTCGACGACCGGCGACCGGCGCATGCCCCGCGGGGACGCTACCCCTTCGGCGTGACGCCCGCGCCGGCGATCCCGGCAGGTCTGGGAGATGGTCAGCGCACGTCGCCTCTGCCTGCCGCGGGGCCGTCGGGCACGGTCCGGTGGATCACGAGCTCGTCCGGTCGACCGCCTACGAGCGCACCGGTGGTCCGCGTCGCGAGCCGAACGGACACCGCGGTGACGACACGCGCCGACCGGTGGGTCGCCAGCTCGTCCGGGCGCCCGCTCACCAGCGCTCGGAGGAGCGACTTCCCGAACTCGCCGATCGCGGCATGGGAGGCCGCAGTGGTCCACGGACGCAGGGAGCCCGCCGAGCGTGCCGACGACCTCCTGGAAGGGGATGGCGAAGGCGTCGAGGCGAACGGCCGCCTCACGGCCATGCTCGGGGCACTCCTCTTGGTCCTCCTCGCGATCGAAGGGGTGACCATCCTGCGGATCAGCCCGCTGCTCGCGATCCACGTCGTCGTCGGCATGGTGATGGTGCCCGTCATGGCGCTGAAGATCGGGAGCACCACCTGGCGGTTCGCCAAGTACTACCTCGGCTCACCCGAGTACCGTCGCAAGGGCCCGCCGCCCCCGCTACTGCGCCTGCTCGGCCCCTTCGTCGTGGTGTTGACGGTCGCGGTCGTCGTGAGCGGCATCGCCACGCTGTTGGTCACCACCACACCGCTGCGCAACGACCTGCTGCTACTCCACAAGGTCACCTTCGTCCTGTGGTTCGCCGCCATGGTCTTCCACGTCCTCGGCCACATGCTCGACGTGGCCCGTCTGGCGCCGAGGGACTTCTTCTGGCGCACCAGGCGCCAGATCCGCGGGGCAAGCCTGCGTCAGTGGGCGATCGTCAGTGCGGTGTGCCTGGGGATCCTCCTTGCCGTGCTCATGCTTCCGAAGGTTGGCCCGTGGCTCTCGGGGTACTACCCGGCGCACAAGGCGGTGACCCATGTGCACGCGATCTCCCACTCCGCAGGTGGAGCCCGCCGCTGACCGCGAGTGCTGCGCACCGTGGGCGTTGTGCGGCTCGGCGGCGAGGAGCTCGCAGGGTGATCCCTCAGCCCGTCGCAGGGTGGAGGGCGCCGCCGGCGAAGCGGTCGAGGGCCTCTCGGACGTAGCGGACGAGCCGCACCGACTCGAGCTCGGCAGGGGAGAGCCACGCGGCCTGGTCGCTCGACCCAGAGGCTTCGTCGCGCAGCGTGCCGCTCCACTCCTCGAGTCGGTAGACCAGGCGGACCGTGTGGAGGAGCACCCCGCTGGGGACGGGCCGGGTGTCGGACAGCACGCCGAGGAGCGTGACCTCCCCGACCACGAGGCCGGTCTCCTCGTGCACCTCTCGACGCAGCGCCCCGCTCGGTGTCTCCCCGTGCTCCACGCCTCCGCCTGGCAGGAACCACATGCCTGCAACGGTGAGGTAGCTGGCCGCGCGGACGAGGAGGAGGCGCCCGTGTGGGTTCCTCGCGATCCCGTAGGCGCCGATGCGCTGACGACGCGAGAGGTCGTTGAGGAACGGTTGCTCGGTCGACGTCACCTTCCCCCTGGCCCCCTTATGGGCGCGTGGCCGGGCTCCGGGTGAGCGCGGGGTCGCGCTTTACGACCGGGCCGAGGACCTGCTCGACGGCACGCACCAGCTCCGGCTCGAGCTCGATGTCGAGCGCCTTCACGTTCTCGTCGAGCTGCTCTGGGCGAGTCGCGCCGACGATCGCCGCGGACACGTTGGGGTTCGACAGCACCCACGCGAGCGCGACGGCGGCCGGGCTGTGGCCCGCCGCCCGTGCGAGCGCGGCGAACTCCTGCACAGGTCCGAGCACCTCGTCGGAGAGGAGGTCCGCGATGAAGGCGCGGCCTTCCGAGGACGTGGCTCGGGAGCCTGGCGGGGGCGCCTCTCCGGGCTGGTACTTGCCGGTCAGGACGCCTTGCGCGAGCGGCGACCACACGATCTGGCCGATGCCCTCGCGCTCGCAGAGTGGGAGCACCTCCGACTCGATGACCCGCCACAGGAGCGAGTACTCCGGTTGGTTCGAGACGATCCGGTCGAAGCCCATGTCGTCAGCGATCTGCAACGCCGACTCGATCTGGTCCGCCCTCCACTCGGACACGCCCACGTAGAGGACCTTGCCTCGTCGCACGAGGTCGTCGAACGCGCGCAGGGTCTCCTCGAGCGGCGTCTCGGCGTCGTAGCGGTGCGCCTGGTACAAGTCGACGTAGTCGGTCCGGAGACGCCGCAGCGAGGCATCGATGGACTCCATGATGTGCTTGCGAGCCAGGCCGCGGTCGTTCGGGCCCGGCCCGGTCGGCCAGTAGACCTTGGTCAGGATCTCGAGGGACTCCCGCCGCTGGCCCTCGAGCGCATGGCCGAGCACTTCTTCAGCTCGCCCCTGCGCGTAGACGTCCGCCGTGTCGAAGGTCGTGAACCCGAGATCGAGAGCCCTGTGCACGCAGGCCACCGCCGTCTCCTCTTCGACCTGGCCGCCGTGGGTGATCCAGTTGCCGTAGGCCAGTGCCGAGACGACCAGGCCGCTCCGTCCGAGGTGGTGGTATTCCATGCCCTCGAGCGTAACTGGGCGATGTGCACCGCACCTCGAAGTCCCGGGTTGCCCTCGTTAGGCTCGCCGCAGTGACGACGCGCGACGAGGACGTCGACGCAGGTGTGCCGGGGGCCGCAGGTGTGCCGGGGGCCGCAGCGGGCGCCGTGCTGCGTGTGTCGCCCTCGCTTCGGATCCCTTTCGAGGAGATCAGCTGGCGGGCGACGACGCCGGGTGGCCCTGGTGGCCAGCACGCCAATCGGACGGCGAGCAGGGTCGAGGTCCGCTTCGACGTCGAGCACTCGACGACGCTGGGTCCCCGCCAGCGAGCGCTCCTCCTCGAGCGTCTCGGCCCGGTGGTGACTGCCACGTCGGCCGACGAGCGCTCCCAGGCGCGCAACCGGCAGCTGGCGCTCGAACGCCTCGCCGAGCGCCTCGCGGCCGGGCTCCGGGTTCCGCGGCGACGGCGCCCGACCGTGCCGACCGGCGCAGCGACGGCTCGCCGGCTCGAGGACAAGCGACGCCGGGCCACGACGAAGGAGCGTCGCCGCGCCCCACGCCCCGACGATGAGTGAACGCGAGGCGCGTGCCGCGCGCCTGCCTCAGCGGTCCAGGACCTGGTGCACCTTGGCCAGGGCGGCCCGGACGATCTCGTCGGAGCCTGGCGCCATGTCCTCTTGGACGCCGACGATGGGGGTGATCGCTGCGTAGCCGGCGGCGATCAGCGCGGCGTCGTCTTCGGGATCCTCCGATTCGTCGAGCTGGCCGAGGGTGGGGACGGCAGTGCCAAGCGTCAGGCGGATCTCGCCTTCTTCGGCGGAGGGTGCGCCTGCCCTGCCATCCGCACCGTCGCCCTCGCCGCTCGTCGCCTCCTTCACGATCCCCGAGGTGCTGATGCGAGCGCGGCGCAGGCCGCGCAGCTCCTCCATCGGCACCGACGGGACGTTCAGGTTCAGCACGGTCCGGGGCGGCGCCTCGCAGAGGGTCGGGAGCAGCGCGACCGCGAGGGTCGACGCCGTCGACCACTGCTCCGGGGGGAACCCTGCACGCAGCGACACCGCGAGGCCGCGCAGGCCGAGCTGCGCACCCGCGAGCGTCGCGCCGACCGTTCCCGAGTAGAGGACGGACCGACCGACGTTCACGCCGAGGTTGATCCCGGAGACGACGACGTCGGGTCGCGGCCCGAACCCTCCGAGGCCGCTGATGAGCACCGAAAGCGCCGGCGACGCGTCCACGCCGTAGGTGGGGACGTCCTCCGCCCCGTCGATGCGGACTCGGCGGTAGGAGACCGCCTCGCGTTCGTAGACCGTGCCGACCGCAGCCGACGCGCCACTGTGGTTGGCGAGCGGCGCCACCACGACGATCTCGTGCTCGCGGTGCACGTCGGCCCATCGTGCCAGCGCGCGCGTGAGCGCGGCGAGGCCGGGCGCGTGTACGCCGTCGTCGTTGGTGACCAGCACTCGCACGCGCAAGTACGATACCCGCCGACCTGCACGACCCCGGGAGGACGTCGCATGCCAAAGAGTGCTTCGGCGGTGTCGCCGACGGGGGAGCAATGGGTCATCGCGCACGGTCATCAGGAAGCCGTGATCACCGAGGTGGGAGCGACCCTTCGGAGCTACACGCTTGGCGGGAGCGTCGTGGTGGACGGCTTCGGCTCCGACGAGTGGAGCCACGCAGGTCGCGGGCAGGTGCTCGCCCCCTGGCCCAACCGGCTCGGCGACGGCAAGTACGAATGGCGGGGTGTCCGCGCGCAAGCCGCGCTCGACGAGCCCGAGCTCGCCAACGCGATCCACGGGCTCGTGCGCTGGCTGCCATGGCGGCTCGAGGCCAGCGCGCAGAACGTCGTCTCGCTGCGTTGCACGATCAGGCCGACCCCGGGGTACCCGTGGTCGGTGGAGCTGCGCTGCGAGTACCGCCTGCGGCGCGACGGCCTCGTCGTGACGGCCGAGGCCACTGGTGCGGGCGTGACGGCGGCACCCTTTGGCATCGGGTTCCATCCGTACCTGAGCGCGGGCACCGAACTGATCGACACCGCCACGCTCGTCGTGCCGTCCGCGCGGCGCCTCCTGCTCGACACGCGCGGCTTGCCGACCGGCGAGGTGCAGGATCTCGCCGGGACCGAGCTCGACTTCAGGGCAGGCCAGGTCATCGGCGCCGTGCGTCTCGACACAGCGTTCAGCGACCTCGAGCGAGGGACCGACGGCATCGCACGGGCCAGCCTGGAGGACCCGCTGACCGGTCGAGGCGTCGAGCTGTGGGTGGACGACAGGTTCCGGTATCTCATGTGCTTCACCGCAGACACGGTCGAGCCCGAGCGCAGGCGACGGTCGATCGCGATCGAGCCGATGACGTGCCCGCCTGACGCCTTTCGCTCCGGGAAGGACCTGGTCGTGCTCGAGCCCGGAGAGACGTGGGAGGCGAGCTGGGGTCTGCACCCTCACTGAGCCTGTCGCGGCTCTCCGCTCCGGCTCCCCGTGCAGCGCCCTTCGTCGCCGTGGGCCTCAGGGTCGTAGCGCCCAGCGCAGGGCCCCGCAGGCTATGCGGCCGGGAGGGACGACCACCATCTCGTCGAGAAGTGGCAGCGTGGGGATGCCGAGCTCCACCCGAGCCCATTTCGGCACCACCGGGAGCGCTGCGGCGACGATGGCCAGGTAGATCGCTCGTGCGCGGGGTGTGCGGGCCACGCCGCGCAGGAGGAAGTCGCGCGCCTCGATCGCCTGGGGGCCGGCGTATAGCTCGGGCCTGATCCGTTTGAAGTAGGCCTGCACCTCGTCCGCGGTCTCAGGAACCCAGCGCGCCCCGAGCTGCCGGGCGACCACAGCCGTCTCTGCGAAGTAGCGGTCGCGCTCGTCCGCACGCAAGCGGCGTGGTCCATACCGATCGGCCGCCGTGAGGAAGCTCGACATCTCCGCGACGTGCACCCACGTGAGGAGCTCGGGGTCCTCGGCCGAGTACCTGCGACCGTCGGGGGCGCGTCCACGGACGCGCCGGTGGATCTCCCGGACCTGCTCGATCGCTCGGGTGGCCTCTTGCACAGTCCCGAAGGTGGTCGCGCCCACGAAGGCCGCCGTCCGCCGGAGCCGCCCGATGGGATCCTCCCGGTAGTCGGAGTGCTCTGCCACGCCGGCCATGGCGAGGGGGTGGAGCGTCTGCAGCAGCAGCGCCGCAAGGCCTCCGACCACCATCGCGGGGAGGTCGCCGTGCACGCGCCGTGCCACACCTCCCGGTGGCAAGAACGCGTCCCGGGCGCGCTCGGCGCGCGACGGCGGGTCGGGCGGCACCCCGAGCGCTCGTCGGATGCTGCGGCGGACCTCCACGCGCAGCGGGCCCACGGCGCGTCCTCCTGCGGCGAGGGGACCCCGAAGGGGTGCCGAAAGCAGGCGCGCGCCACGCAGGACCACTTCGACCGGAGCGGCCGGCGAGCCGCCGCCGAGGTCTTCCCGGCGTCTCGCGGGCTCAGGCACGACCTCAAGAGTCTACGTCCCTCCACTGGGTCTCTGGGTCAGCTGGCGAATGGCATGGCCTCGGTCCACGCCTCGGTTCCGTCCGTGCGCACGAGGTACCCCTCGTAGCCGGGGATCTCGGCGAGGCGATCGAGCACGTCGTCACCTCCGACGCACAGGGCGGTGGCGAGGGCGTCTGCGATCGCGAGGCTCGGGCCGACCACGCTCGCCGAGGCGGCGCGGGCCGATGGTCGGCGGGCACGTGGATCGAAGAGGTGCGGCCCGCGCTCGTAGGTGCCGGACGTCGCGAGCGCGCTGTCGACGAAGACGATGCACGCCAATGCGTCGGCGCGCCACGGATGGCGTATGCCCATCCTCCAGCGCTCTCCGCTTGCAGGCCTTCCGAAGACTGCGAGGTCCCCTCCCGCGTTGACGCACGCCGCGACCACGCCGTGGGCTCGAATCGAGCCGAGCGCGCGCTCGACTGCCCAGCCTTTGACGAGGCCGGTCGGGTCGACACCCCCGGGCATGGCCCACGGATCGAACCAGCCGCACGTCAGCTCCCGGACGTCGGCGCAGAGGTCGAGCACCTGGCGGATCTCGCCAGGTGCTGTCGCGAGAGGAAGGCTGCCGCGCCTGATCCTGCTCATCGGGCTCTCGGCTTTCCAGGTGCTGAAGAGGGCGTCGGCTCGATGGAGCTCGGCGCAGGCCAGTTCGAGGACGTGGCCGGCGAGGCCGGAGGGCTCCTTGGATGTGCCGGAGCGGGCGGCGCGTGTGCCGGAGCGCACACGGAGGTGGAGCGACACCGCAGTTCCCATGACGTGCTCCACGTGCGCGACGTCGCTGGCGGGCTCGTCGGGCCGGGGCACCGCGCCGGGAGGTGCCTGGTGCGCCGCGCCCGTCGTAGTCGTCACGTCACTTGCGGAGCTTGTCGAGCGCCGACTGCAACGAGTACGCGTACGCCTCGCTCGTGTAGGTCGCGCCGGACAAGCCGTTGATCTTCGCGCTCTGGGCGTGGAGGACCTCGCGCCGCAGGATCGGGATGACGTAGCTCGCGAGCTGCTGGGAGTATGTGTCCGCGGTCTGCAGCTTCGCCACGCTCACGTCGGTGATCTTCCCGCCGGCCATCGTCACGCGGACGGACAGCTCGCCGTAGCCGTACTGCTCGAGCGTGCCGGTCGCACGCGTCGTCGAGGCCCCCGGCGCCGGGCTGGTCGAAGGAGCCGTCTTGCCAGATGTCCGCCCTCTGGCAGATGTGCTCCCCGTGGGAGTTGTGCTCCCCGCGGCGGATGTGGAGGTCTTCGGCGGTGTCGCGTGGGAGCGGCTGCGCGGCGGAGTCGTGGCGGAGTTCGAGGCGGAGTTCGTGGCGGAGTTCGTGGACGCGCCCGGGAGCGCCACGGTCGTGCTGTGGCTGTGGAAGCTGAGGACGCCGGCGAGGCCGGCGGCCGTCGCGCTGATGACGAGCGGGTAGCGCTTCATCGGAGCGCTCCTGCGCGGCGCGTCATGCAGGAGCGATGCAGCTCGTTCACCACTGGTAGACCTCGTAGTGGATGGAGTGACGGCGCACGCCGAGCTCTTGTGCCGCGGCGATGACCTCGTGCACGAAGCCCTCAGGCCCACACACGTAGACGTCGCGGTCGGTGAGGTCCGGCACGAGCTGGCGCAGGAACCTGCGCGGGCCGCCGGTGGACGAGCGGGGGCCGACCAGCTCGTGGAGCGTGCCGTGGGCCCTCTTCACGAGGGTAGCCGTCTCGTCGCGCAGCACGAGCTGCTCGGTCGTCGGGGCTCGCATGATGACCGTCGGCCGTGCGCTCTTCGGGAGCCCTTCGAGCACCGCTCGGATCGCGGTGATGCCGATGCCGCCTGCGACGAGCACCACCTTCTCGTGCACCCGGGCATCGGGGGTCACCGAGCCGTAGGGGCCCTCGATCGCGACGCGCGTGCCGGGTCGGAGACGAGCGACGGCGGCGGAGTGATCACCGATCTGGCGCACCGTGAGCCTCAGGTGGGGTGGGCGGGGGAGCGCCGACACCGTGTAGGGGTGGGCCTGCCACCACAGGCCGCGCTTCAAGAATCGCCACGCGAAGAATTGTCCTCCCGAGATGCGCAGGCGGTCGAGGTGTCGCCCCGTGCAGATCACCGAGACCACACCTGGCGCTTCCTGGCGGACCTCTGCGACGCGCAGCCTGTAGCGCAGCGTGCGTGCCAACGGGAGGCCGAAGCGGTACACGAGCACCACGCCCGCGGTTGCAGCCCAGACCAACGCCCAGATGGCCTGGGTGAGCGGATGGCCAACGAAGGTGGGGCCGAGAGCCAGGACGTGCGCGAAGGACAGCGCGAGCGCGAGGTACATGTAGAGGTGGATGACCCACCACGTCTCTCGCCGCATCCTTCGGCGCAGCGCGCCGATCGACGCGATGCCCGCCATCACCATGAGGGCGAGACCGACGACGGCGAGGAGCATGTCCGGGTAGGAGCGAAGGAAGACCGCGAGCTGGTGCAGCGCTCCGGTGTGGGCAGCCTGCGCGAAGCCGATGGTGATCACGATCGCGTGGACGACCAGCAGGGTGATCGGCCAGGGGCCCACCCTGCGGTGCCAGCGCAATAGGCCGTCTTGACCCAGGATCCGCTCGAGCTGGGGGATCCTGCTGATCAAGAGGAGCTGGACGAGGGCGAGGTACATGCCGACCAGTCCGGCCATCCCGCCGATGAACATCGCAGCTCCGCCGCGCACTCTGAGGTCGGCCGCCGACTCGCTCACGAACCCGAGGATGACGACTGCGACGAGCCCGAGCACGCCGGCGGCGACGGCTGCCTGGCCGACGGCCCGCCGGGGAGGCGGCGCGGGGCGTCGAAGGACGCGGCTGGCGGAGGAGCGGGACCGTGCCCCGGTCCGCTCGGACACCGTCATGCTCATGGACGGCAGCATGGCGGGACCTCGTGACGAAGGAGTGAAGGATCCTTCGGGCGCGGCGCCTCTGATCAGCTCGCCGGCGGGGCGGTCGTCGTGGTCGTTGTCGCCGGCGGGGCGGTCGTCGTGGTCGTTGTCGCCGGCGGGGCGGTCGTCGTGGTCGTTGTCGCCGGCGGGGCGGTCGTCGTGGTCGTTGTCGCCGGCGGGGCGGTCGTCGCAGGAGCTGTGGGGCAGCTCCCAGTGGCGGGCGGACTTGTCGGGGCTGTGGTCAGCTCCGCCACGTCCGCCACGTTGCCGTCGTGGTACATGCGTGTCAGCGCGCCGCGCTCGCCGGCCAGGTCTGCGTCGAAGAAGTCGGTCGTCACCTGCGCGACCACTGCCTGCCAAGAAGTGGCGTCCTCATAGGGGGCGAGGTGTGTTGCTCCGAGGAGGTCCAGGTAGTACTTGGGCGGCGCAGCTGCGTCGTAGATCTGGGCGCTGCACACCGGCGGGTTGACGGTGTCGTCGGTGCCCTGGACAACGAGAAGGGGCGGTCCAGGGGGTGTGCCCGGCGCGAAGTACTGGCCGCTGAAGTACCGGTACTCCGCCCCCGAGAGGATCGCCGCGGCCTTGACCCCTGCGTACCGGCAGCAGGAGCTGTCCGCGACCGCGAGGCTGACGTCGCCCCCGTCGGACTGCCCGACGAGCCCGACCTCGCTCGGGTCGATCTTTCCCGCGAGGACAGAGCCTCGAGTGCGGCCGGCGTCGAGGAGCGTTGTGATCACCGCCCGCAGGTCGGCCGGGTGGCGCCCGAGCTCGGAGGGAGCCCGGTCCAACGTTGTCGGGGTCGACGGCGCGGTGTGTGGATAGGTCGGTCCGGCCACGACGAAGCCGGCGGAGGCCCAGTCTGCGATGAGCGTCGCGTAGGCGGTGACCGGCTGTGCGTAGCCCTCCGAGAAGACGAGCAGCGGGTAGCGACGGTGCGCTGCCCGGTGGTCCCCCGTCGCCGACGTGCTCGCCGGGTACCAGACGGTGGTCGGCAGCACGTTGTCTGTGGGCGGGAGGCCCGCGACGGTGACCGTGAGGGAGGTGGTCTCGACCGTGTAGGTCCCGATCGGGGTCATCGGGGGTGGTGCGGTCGTCGTCGACGACGTCGCGATCGTCGTGGTCGTGGTCGTCGTGGACTTGTCGCCCCGGCCGGGTCGCGTGCCGGCCGCGAGCGTCGCCGCGAGCGCTGCTCCAGCCACGACAAGGGTGGTGAGGACGGCGGCCACGGCGAGCCGGGTGTGTCGCACGCGGGAACGTGGGCGAGGTCTTGGCATTCGCGCGCAAGCTACATCAGCGCGCCTCGGCCCAGTGGGCACCGGGCCCGCTCGGTGCATTCACGTAGACGTCATGATCGTTCGCGACCATGGCCGGCGTGGGTGTGCCTGCGCAGGGAGACGGCAGGCTGGGGGGTGTGGACGCTTCGCATCCGTCGGCTCTTGACCAGCCGCCCGCGGCGGCCCGCGGGGCGCGCCGCGTACGACGACTCTGGGACCGCCGTGCGCTGGTCTGGGAGCATCACGGTGCAGCCGGCCTAGAGCGGGTCGTGGACGCAGTCCTCGGCGCGGCCGCTCCCGTCGAGGGGAAGGCCGTCATCGACCTCGGATGCGGCAATGGCCAGCTCAGCCTCCCGCTCGCCCGCCGCGGTGCCCAGGTGCTGGCGGTCGACATCAGCGCGCGGATGATCGAGACCCTCGCGCAGAAGGCGGCAGAGGAGGGCCTTCGCATCGAGACGGCGGTCCGCCCGGCCCAAGAGCTCGTGGTGGATCAGGGGAGCATCGACCTCGTCGTGTCGAACTACGCGATGCACCACCTCTACGACGACGAGAAGCGGGCGGTGCTGGCAGCTGCGACGGCCTGGCTGAGGCCCGGCGGGAGAGTCGTCTTCGGCGACATGATGTTCGGCAGAGGGGCGACGAAGCAGGACCGGGAGATCATCGGCTCGAAGGTCCGGGTCATGCTGCGGCGTGGACCGGCCGGCTGGTGGCGCATCGCGAAGAATGCGGCTCGCTTCATGTTTCGGGTGCGTGAGCGCCCGCTGCCGATGGAGACGTGGGTGCAGATGTTCCGAGATGTGGGGCTCGCCGACGTGCAGGGCGCACGGGTGGTGGCGGAGGCCGCCGTCGTCACCGGGACGAAGCCTCCGGTCTGATCCGGCCCCCTCGACGCGAGGACCGCGACGAATTCTCGTGCTCAGCCGACCATGTTCTGGTCAGCTGGACGGTTCTGTCCAGAGACGGTACCCACCAGGGTTCTTCCCGGGCTGGGCGCGACGCCCGCTTGCACCCGATCCGGGTTGATGTCGAGCTCCATCCCGATCACTGCGCCGCTCTCACCAGTGCATCGGTGAGGTCGGCCGGCAGGGTCGACGCCGACGCCGTGTAGACGAGGTCGCCCGACGCGCCCTCTCCCAGCGCGCTGTACGAGACGTCGGGGCCGCAGCCGAGGGTCGAAGTGCCTATGCCTTCGATCCCGAGCCGATCGCGTGCCCGGTCAGCCCAGGCGGACCACCGCCAAGGCCGCGGCAAGTAGGACGACCGCCCACGAGAGCGTGCGCAGCCCCCTCTCCAGCGGTGCGAGAAGGCAGTCCCGGTCGAGGTGGTGCTCGGTGCCGTCGGCGAGCACCACCTCGCCGCTCACGCCGACGGCACGCCGCCGAAGCGTCCGGGCGGGAGTGCTGAGCGATCGTTGGGTGAGCGAGAGGGCGGTCGCACCCGCGGCGGCGAGGACTGCGCCCGTAGAGATCCCGTCCGACTGCGCGGCGTACGCGGTGAGGACCGGGAATGCGCCCCACGCGAGCGCGAACCCGACGTCGGTGTGCACCACCCCACCGAAGAGCTCGGCGTTGTAGGCGACGACGAGGAGCGGGCCGACGACGAGGAACGGCACGAGGATGAGGCCGACCTGGAGGACGCCGGCCGCACCAAGGGCCACCGCCCCGGCCAGGCCGAGCACGCACGCGGTCACGAGCGCCCACGTCGGGATGCCGGTGCCCAGCGGGCGGTCCTGGAGCTCGTCGTACGCATGGGCGGCCACCCCGACAGCGAGGAAAAATGCCAGGAGCGTGGCGAGCAGCCTGCTCACGGTCACCACCGGGGCGAGGCACGCCCCCACGACCACGTAGGAGAGATGCCACGCGGTGTAGGGAGGGTGGAGCACCGTCCACCAGTCGCGCCATGCCCCTGGACGCGCGGCGTAGAAGGCCGGGCGCGTCCGGTCCCCCTTCACTTCCGGCGGCCCCACATCACGATCCCACCGCCCAGGCTCATGCGTCGCAGCGCGACCTCGCCGATCCCGGCGCGCTCCCACGCGCTGACGGTCCAGTCGAGCGGGTAGCGCCGGTAGTGGTCCGTGATGCTCGGGCCGAGGAAGCTCCCGACGCGGCACCAGGGCATGCCGCCGGTCAAGAGGCCGGCGAGCGGCAGCACCGTGCGCGTGTAGAGCCACCACAGCGGGCGCCAGAGGCTCGACACGGGGACTGCGAACTCGAGGTTCGCGATGATCCCCCCGGGACGCACGACGCGGGCGAGCTCCGCGATGGTCGCGGCGGGGTCGTCGACGTAGCGGAGCAGGTAGGTGAAGCTGAGCGCGTCGACCGACTCGTCCGGGAGCGGCAGCTGCTCGCCTCGGGCGACGGCGATCGCCACGCCAGACGCCCGCGCGGCCCGCACGTTGCGCAGCCCTTGCCGGGCCATCCCCTCGTCGAGGTCGAAGCCGACGACCCGCGCACCGGTGCGCGCCGTGAGCGCAAGTGCGACGCCTGCCGTCCCGGTCGCCACGTCCGCGACGAGCCGAGGGCTCCCCGCGGCGACGGCGTCGACCAGAGCGGCGCGCCACCGCCGGTTCTGCCAGAACGACAGCCACTCTGCGAGGCGGTCGTAGCGGCCGGCGAGCCCGTCGAAGACCTGCCGCGCGACGAGGTTGCCGGGAGGGGGCGTCGGTGCGGTCCGCACGCCACGACAATTCCACACATCGTCGGGGCAGGCCAGGCATCAGGTGCACAGGCGGCGTCATAAGGTGCGGGCATGTGGATCCGGCTCTCCTCGGCGAGCGTGGCCGGCGCCGGGCCTGCCGTCGCCGAGCGCGAGGGCGCGGAGGCCGACGCGGCCGTCGACGCTCCCTACAACGTCGTCCTGTGGAACGATCCCGTGACGCTGATGGAGGTCGTGGTGCGAGCGCTGAAGAAGGTCTTCGGCTACGACTCCGAGAAGGCAGAGCTCTTGATGCTCACGGCGCACCGTGAAGGAAAAGCCGTCGTGTGGACCGGTGATCGTGACCGTGCCGTGCGCCACTGCCTCGAGCTCGGCACCTACGGGCTGCAGTCCACCGTGGCCCGAGCGACGTGAACCGGCGCCGCCGCGTGGGGTTCCAGCGCCTGGACGACGGCCGTATCGCCGTGCGCTTGCCCGCGGCGGTGCGCAGCTTCGTGGCCGCAGCGGCAGAGCGACTGCGCGACGTCGGGACAGCTCCAGGCTCCCCTGGCTTTGCCCGGCTGTTCGGTCGGATCGACGAGACCGCGGACGCCGACGACCCTGCGTACGTCCTGGCCCGCCAGCTCGCGGTGGACGAGGCAGTCGCCGCAGTGGCGGCGAGCACTGAGAAGCCGGTGATCGACCTGGAGGAGGCCGAGGCGTGGCTCGCTGTGCTCGGGATGACCTTGTCGCGTCGCATGGAGGAGCTCGGGGTGCGCACCGAGGCGGACCGCGCAGGGATCGCCCGCGAAGACGAGGCCGTCATCCGCGTCGTCTACGCGCTGCAAGCCGGCCTGATCGACGCACTGGACGAACGCGAGCCCGCCCCCCGACGTCGCGCGTCGACTGCGCGTACCGTGGGCGTGGTGGGCGCGGACGGAGCCGAGATCGACGGCGTCACGGTCGAGCTCGTCGCAGGCGACATCGTGCGCCAGCCCGACGTCGATGCGGTGGTCAACGCGGCCAATGCCCAGCTCTTGCCTGGCGGCGGCGTCGCCGGGGCGATCCATCGGGCCGCCGGCCCCGAGCTCGCCGAGGAGTGCCGGCCGCTCGCTCCCATCTCGCCGGGTGAGGCGGTCATCACCGGCGGACACCGGCTGGCGAACCCCTACGTCATCCACTGTCTCGGACCGGTGTACGGCGTCGACCGACCCGAAGACGAGCTCCTTGCCGCCTGTTACCGTCACTCGCTCGAGCTCGCGGATCGCCACGGCCTGAGATCGGTGGCGTTCCCGGCGATCTCGACCGGCGCCTTCGGCTACCCCATGGAGCGCGCAGCGGAGGTCGCGCTAGGCACCGTGCTGAAGATGGTCGGTCGGCTCGAGTCGGTCCGGAAGGTGCGGTTCGTGCTCACCGACGAGGGCGCCCTCCAGGTCCACCGTGCGGTGCTGCAACACCTGCTCGAGCAGTGAGCTTGACGTGCGCCTCCGGGGACTTGAACCCCGAACCTGCGGATTAAGAGTCCGTTGCTCTGCCATTGAGCTAGAGGCGCGTCGTGGAGTGTAGGTGATCGAGGGGACGGCTCGAAAGCAACCCGACCCCGCGCCGGCGCGCCGAGCCTGCGCCCGCCTCGTGCCCTTCGGCGCTGCGCTGACCGCGGCGCACTACGTCCCTTCGGCCGTCGTGCTCGGCCAATGGGGGCCGTTCTGCACGCTCTTCGGCGAGCTGTGCCGCTGGCAAGGACCGCGCGCCTCGACGCGTGTGGCGCTCACCTTCGACGACGGGCCAGATCCGGAAGGGACCCCGAGGGTCCTCGACGCCCTCGACGAGCTGGGCCTCCGAGCGACGTTCTTCGTCCTCGGCGAGAGGGTCCGAGCACACCCGGACCTGGTCGAGGAGATCGCGCGCCGCGGGCACCAGCTCGCCACCCACGGTGACGAGCACGCGCGCCATCTCGCGCGGTCGCCGCTGTGGGTGCGCCGGGACCTCGCGCGCGCACGCGATGCCATGGCCTTGCTGGGTCACGCTCCGAGGTGGTACCGACCTGCCTACGGGCAGCCCAGCGGCTCGACGTTGGCTGTCGCCCGGGCCATGGGGCTCAGGACCGTCTTGTGGTCCGCGTGGGGGCGCGAGTGGGTGGCGCCGGGGCCCGGCGAGGTCGCGGCGCGCGTCGCCCGCCGGCTGCGCCCCGGAGCGATCGTGCTGCTGCACGACAGCGACCGCTTCGGCCCTTGGGGCATGTGGCGCCGTGCGCTCGGGGCCCTTCCCTTGGTGGCAGCGGAGCTGCGCCGCCGCCGCCTTACGTCGGTGACGATGGATGAGCTGGTCCCCTGAGGTCGCTTGCCCTGGTGCGGAACGAACGTTCGTCCGATCAGGAGGAACATGCTGCAAAGCGACGAAGATCGGGTGATAGAAGGAGAGCGCATGAGCACGCGTGGCAGGCCCATCGCGGTGCTGGCGCTCACGCTCGTCCTGGCGGCCGGCTGCCTCGCGGCGTGGTCGCCAGGAAGCCGAGCCGGCGCGGCAGCGCGCACCCATTCGCTCCGTTGCCCCTCCGGGTTGGGAACGGGCGCTCCCGGCGTGACGCGCAAGGAGATCAAGATCGCGGCGATCTCCACGCTGACGGGCATACTCGCCGCGGACTTCGGCTCCCTCGTCCCCGGGGTGAAGGCGTACTTCGACATGGTGGACGCGCACGGTGGCGTGGACGGTCGCAAGATCGTGCTCGCGTACAATCTCGACGACGCGGGGTTGTCGAGCCAGTTCCAGGCGGACGTCCACACGGCGATCAACCAGGACCACGCGTTCGCGGTGGCAGTCTCGTCGTACTGGTTCACGCCGTCGTACTTCGTGGCCACCTGTACGCCCACGTACGGCTACAACGTCGACGGCAACTGGGCCGGCGCTCCCAACCTGTTCGCAGCGAGCGGCTCCGTCCTCACACTGAAGGCCATCGTGCCTGCGGTCGCGTACCTGATCGACCGGACGCATTCGAAGTCGATCGCGGTCTTGGCCTACAACGTCTCGACGTCCTCGGACCTGTGCCGCACCACTGCCAGCTTGCTGCGCAGCGCCGGATATCGCGTGAGCTTCACAGACCTCCGCCTCCCACCGATCGACGCGAACCTCACCCCTGACGTCCAGCGGATCCAGCGCGCGGGTGCGGACTTCGTCGTCTCGTGCATGACAGTGACAGGCAACATCGCTTTGGCGCGAGACGTCCACGAGTACGGCTTGCACGTGCACCAGCTGTGGTTCGACGGTGCCGACGCCTCTGTCGTGAAGAAGTACGCGAGCTTGCTCCAAGGCGTCTACTTCAACGTCTTGAACGTCCCGGAGACCGCGGCCGCGCGCTACCCGGGGGTCTACCCGGGCCTCGAGAGGTACTTGAAGGCGATGCGCCGCTACGCCCCCGGCTACGCCGGCAACGCGCTGGCGCTCGACGGCTGGGAGTCCGCCGCGCTGATGGTCGCCGGGATCAAGGCGGCCGGTCGCCACCTGACCCAGGCAGCGGTGGTCGCGTCGACCAACCGCCTGACCGACTTCACCGCTGGAGGCCTGCAGGAGCCCGTCGACTGGGAGACCGCGCACTACCTTCCGACACGCACGTCGTGCAGCGCGTTCGAAGAGGTGAAGGGTGCGATGGCCCTTCCGGTCCTCGGGAAGGGCAAAGAGGTGTACGTCTGCTTCTCGGCGAAGGACGTGCGGCACCCGAAGCCCGTGGCGCCCATCCCGGGCCTTCCCGGTCCGCACTGAGCCCGGATCCGTCGCAGATGGAGCAGCTGCTCGGGTTCGCCGTCCCGGGAGTCCCCTACGGCTGTGCCTACGCGGTGTTCGCCGTGGGGCTGGTGCTCACCTACCAGACGACCGGCGTCTTCAACTTCGGCTACGGCGCCCAGGCGTACGCGTCGGCGTTCGTCTTCGCGTGGCTCGTCGACGACCACGCGTGGCCGACGTGGGCGGCGTTCGTCTGCGCCGTCGTCGTCCTCGGCCCAGGGCTGGGGCTCGTCTTCGACCGGTTCTTGTTCCGGAGGATCCCGAGCACGAACACGACCGCGAAGATCGTCACCGGCTTGAGCCTCCTCGTCGGCATCCCCGCGCTGCTGCCGGTGGTGTTCGGCAACGGGAACCTCGTCGGTGCGCCGAGCATCGTCTTCAACCCCGGAACCGTCTACTTCCATCTCGGCGCCGGCGTCCCGGTGAACGGGACGTACCTGAGCGCAGCGCTCTTCACGGTCGCCATGCTGGTGGTTCTCGTCCTCCTGCTGCGCACGACGCACCTCGGCCTCGAGATGCGCGCTGCCGCGGAGAGCAGCCGGCTCCTCGAGCTCGAGGGAGTGAACGCGCGGCGCGTGACTGCGACCGCGTGGGCGGTGTCCGGGCTGATGGCAGGGATCGCGGGGGTGCTGCTCGCACCGACCGAGGTGACCATCCAGCCCCAGGACTACGTGACCCTCATGGTCGCGGCGATCGCCGCGGCCGCATGCGCAGCGCTGCGGTCCATGCCGGTCGCCGCGCTCTTCGGCGTGCTCATCGGCGTCGTGAGCCTGACCGCCCAGGGGTACCTCCCGACGTCCAGCTTCTGGTACTCGGCCGTCCTCCCGGCGTTCCCCTTCATCGTCCTCGTGGGCGCGCTCCTCTTCGTTCCGGGCCTTCGCCGGCTCGGCCAGGCGACCGATCCCCTGTCGTCGGTGGACCCACCGCTGCCGCTGCCTGCGGCCAGGGCCCGCGGTCGCGAGATCGACCGGATCGTGCGCACGGGGTTCTGGGCGCTCCTCTTCGCCTTCGTCGCCTCGATGCTCACCTGGATGCCGCCGGCGTGGGAGACCGTGTTGAACCAGGGAATGGCCTACTCGGTCGTCTTCCTCTCCGTGACCTTCCTCACCGGCACCGCAGGGCAGCTCTCGCTGGCGCAGGCGACCCTCGCCGGGATCGCCGCGTTCACCGCAGGACAGCTTGCGAGCCACCTCGGGCTCGACTTCCTGGCGGGGGCCGTGCTCGGTGCGCTCGCTGCGTCGTTGGTCGCAGGGCTGCTGGCGTTCGCGTCGCTGCGGCTGCGCGGCCTGGGCCTCGCGCTCATGACCCTCGCCGCCGCGCTCCTCTTCGACGTGGCGGTCTTCCCTGCCCAAGCGGTGAGCGGGGGGACAGGAGGCTTGGCGCTCGAGTCGCGCTGGCTCCCGCTCGACCTGCTCTCGTCGAACGGCCATGCCTATTTCCTCCTCGCGTTCGTCGTGCTCGTCGTCTGCGCGGGCGCGGTGACGCTCGTCCAACGCGGCACCGTCGGGCGCTTCCTCGCGGCGATGCGCGGGAGCGAGCTCGGTGCCGCCGGGGTGGGTGTGAACCTCGCGTGGCAGCGCGTGCTCGCGTTCGCACTCTCCGGCGCGCTCGCGGGCGTGGGTGGGACGCTGCTCGCGATCCAGCAGACGGTGATCGCGCCCGGCGAGTTCAACTACCAGCTGTCGCTCGCCTTCGTGGTGATCGTCGTCACGACCGGGGTCGGGACGGTCGAAGGGGCGATCCAGGCAGGGATCGGCCTGGTCGTACTGGAGCAGCTGCTCCAGTACGCACCGCAGCGCATGCAGGGGCTCGCGTTCGTGGTCTTCGCCATCGGCGCGCTCACCTACGCCGCGCACCCCGAAGGGATCGTCGAGCTCGAGAAGCGCCGATGGACCGGACGCGCCGAGCGCGCCCTCAAGCGCCTGCGCCGGGCGCCTGCGCCGGCGGTCACCGGTCGGCCATGACGACGCTCACGGTGCGCGGGCTCACGAAGTCCTTCGGGGGGACCCTCGCCGTCACAGGCGTGGACCTGGACCTCTCGACGGGCGAGAGTGTCGGGCTGGTCGGCCCCAACGGGGCGGGCAAGACGACGCTCTTCGACTGCATCTTCGGACAGCTGCGCCCAGACGCTGGGACCATCGAGCTCGACGGGCGCGACATCGGGGGCCTTTCGACGTGGCGGCGTGCCCGGCTCGGCATCGCACGGACGTACCAACGCCTGGAGGTTTTCCCCGACCTGACCGTCCGCGACCACCTCCTCGTCGCGCTCGAGGCCAGTCGCGCGACGCGCCGGGGGCGCCTGTGGCGGGACCTGCTCGGGCTCAGCGAGCCGAGCCGCGAGGACTTGGCCGCCGCCGACTCGGTCCTCGAGGCTGTCGACCTGCTCGACGTCGCCGACACGCCGGTCGCCGCGCTCGGGCTCGGCACGTGCCGGATCGTCGAGCTGGCCCGCGCGGTCGTGGCGCAGCCGCGCATCCTGCTCGCCGACGAGCCGTCCTCGGGGCTCGACGAGCGCGAGACCGGGGAGCTCGCGCACCTCCTGCGGTCGTTGCAGGTCGAGCGCTCGATGGGGGTCCTGCTGGTCGAGCACGACCTCGGGATGGTGGAGGCCGTCGTCGACCGCGTGATCGTGATGGACCTGGGCTGCGTGGTCGCGTCGGGAAGCTTCCACGAGGTGATGCGCTCGCCTGCGGTCGAGCGCGCGTACCTGGGCTCGCCGTGATCCACGGCGGCAACCCGGCGCTCGAGCTCGACGGCGTCTGCGCCGCGTACGGCCCGTACCGCGCGCTGTTCGGCGTGAGCTTCTCGGTGCAGGAGGGCGCGGCGCTCGCGCTCCTCGGCCCCAACGGTGCCGGGAAGTCGACGGTTGCCCGAGTCGTCTCCGGGCTGGTGCCCGCGAGCTCCGGGCGCATCCGCGTCGGCGGATCGGACGTGACGGGGAAGCCGGCGTGGGCGATCGCCCGCACCGGGTTGTCCCACGTCCCCGAGGGTCGCGGGGTCTTCGACTCGCTGAGCGTCGAGGAGAACCTCGTCTTGTCGCTCCGGCGGCGTGCGGGCCGCAGGAACCTCGCCGCGTCCCTCGAACGGGCGTACGCACGCTTCCCGCTCTTGGCCGAGCGTCGCCACCACCGCGTCGGCACGCTGTCGGGCGGCCAGCAGCGGCTGGTGTCGCTCGCCAAGGTCCTCGTCGTGCCGCCCAGGGTCCTCGTCGCCGACGAGCTGTCGCTCGGCCTCGCTCCGAGCGTCGTCGACGACGTCTACGCGGCGTTCGCCGACGTGCGCCGCAGCGGCACCGCGCTGGTCGTCGTCGAGCAGCAGGTCGACCGCGCGCTCGGGCTCGCGTCGACGGCGGTCGTCCTCGAGCACGGATCGGTCGCGTACGTCGGACCGCCTTCAGGGGCGCGAGGCGTGGTGGCCCAGGTGCTGTCGCGCCGATCGCGGCCCGGGAGCGCCGACCGCCGATGACGGCTCAGTCCGCGACGACGACGAAGCGCGGCGCAGTGCCCACCATGCGCTCGCCGAGGGGGAGCGTCATGCGCTCCGCCCACTCCACGTCTCGGAGACGGCGCAGCCGCGGCGTGCGCCACCCTGCGTCGACTGCCAGGGCTACGAGCGTTCCCGGATGCGTGCCACGACCGAGGGGGAGCGAGCTTCTGAGCTCGTCGGAGTACTCGGCGTGGTGCTCGGGGGGCGCCTGACGGAGGCGGCCCAGGACGCGGCTGGCTGCGCCGCGGAGCTCCTCGATCGGGTCGACCTCGCCCCAGACGCTTTCTACGAGGACGAGGCGGCCGGCGGGTGCGACGGCGCGCCAAGATGACAGCGCACCTGCCGGGTCCGGCAGGGTCCAGAGGAGGTGCCGCTCGATGACGGCGTCGAAGTCGCGGCCGGGTGGCTCGGTGGCGGGACCGATCACGGTCTCCACTTCGAGACCCTCGGCCGCTGCCCGCGCCCGCAATCGGCTGAGCATCTCGGGGGACATGTCGAGCGCCGTCACCTTGTGCCCGAGGCGGGCGGCGATGAGCGAGAGGAAGCCGGTCCCTGCGCCGCAGTCGAGGACCTCGGAGGGCGCCCGGGGCAACGCGGCCTCCACGGCGGCCGTCCAGGCGGCCATCACCGCCGGCTCGGTCGGTCGGTGCTGGCGCGAGTCGTCGTAGGTCGCGGCGTCCTCGTCCCAGTACCGGCGGATGTCGTCGATGATGCCCATGCCGGGGGTCTAGCGGATCTGCGCTCCGGGCGTGCACGGGTAGGCTCGTGCGGCCACGCCGCTCCGTCGAGCGGCTGCGTCACGCCACCCCATGAAGCGACTGAACCCGGTCCAGATAGCGGCGTCTGCGAGCGGCGCTGTTCTCTCCGCGCTGATCGCGTCGGTCTTCGGGGTGTCCGGGACCGTGATCGGCGTCGCCGTGGGCAGCATCGTCGCGACCACGGTCACCGCCATCGTCTGGGAGTCGATCGAGCGCACGCACTCGAAGGTGCGTGATGTCGTCGTGCAGAAGGGCCACCGCCTGCCGCTGGTCCACCGCTGGGCGACCCGCGGCGCAGCCGGGGAGGTGAAGGCCGACGTGCGGTCGTCTGCGATCGAGGCCTCGGTCGACGCTGGCCCCGGCTCCGAGCCAGCCTCGGGGAACGCGCCGGCCCCCGGCTCCGAGCCAGCCTCCGGGAACGCGCCGGCCCGATCCGCGACCGCAGGCGCCCCGGACCTCGAGGAGGTCGGAGAGACGCGGCTCGTCGCATGGAGCCGTGCCCGGATCCCGCGCCCCACGCCGGCAGGGGCCCATCGTCGCCCCGCGCGACAGCCGCGCTGGCCGTTGGTCGTCACGGTCGCAGCGTCGTTCGTCCTCGCGCTCGGCCTCGTGACGCTGGTCGAGGTGCTGGGAGGGCGACCCCTCTCCTCGCTCATCGGGGCGTCCAGCAGCTCGGGTGGCACCTCGGCGGGGAACTTCCTCACGTCGACACCGCCCGAGGCTCCGCCCGCCGCCACGACCACCACCACGGCGCCGCCGAGGTCGACGACGACCACGACCACTTCGACCACCACGACGACCACGACCACGACGTCCCCGTCGACGAGCAGCACCACGACGACCACGACCACGACGTCCCCGTCGACGAGCACCACCACGACGACCGCGACACCTGGCGCGTCCTCGGCGTCCGCAGGCGGCGTGTCCGTCCCTGGGGGCGGCTGATCTGCGGCACCGGCGCGTTCAGCAGCCCGATGCCGCGGCGTGCGAGGGAGCAGGCCCCGGCGACGGAGCTGGCCCCGGCGACGGAGCTGGCGCGGCCAGCGCCACGAGCCAGTCGGGGCAGCGCACGGGGCGCCCTGCGGGCCCGATCACGGCGTGCACCGTGCTCGCGGTCGCTCGGGGCTCGCCGCCGACCGCGAGGAGGTAGCCGATCTCGAAGGTCGCTCCTTTGACCAGTGCGACTCTCAGGTGCACGTCGACGGCGTCGTCGAACGCCAGCGGGCGCAGGTAGCGGACCGCCACCTGCGCGACCGGCAGCTCGAAGCCGGACGCTCTCACGGCCGCGTAGGGATGGCCGACCGAACGCAGGAATTCGACGCGCGCCTCTTCGAGGTAGGGCAGGTACGCCGCATGGTGGACGACGCCCATCGCGTCCGTCTCGGCGAAGCGGACCCTCACGCGGTGGCAGAATCCGTAGGCCTGAGCGTCGACGGGGGGCTCGTAGGAGGCTCGCACGAAGCCATCCTCACACGACGCCGGGCTTCACGGGGCTACCGATCGCGGGTCGCGTCGGGAAAGGGAGAGGTCGAGGATCGATGAGCACGACGCAACGGGCCGCGTCCGGCGAGACGGCGAAGGAGCCCGAGGCGGCGCTGGACGTCCCGACGACCGCACCCCTCTCGCTCACGCAGCGCTCCTCGCTCCTCATGGCTCCGCACAGCCCGAGCCGTGAGTTCATGAGCTGGGTGTACCAGCTCAACGGGAAGCTGGACGTCAGCGCGCTCGCCCGTTCGGTCGACGACGTGGTCGCCGCGCACGACCTCCTTCGGGTGCGCTTCGAGCCGGGTCCAGATGGAGACGTCGAGACGGCGACCCAGCACGTGACCCCGTTCCGGCCTGGAGTGGTCCGCATCGTCCGGCTCGACGACCGGCCGAAGCTCGAAGCCCTGGCTGCGGCGGTCGTCTCCGTCGAGGCCGAGTACAGGGACCTCTCGCCATGGGAGGAGCCCCGGCTCCAGGCGACGCTCTACGTCGTCGCTCCGAAGACCCACGTCCTGTCGATCTTCGTCGCGGAGGCGCTGTGCGACGGCGAGTCCGGGACCTTCGTCGCTGCCGAGCTTTCACGTGCATATGCACGCCACGCAGGCAAGGCGGTTCCGGACCTTCCGCTTCCCTCTGCCGGGAGCTACCTGCGCTGGGTGCTCGACAACCCGGTGCCCGAGGCGCTTCAGCGGCGCGCCGTCGAGCACTGGCGCGCGCTTCGCTCCGAGCCGATCGCCGCCGGGGCGTGGCCGATGACGCTGCGTCCAGGGGTGCGCCCGGGAGCGAGGTTCTTCAACGTGCCCGCCGGGCATTGGCGGCATCTGGTCGAGGTGACGCCGGGCATGGCGGCGATGCCGTTCGTGGTGGTGCTCTCCTGGCTGGAGATGGCGCTCGCCCGGGTCGTAGGTGCCGAGCGGTTCGTCGTCACCTCCGCCGTCTCGAACCGCAGCCGCCCGGGCGCCAAGGACCTGATCGGGAACTTCGTCGGGCCCGTGCGCATGGTCGCGCAGGTGGTCGCGACAGAGGGGCTGGAGGCGATCTCTCCGAGAGTGCTGCGCTCGCTTCGAGAGGCCCTGGCTGCGAGCGTCGTGCCCGTGCCGCTCGCCGAGGCCCGCCTGCAGGCGCCCGCGCTCTTCGTCCCTCTTGAGCCCACGGTGTCGTTCTTCATGTTCGACGAGCGAGAGGGTCCCGACTTCGCCGGCGTGCGCCAGCGCAGGTTCCGCGTCCACACCGGGCGCGACGTCCTGCGGGTCAACTGCACCCCCGACGACGCAGGGGGGAGGAATTTCTTCGTGATCTCGGGTTCTGCGCCCCCGGAGCTCATGGATGCACTGGTCGCCGAGCTTCAGGGGTTCCTCGGACTTGCAACGTCGGACGGCCGCGCGCCGCAGGAGCGGCAGCCGGGAAGGGTGTGATCCTTGGCGAAGAACGTGCTCGGCGGCGAGCTCGAGCCTTGCAGCTCGATCCCGCTGACGGGCTTCTATCGTGACGGTTGCTGCAACACGGGGGCGGACGACGTCGGTGTCCACACCGTGTGCGCCCGCGTCAGCGCGGAGTTCCTCGAGTTCTCGAAGGCTCGCGGCAACGACCTCTCGACGCCGAGGCCTGGCTTTCCCGGCCTGCGGCCAGGTGACCGGTGGTGCGTGTGCGCCTCACGCTGGCAGGAGGCCCTGGAGGCGGGATCGGCGCCCGAGGTCGTGCTCGAGGCGACGCACGCGGCGTCCCTCGAATGGGTCAGCCTGGACGACCTGCGCCGGCACGCCACCGGCCGGTTGCCCTGAGCTGCGTTCAGGGGCGGTTGCGCAGGACCGCTGCTGCTTCTGCCGCCCGCTCTCGGAACACCTGGCGCGCGTCGCCCGAGGTGTCGAGCACGCCGGCGAGATGCTCGAAGAACAGCCCGACCAAGAACGCGCGCAGCACCCTGGCGACCGCCGGCGCTCCGGGGCCGTTGCAGATGGCCGGCTCGGACTCCTCGAGCCATCGCTCCAGCGCCGCCTGCGTGGCGTCGAAGAGCTCGATGCCGACGACGTGCGCCGTCTCCTGGCCGCGCAGCACCTCGCCCAGCATGAGCCGGATGAAGTCCTCGACCTCGAGCATCGAGCCCAGGATGTCCTCGAGGATGTCGACGATCCCGTCGAGATCGTCGCGTGAGATCGCAGCGGGTCCGGTCGACGCTGCCAGGTCTTCGATGAACCCGCGCTCTTGGAGCACCGCGACGAGCAGCTCGCGCTTCGATGCGAAGTAGTGGTACAGCGAGGCGACGTTCAGGCCGGAGGCGGCGGCGAGGTCGCGCATGCTCGTGCCGTCGACCCCTTTCTGGGACATGAGCGCGAGGGCCGTGTCGAGGATGTGCTGGCGCTGGGAGACCGCCGCGCGCTCCTGGGACCCGGTGGGAGATGAGGTCGTCACGCCCCCCATTGTCGGGCCGCGCGGGCCCTTGCGTCGAGCGCGCCCGGGTTGTCCCTGCTCAGGGGCGTACTCCCTCTGCTGCCAGTTCGCGGACGACTGCGCCGGTCATCGCCTTCAGCGCTCGGTTCGTGTCGACGCCGAGCCTCACGAGGCGTCCAGCGGCCGGCGGATGGCGTAGGACGAGGCGTACCGCGGCGGAAAGGCGCACCCGCCCATCGGGGGAGAGGAGCGCCGCGACGTCGGGCGTGAGGGTGCCGGCGACGTCGCTGATCGCGCGGACCACGTCCCACCCGACCCCCCTCGCGTCGGCGACGGCGGCGATCGCAGCGGTCTCCATGTCGACCACCGTCGCGCCGTCGGGCAACGGCGGTGCGGAGGTACCGGCGGCCTGTCCGTCACCCCTGAGGAAGATCTGGTCCACGGTCGCGAGCACGCCGCTCCGTGGGATGCCGCCTCGCGAGGCGACCAGCACTCTGGCGGTGCGCACGTCGACGACGGCTTCGGGACGGACGAGATCGCCGACCTCGAGCGCGGGATCGAGCGCTCCGGCGACGCCGACGACGAGCACTCGGCGCGCGCGTACCTGGCCGAGCACGTGCGCGGTCCCGGCGCTCGCGCGCTCCGGGCCGACCCCGACCGCGACCGCGACGATGCCGCGGCCGCGCCATGCGGGCAATCCGCCGACGGGGTCTGCCCGCATCCTGAGCGCGCGCGCGAGCGGGCGCAGCTCGCGTGCCATCGCAGCGAGGACCACGACCTCAGGATCGCCCATGGTCGGGTCCCGTGCCCGTGCTGTCGCTCTCGTCGCGGCGTCGCCCCTAGTGCGAGCGCGTCCAGCCGCCTACCCTCGAGAGCCGGTACTCGACGGTCTCGACGATGTGCTGCGGCCCTTCGCTCGCGTCGATCCGCACGAAGACGGCGACGACGTAACCGCCTTGGAGCTGCACCTGCGTTCGGTAGGTGCCGGTGACGCGCGCGCGTGTGGCGGCGGGGACGAGCGTCGAGGCCGGCACGGTGGACTGGTAGAGGGAGCCGTGCGCCGAGAACTCGGGGAGGGAAAGCAGCTGGCGCACCGGGTCGAGGACGCTCGAGGCCTGCGGGCCGGTCAGGCTCCGGCGCCCCTCCACCTTCCCCTTCGGGCCGGTCGCCTTCTCCGAGGCGTGGTCGGGGGCGCGGAACTCGAACGACACGACGACCCCGTTGAGCTGGGAGGTGGTGTAGCTGCCCGCCACCCTCTCGGCGAGGAGGGTCTCACCTGCGCCGTTGCGCACCGCGAGGTCGGTCCCTGTTGGCGCCTGGAGGGCGCCGAGGATTGCACCCCCTGCTGCCAGGAGCGTGAGCAAGCCGAGCATGACGAATGCAAGGGGGATCCGGCGCACCCGTCCAGGCTACCCGCGCCGCTCGGGTCGATCGCGCCCACGTGGTCAGGCGAGGCGGGGCAGGCGGGTCAGGCCGGCAGGCCGGGGCAGGCGGGCAGGCGGGGAGGCGGGGAGGCGGGGAGGCGGGCAGGCGGGCAGGCGGGCAGGCGGGCAGGCCGGGGCTAGGCGCCGGTCGCCGCGCGCACGAGCTCGACGAAGCGCGCCGTCGAGGCGCTGACCGCGAACGTCTCCACCTGGCGCCGCGCCGCCGAGGAGAGCCGCGCGCGCAGCGCGTCGTCCGTCAGCACCCGGTGCACCGCGGCCGCGAAACGTAACGGGCTCTTCGTGGGAAGCACGAGGCCGGCATCACCGACGGTCTCGGGCACCGCCGTCGCGCCGTACGCCACGACGGGCACGTCATGGCCCATCGCCTCGACGACGGGCACGCAGAACCCCTCGTGCTCAGAGGCGCAGACGAAGACGTCGGCGGCGGCGTAGTAGGCCTCGAGGACCGAGGGCTCGACCGAGCCCGTGATCTCGACGGCCTCGCTGAGGCCGAGATCGTGGACGAACTCAGCGAGCGCAGGACCGTAGCGCTCGCCGAGGGGCGATCCGACGAGCCGCAGCCGTGCGGCGGGGTCGTACACGCGCCGGTAGACGGACAGCATCTTCACCAGGTCGTGAGGAGCCTTGTGGGGCGACACCTTGCCGACGAAGAGGAGATCGACGCCGCCGCTCGCCTTGTCCGCGGCCAGGCGGCGCGCGGCAGAGGGGTCGGGGGAGGGCCCCGCGCGCGTCATGTCGATGAGGAGCGGAACCACCTCGGTCTTCGGATACCCGACTTCGAGCAGCTCCTGCTCGTTGTAGTGCGAGTCTGCGACGGCGAGCACGGCTCGCGACGCGAGCCGTGCAAGCTGGGCCCGCCCGAGGGAGGTCTCGTAGGCGACCGCCGGCTCCCACGGCGCGAGCAGGTCGGCCGGGGTGATGTTGTGGTAGTTCACCAGCTTCGGCTCATCGCGGGTCATGAGCGTGTCGAACACCGGGCTGCCGATCGACGCCTGGTAGAGGAGGAACCGCTCTTGTCGTCGTTGGCGTCCGAGCGCACCGATCGGACGTCCGACCTCGGCCATGTCGGGCGTGCACGTCCCGTAGAAGACGTCGGACTCGATCCCTGCCGCTCGCAGCGCGCGCGTGAGGTTCACCGTGTGCACGCCGATCGCGTCGCGGCTGGCGAGCGACGGGATGACCTGGTCGACACGCACGGGGCGCGAGTGTAGGCATCTGCGCTTCGTCCGCATCCGGCACGCGAGGAGGAGACGTGTCGGCGGCGGCCGCGCCAGGCGGTCGGCGGGGCATCCCCGGGGCGTCGGCGGGGCGTCGGCGGGGCATCTGCGGGGCATTCCCGGGGCGTCGGCGGGGCATCCCCGGGGCGTATGCGCCGAGCAGGTACCATTTCGCATCGCCCGCCCCAGGCACCCCGCATGGCTGCGCCCCGCGGTACGGTCCGGCACGGTCCTGTGCGCCGTGCTCGCGCTCGTCGCGCTCTTCGGGCTCGTCGCGCAGACGGCATCGGCGGCGCCTCAGGCGTCGGTTCTCACGCAGGGAGGGGTGTTGATCGAGCACGCGACGAGCGCGACGTTGCCGTCGGACTCGATGGACGTGCGCGTCGCGATGACCGAGAACGACACATCGGTCCTCACGGTGTTCTCGTCGAACGGGTTCGTCGCGACGGGCGCCTCGTTCGGGACGAAGGCGGTGCAGTACACGCCGCAGGGGAGCGGGAGCTGGGCGGTCGCGATCGGGACAGGCTGCGCGGGCCCGTGGACGACGGTGCAGGGTGACACCGTCAAGACACCGCTCGTGCAGCCCGTCGCCTCCGGCGATCTCCTGACGCTGTGCGCGGACAACGGCACACAGCTCGTCGTGCAGGGCACGATCGAGGGCGTCTACAACTCCGCAGGCGAGGCGCGGACGGTGAACACGCTGCCGCTCGAGGAGTACGTCGCCGACGTCGTCCCTGCGGAGTCGATCTCGGACTGGGGCTACGTCGGCGGTCCCGGCCCGCAAGGCCAGGCGTGGGGATTCCAGGCGTTGGAGGCCCAGGCGGTCGCGGCGCGCTCGTACGTGCTCGCCACCCCCGGCGGCTACGGCGGGTACGCGACAACGTGCGACCTGTTGTGCCAGAGCTACCGAGGGGTCGAGTACGCCACCACATTCGGGCGCGCGGCGGCCCAGGACACGGCGGGCGAGGTGATGGTCATGCCCAACGGGTCGATCGCCCCGACCGAGTACTCGTCTTCGACCGGCGGCTACACGGCGAGCAGCGCCGAAGGATCGCCGTTCACACCGGTGCCCGACACAGGCGACTCGGTGTGCCTCACAGCGGGCAACCCCGGGCTGTGCAACGCGAACCACGACTGGAAGGTCAGCGTCGCGCTCTCGGCGATCCACGCGCACTGGCCGCAGGAGGGGACATCGCCGACCGTCACGGTCTCCGCGCGCAACGGCGACGGCACATGGGGCGGGCGAGCGACCGAGGTCACCATCACCGGGAACGGCACCAGCCAGAGCGTCCCGGCGACCACGTTCGTCGGCGATCTCGGCCTCAAGTCCACCTACTTCACCATCGCCCAGAGCGCCGGGCAGCCCCTCACAGTGACCGGCCACGGGTGGGGCGAGGGCATCGGGATGGGGCAGTGGGGCGCGTTCGGGTACGCCGTCGGCACAGACCACGGGCAGGGGAACTGGACGTGGCAGCAGATCGTCGACCACTTCTACGCGCCGGCGAGGATCGAGTCGCTGCCCGGGTCGGACCCTGCGTTCACGACGTCGCGGATCGCGGGCTCGACACCCGACGCGACGGCGGCCCAGGAGCTGGAGCACCAGTTCACAGCCGCGGCGGGCGAGTGCCCGGGAACGGCGACCACACGGCCGGTCGTGCTCGCGACCGACGCCAGCTACCCGGACGCGCTGGCGAGCGCACCGCTCGCCCGGGCGCTCGGCACCGGGACGCTCCTCACGCCGCCGGTCCAGCTGTCCACCGTGACTGCCGCAGCGATCCGAGCTGAAGGGGTCACCCGCGTCTATGTGGTCGGCGGCCCGCTCGCGGTCTCGACATCGGTGGTCGCCACGCTGCGGTCTACTCCTGTCGCTGCGTGCGGCGGGGGACCGGGGCCGGGTGCGCAGATCCTGGTAACGCGCATCTTCGGGCAGACCGAGTACGACACGGCGGCGCAGATCGCGACGTCAGCCGCCGCGCTCGTCGGCGTCGGCGCGATGGACCTCGCAGGCGCATACCAGGGCTCGAATGCGACAGGAGGCGACGGGCGCGACAACACGACCGCGGGAACGGGGTCGAGTGCGCCGGTGGCGCCTGGTGCGCTCCCGACGGCCATCGTCGCCACCGGGAAGGGGTTCCAGGACGCCGAGTCGGCGAGCACGTTGGCCTACGCCGAGCGGCTCCCCGTCCTCCTCACGACACCGACCTCCCTGTCCGCGCAGGCGTCGTCGGCCATCGGCGCCCTCGGGATCCGCCAGGTCGTGGTGATGGGTGGCCAGCTCGCCGTCTCGAACGCCGTCGCCGCCTCGATCGAGCGGCTCGGCGTCTCCGTGCTGCGCGTGGCAGGCAGCGACGCCACGGGGACGGCTGTCGAGCTCGCGCAGCTCGAGGAGGCACCATCGCCGACAGGCGCAGGCTGGCAAGGCACCGGAGGGCTCGCTGTGGCGCGGGGCAACGGCTACAGCGACGGGCTGGCCGGTGCGGTGGTCGCCGCCGACGGCCCCGGCTCGGGGGCGCCCGAACCGCTCGTGCTGACTGAGACGCCCACGACCCTCGGAGCGGCGCTGACGGCGTACCTACTCGCGGCGGGGTCGACAGGCATCGGCGGGCTCCGGGTCTCCCACCTGACGGTCCTCGGCGGGACACTCGCTGTCACCCAGACAGCGGTCGATCAGATGGCGACGGACCTCACGGGCTGACGCTGCTCGCCGCGACCTGGGCGAGCCGGGGGAAGCGGCGGAGGCGGCCGAAGCGCCCGAGCCTGCTCGCGTCGACGCCGTAGTCTGCGGCCTCGAGCAGCCTTCGGTCGCCCCGGCTGTTGCCATAGGCCCACAGCACCGGCTCGGCGGCCGCAATGCCTTGGGAGCGGAGCCACGCCATGAGCCGGGCGTACTTCTCGGCCCCTCGGCAGTTCTTCCCCTCGTAGCGCCCGGTGAGGAGGTCTCCGCCTACGGCGAGCCGCGTCGCGAGTGCTGCGTCGGCACCGAGCAGTGCGGCAGCCGGGCGCACGTAGCACTCGAGGGAGGCGGAGACCACGACGACGTGGTGGCCTTGCTTGCGGTGCCACTCGAGGCGATCCCGAGTGTCCGGGCGTAGCCGCCGACGAAGGTGCGCGTCGGCGAACTCGGCACCGATGCGGTCCAGCTCGGCGGCCGGAAGGCCGGCGAGGAGCCGCATGAAGAGCGCCTCTTTGGCGTCGTCGGAGGCCGTTCCGCCCACGATCGCTGCGTGCACGAGCCTCGAGAGGTCTCCTAGGACCGCGAGGGCGACGGGGACCGCTCCTCGGACCTTCACGAGGAAGCGCAGCACGCTGCCGCCGTAGGTGAGGGTGCCGTCGAAGTCGAAGGCGGCGACAGTCGGCCGTGTCCCCGTGCTCACGTTGACGCCTCCAGGCTGTCGGATGCTCGCCGCCGCGATGTGTCGCATCGAGGCGTGACGGCGACGTTCGGCTGCATTCCTCGGATCATCGCACGCCGGACAGCGCGGGCCGCGCGCCGGGCGGCGCGCAGCTCGGTCGTGCAGTTCCGTCCCGCTGCCGGGGCGGTGTCCCGCGGCCGGGGCGGTGTCCCGCTGCCGGGGCGGTGTCCCGCGGCCGGGAAATCCGACTTTTCCAGTCGACAATGGTGCTAAAATACGAGAGCATCGTCAGGTGAACATCGCAGCGTCCGCGGCGACGGCCGGGACAAGGAGGGAGCCCAATGGCAATTCGACTCGGTGACACCGCACCGGACTTCACGGCGGAGACGACGCAGGGCACGATCCATTTCCACGAGTGGCTGGGTGACAGCTGGGGGATCCTCTTCTCCCATCCGAAGGACTTCACGCCGGTATGCACCACCGAGCTCGGGGCGTTCGCCAAGGCGAAGCCCGAGTTCGACAAGCGGAACACGAAGCTCATCGGGCTCTCGGTCGACTCGGTGGCGTCGCACGAAAAGTGGGCGTCGGACATCGAGCAAACCCAGGGCCAGGCTCTGAACTTCCCGGTGATCGGCGACGAGGACCATCGCGTCGCCGATCTCTACGACATGATCCACCCCAACGCGAACGACACGCTGACCGTGCGCTCGGTGTTCATCGTCGGACCCGACAAGAAGGTCAAGCTGACGCTCACGTACCCGGCATCGACGGGCCGTAACGTCGACGAGATCCTGCGCGTGCTCGATTCGCTGCAGCTATCCGACAAGTACCAGGTGTCGACGCCGGTCGATTGGCGAGACGGCGACGACGTCATCATCTCGACGGCGATCAGCGACGACGAGGCGAAGGTGAAATTCCCCAAGGGGTTCACCGCCCTCCGTCCCTATCTGCGGCTCACCCCCCAGCCGAACAAGTAGGCGCCGGCGCCCCGCAGGTCACGGGGTGCGGAAGACGCTCTGGCGGTAGTACGCGAGCTCGGCGACGCTCTCCTTCACGTCCTCCATGGCCCGATGCCCGCCGTGCTTGCGGGGCGCTCCGGCGAGCGCCTGCGGGAACCAACGACGCGCCAGCTCCTTCACCGTCGACACGTCGATCGAGCGGTAGTGGAAGAACCGCTCGATCTGAGGGAGCTGCGCGGCGAGGAACCTGCGGTCCATGCCGATGGAGTTCCCGCACAGCGGGACCTTGCCAGGTTCGGGGATGTGCGCCTCGAGGAACTCGAGGGTCGCCTTGCCCGCCTCCTCGAGGGAGATCGTGGACGATTGGATCGCAGCCAGGAGCCCCGACCTCGTGTGCATCTCCCGTACCAGGTCGCTCATCGCGCTGAGCTGCCCTGGGCTGGTCGCGACGACGAGGTCCGGGCCGACCGCTACCACGGCGAGGTCGTCGTCGGTGAGGAGCGTGGCGATCTCGACGATGGCGTCCTTCGTGGGGTCGAGCCCCGTCATCTCGAGATCCATCCAGGCCAGCATCATCGCTCGAGGCTAGTGCCATGACCGGGGCAGGGCTCTCGGCGGCAGTCGGACGTCAGGTCGCTTACGATCGGCCAGATGCACGAGATGCTGCCCGTGCCGCTGCACGGCCTCGACGCCGACCTGCCGATTCCCTCCTATGCCCGGCCCGGCGACGCCGGAGCGGACCTGTACGCGAGGGCTGACGCGCACCTGGCAGCTGGCGGGGGCAGGGCGCTCGTTCCGACCGGAGTCGTCGTCGCCATCCCCGAGGGGTACGCCGGGTTCGTCCAGCCGCGCAGCGGGCTCGCGCTCCACCACGGCGTCACCTGCTTGAACACTCCCGGGCTGATCGACTCGGGGTACCGCGGCGAGCTGGCAGTGCTCCTCGTGAACACCGACCCGGTGGAGGACTACGAGGTGCGCCGCGGGGACCGCATCGCCCAGCTCGTCGTCCAGCCCGTCGTCCACGCGCTGTTCGACCTGGTGGACGAGGACCTGTTGCCAGCTGCGTCCCGCGGCACCGGCGGGTTCGGGCACAGCGGCCGGTAGCCGCAGAGCGACCCGGGCGCCGGCGAAAGAAGCCTCGAGAAGAAGCCTCGAGAAGAAGCCGAGAGGAAGTGGAGAGGACGCTGGAACCACTCTCGGGACTCGACGCCGCGTTCCTCGCCATGGAGACGCCTTCGAGCAGGCTGCACGTCGCGGGGATCTTCGTGCTCGACCCGCCGGCGCTCGAGGAGCCCGGGTCGAGCACGGCGAAAAGCGCGGCCCGGCGCTTCGCCGCCATCCGCACGACCGTCGGGGAGAGGCTGGGCCGTGTTCCTCGCCTGTCCCGCCGGGTCGCCCGGATGCCGCTCGATCTGCAGAGGCCTGTGTGGGTCGAAGCGGAGGACATCGACCTCGATGCCCACGTCCGTCCTGCGTCGGTCGCGTCGCCGGGGGGTCAGCGCGAGCTCGACGCGTTGGCAGGGGGGAGGCTCAGCCAGCCACTTCCTCTCGATCGCCCGCTCTGGGAGATGGTGGTCGCGGTCGGGCTGGCAGGTGGGCGCACCGCGGTTGTCGCGCGGCTCCACCACGCAGTTCTCGACGGTGTGTCGGGGGTGGCCGCGCTAGCCGCGTTCTTGGATCTCGGCCCCGCCGAGAGCGATGCCCCTTCCGAGATCCCGTCCGATGGCGGGCAAGCAGCGCAATCGTCAGTCCGCTCTGAGCACGAGGCTGTCGGGCGGCCACCGCCGGTGGTGATGCTGTCCGGGTACCTGGCGGCGTCGCTCGCCGGCCAGGCCGCGGCCGCGGCCGCGGCGTTCCAGCGCAGCGCCGACGCGCTCGTCGCGCTGCGAAGACAGAACCGCGAGCTTGCAAGGCGAGGGCTCGCGCCGCCGCCGGCGCCGTTCAGCGCGCCGCGCACCTGTCTCAACGGGAGCGTGCCAGGAGAGCGGCGGATCGCGACCTTCTCGGTGCCGCTGGCAGATCTAGAGCTCGTGCGGCACGCGCTCGGCCGCGACGTCGCGGCGGCGTCAGGTCGCCGCGACGCGACCGTGAACGACGTGATCCTCGCCGCGGTCGGCGGCGCGCTCCGTCGCTACCTTGCCTCGCGCGGCCAGTTACCGTCGCGATCCTTGGTGGCGCTCGTGCCGGTGTCGACCCGTGCTCCCGCCGCGGTTTCCTCGTCGCGCAGCATCCGCGTCGGCAACGACGTCTCGGGGATGCTCGTCGAGCTGGGGTCCGCTGTCGAGGACCCCGTGGCGCGGCTTCGTGCCGTGGCACGCGCGACCGGTGTCGCGAAGATGCAGGAGAACCTCGCAGGAGGAGCCTTCGTGGAGACCCTGCTGCAGGCGGTTCCGCCCGTCCTCGTCGCGGGCTTCGTGCGTTTGGCCGACGCGTGCTCGCTCTTCGACCGGATCTCCCCGCCCGCGAACGTCGTCGTGTCGAACATCGTCGTGCCCGACGTGCCGCTGTGGTGGGCCGGCTGCCGGGTGTCGGCCATCTACCCTGCCGGACCGGTCGCCGACGGGATCGGGCTGAACGTGACCGCCATGACCTACCAGGGTGTCGTGCGCTTCGGCGTGGTCGGTTGCCCGCGCCTGGTACCAGACGTCGGCGAGGTCGCCACGCTCCTCGCCGGCGCTCTCGCCGAGCTCGTCGCGGCCGCCACGGTCGCAGCGCGCTGACGCCGTCGGGCGCGCATGGCTTCACCTCGGGGGCCGCTCGGGCTAGAGTACGAGCCGCACGCGGACGTGGCTCAGTTGGTAGAGCATCACCTTGCCAAGGTGAGGGTCGCGGGTTCGAGTCCCGTCGTCCGCTCCAGTAAAAGTCCAGTTCAGGAGCCATTTTCGTGAGCTTCTGAATTCTCGTGCCCAGCATCCATCGCGCGTCCATCGCGCGCTACTCCGATGCTCGCTCGAGCGGCGTGCCAGGCCACATCGGGGCCACGCTGCGTTG
>JAKBTL010000099.1:0-9512 GCA_021844425.1 Actinomycetes bacterium | reverse complement strand
TGTACGGGCGCCGACGGACTGGCAAGAGCTGGCTGCTGCGAGAGTTCGCCCACCGCAAGGAAGCGGACTTCTTTGTCTGCGACAGTCGAGCCGAAGGTGATCAGCTCGCGTACTTCTCAAGCGTCCTTGGGCGCTCGATCGGCGTGGTGCCCGCGATTGCCGACGTGCGGACGCTCTTCGACGTCCTCCTGCGCCGGCCGAACGAGGGGCGCCGACTGGTCGTGATCGACGAGTTCCCCCTTCTCCTCGAGCAGAGCCGGGGAGCCGACTCGGCGCTTGCCGCTGTGATGGAGGAACGAGAGAGCGCAGCGGTGAAGCTGGTGTTGTGTGGATCCCAAGTCTCGACCATGGAGTCCCTCCTTGGTGCACGGGCACCGTTACATGGACGGGCCACGCCCCTTTCGCTTGCTCCGCTCACCTTCGAGACGGCGCGGGAGTTCTTGCCCGGCTTTCGCCCCGAGGAGCTCATCACCCGCTTCGCCATTGTGGGTGGCATGCCGTTGTACCTACGCAGGATGGCCCGGCGTGCGAGCCTCAAGTCGGTGGTCTGCGAGGAGGCATTGAGCTCGCTCGCCCCCCTCCACGACGAGGTCCGAGAAGTGCTCTCGATGGAGCTGCCCAACACGGCGACGTACTTCTCGCTCCTCGCCGCGCTCTCGCGCTCTTCCAGTCTCGAGTGGGCCAACCTCGTCCAGCGTTCGCACGTCGAGGAGTCGATCGCCTCTCGCTATGTCCGTACCTTGGAGGATCTGCGAATCGTCGAGTCGGCAAACCCGGCCTTCGCACCCCCCAACGCCAGGCGGCGACGATACCGCGTGGCCGACCCGTTCGTGCGGTTCTGGTTCCGTTTCATCTTCCCCTTCCAGGCCGATTTGTCGTCCGGGTTCCGTCCTGGGGACCATTACGACCGCAACGTCGATCCGTTCCTCGCCGACCATGTGGCGGCGACGTTCGAGGACATCTGCCGGGCGTGGGTGCGAAGCCACTTCGAAGTGTCAACCGTGCGCGCGTGGTGGGGGCTGGCCCGTCACGACCTTCGTCGGCGGAAGACCCGGACGACCGAGGAGATCGACGTCGTCGGGGCACATGGCCGAAAGGTCGTTGTCGTCGGGGAGTGCCGGTGGCGCAGTCAGCGGCTGGGCGGCGACGTGCTGGACGACTTGGTGGAGTACAAGCTGCCGGCGTTGGCCCAGACCGGCGCGGACATCTCGGGGGCGAAGATCGCACTCTTTTCTCGAAGTGGCTTTCGCTCCGAGTTGCGGGAGATGGCAGCTCGTCGGGGCGACGTGGTGCTTGTCGAGCTGGTCGATCTCGCTGCGTGGACTGCGCCCGCCTGAACGCCGTGCCGAGCGCAGCGGGACGGTCCCGGGATCGCCACGGCTGGTGGCGGCTCTGGCACGTGGGCGACGAGCACGTCTCGCAGATGGCGACGAGATGGTCGAGCTCGCTCGAGCCGCCCCGGCTGCGAGGGACGACGGGGTCGACGGTCGCCGGGCGTTCCTCGTCGAACGGTTGGCGGCAGTAGGCGCAGCGGTCCCCGTCACGTTCGATCAGCGCGGCCGCCCTCGGTTGTTCTTCGCACACGTTTCGCACCGCGACGGCGAGGGTGAACATGAGCGTGTTCTCGGCCGTCCAGAACAGTCGACACCAGCCCCGGCGCAGTTGCGGCGGACCCTCGGGAAGGCAGGGGCCGAACTGCGGCTCCACGGGGGCGAACCCGGCGACGCGACCAGGGCACGCGAGAGTGCATGCTCGGCGTGGGGCTTTCGGCGAAGGTGCCCTACCGATCCGACGCCAGACACTCTGAACCCTCAGTGCTCGGTCAATGACCGCACGCCCTCCCGCGCGACCCGCCCGGGGAGCACCGGCAACCGTCAGCTGCCGCCGACGTCACTCTCCACGAGCGCGCGGAACTCCTCGTCGCTCACGAGGCCGTGTCGTTCTGACCCGAGACGCTTGATCTCGGCGAGGAGCGCGGGCCAGCGGTCCCGATCGACGTCGATCCCCAGCTCAGCGGCCTTCACCCGAATCGAGTCGAGCCCGCTCTTCTTGCCGAGAACTGCCCTCAGCTCTGCGCCAACCAGCTCAGCGGCATAGGGCTCGATCGCAGACGGGTCGTCGAATTGGCTCGCGACAGCACCGCTCTCCCGAGTGAAGATGTCGCGACCGGTGATCGGCTTCCAGGGATCGAGCGTGTACCCCGAGTGCTCCTGAACGAGCTTCGACACTTCACGCAAGTGCTCGTGCCGGATGTTCGTGGAGATCCCGTAGAGCGCATCCAGCGCCATCGCGACCTCGCCGATCACGGTGTTCCCGGCGCGCTCGCCCATGCCGTTCATCGTTCCCTGGACCCACGACGCCCCGGCACGCACCGCGGCGATCGACGCCGCAGTCGCAAGACCGAAATCATTGTGGCCGTGCCAGTGGATCGGGATCTCCGGTCCAACCCAGAGAGCCACGCGCCCGACGAGGAGCGCCGCCGCCTCAGGGTTCACGACGCCAATGGTGTCGACTACCGCGACCTCGCTGGCGCCCGCGTCGATCGCCCGTCGGTACACGTCCTCGAGGAACTGAAGATCTGCTCGCGTGCCGTCAACGCCGAAGAAGCAGACTCGCATCCCGTTGCTCCTGGCGTACGTCACCGCGTCGGTGATGCGCTGGCAGACCGTGTCACGTGATATGCGGTACGCGCCGAGCTTCCTGTCGCTCACTGGGGCCTCGATGATGGTGGACCGCACACCGCATTCCAAGAGCGCGTCGACGTCCTCGCGTATCGCGCGAGCGAATCCCCAGATCTCGGCTGAAAGCGCTGCTTTCACGATCTCCTTGGTCGCCTCGGCGTCTTCCGCCGAGACGCGCGGAAAGCTCGCTTCGATTCGATCGACGCCGAGACGATCGAGCGCCTGTGCGATCTCCAGCTTCGACTCGGGGCTGAGCGACACCCCGGTCGTCTGCTCCCCGTCGCGGAGCGTCGTGTCGTACATTCCTATGGGGCCAGATGGCGATGCCCAGGCTGCACCGAGGGCTTGTCGGTTCAGATCACCCGTGAAAATCTGCGCCGCGTCGATCACTCCGGCCTCCTGTCAAGCACTTGATCAATGATCTCACCGAGAACGATCATCGCACATCCTCGCTCAGGTCACGGCTCCAGGGCGGGGCCGACTGGCTGCCCCCCGGCGCGAAGCTGCGCCAGGCTCGCCCGCGCCGGAGGACACCCGGGTGTAGAGCCTGAGGCGGTGGTGGGTCGTTCGATGGCCGAGTCGACGGAGACCGGGATGGTCCGGTCGTTCACCCGGGTCGGCGGCGCGGGCAGCGTGCCCGCGGGGAGCGAGCGGCGGTTTCGGACCCAGAAGCGTCTCCGTGAGGGTCCGGTACGTGACGCCGTCGGGTAGCGTTCCTAGACACCGAGCGGGACTGCGTCCCGCCCTGTGTGTGGCCCCGAACGGTCTCGGGCCACCTGGTGTCGTCTGTCGCTTGCCAGGAGACGACACGGAGCACCGAAGACCACGTATCGTGAGTCGAGGCGATGGCAGCTTCGGCAGCGACCCATGCAGACGAGGCGAAGACGTTGCCTTGTGAAGGGCAGATCGTGCACTTGCGATCTCTCCGGGCGCTGCGCCGGGCTCTCGTCGCCGGCATCCTCGTCGCCGGTGGCCTCGCGATGGCCGCGTGTGGGGATGCGATGGGGCAGGCGTCGGAGTCGAGGACCGGCTCGAGCGCGATGCCCCATCGCCGAGACCCCGAGACGGGAGCGGCGCTGCTCCGGATCGCCCGGACGCTGAATAACGACTTCCAAGAGAACAGGGACGCCGCGGTCTACGCGCGCTGGGACGCCGCAAGCCGGGCCATCATCTCGAAAGCCACATACGTCCAGCGTCACCGTGAGTGCCCAAGCACACCGCACCTGCGAGTCGACACGTTCGGGGTCACGCACGGTCCGGATGGAGCATGGCTGGTGCACTACTCCATCGGCGGCCACAAGTTCACCGATTGGTGGTACTACGTCCGGGGCCGGTTCGTGTTCGACCTTCCGAAGTCGAACCCGTCAGCCGTTGCCCTCTACAAGCTTCCTCCGGCCCAGTACGTGAAGGAGCTCGGTTGCGGGCACTGAACCGGGGGCCGGCTTGAGGCCTGTGCCGATGGCACACTGGCCGCCGTGGAAGCAGACGGGTCCGTTGACGTGGCCCCTGCCTCCGCCAACGCAAGGTGTTGCCGAGCGATGCCGGCAGCCGGACACCCCGCCGGGCGCCGATCAGTACCCGGGCCGGATGTGGTGCCTGAGGAGCGAGGAGATGCACCCGTTGGTCACGAGGTGAGGGACCAGGTGCTGCACGTGCTCGCCCGCGCCCGTCGCGAGCGCTACCCCGGCTGAGACCGCGATCACCGCGGCCGCTGCGGGAGGCCCGGCCCGCATGACGTGACGACGGACTGCCCGGTAGCGCCGCCTCAGAGCTCCGGGGAGGGAGCCCGTGCTTGGGAGGAGATCCTGGTCCTTGGCGAGGAGGAGAGTGCGTTCGAGGAAGGTGCGCGGGACAGGGCGCGACGAGTGCAGGCCGAGCGGGCGGGCCAGGGAGGGCAGGGCTCGAGCGAACGCCTCGCAGCGGCGGCAGGAGGCAACGTGGTCCTCGAGGTCGCCTGGGCGGATGTGATGCTCCTCGGCGTCGAAGCGGGCAGAGATCGCCTCGAGCGCATGCTCACAGCTCACGGCCACCATCGCCTGTCGCCGCGCGGGCCCGGCGCCGAGAGACGTCACGGGCTCGACGATCCGAGCTCGATGGGGACGTGAAGGGTCTGGGTCTCGTCCCAGGTGGCTGCAGATGGGGTGAGGATCGCGATGCGCAGCATGGTTCCCGCGACGCCCAGCGCATCGAGACTGCCCCTCGGGCCTTCGGCGAGCGTCACCGTGTCGGCTGGCGGCGGCGGCAGCGGTCGCCACGAAGCGGATGCAGCACCGTCGAGGTACGCGCGCTTCGAGCCGTCCCGCATGCGCACGAGCACGAAGAGGTCGGATCCCCCAGCCAGTCCGTAGGACACGGGCTCGGCATTGGTGGCGAGCCGAAGTGGCGGCGACGTGCGCCAGGACGAGCCGTTGTGCGTCCAGGAGACGAGGAGGCGCCTCTCATGGTCCTGAGGCCCCACGACGCCGAGCACCACCGCGGTCCCGACCGCCTCGGGCTCTATGCCGAGCACGCTGACCGTCCCGTGCGAGGCGCTCGCTGGGAGCACCGGCGCGGCGGGTGTCCACCTCCCCCCGCGCAGGAGCGCCAACCCGACGTCCCCAGGCGTCGAGCAGGCGAGCCCGACCTCGGGCTCAGTGCCGAGGAACCCCACAGCGGTGATCGCGTGCGGGCGGCAGGCCCTGCCCAGCCTCGTTGAACCAAGGGAAGCGAGGCTGACGAGGGTTCGCCATCGTGCGAGGCTCCCGGCGCTGTCGAGCACGTTGCCGCTTGAAGATCCGTTGCCGACAGCCAGGGCAGACCCCGCCGGGTCGATCGCCAGTGCGTTGGGATGAGCGGCCAGCCCTTCGTCCAACAGTCCGTCGGCCCAAGTCGCTCCGGCGTTGGTGGTGGTGATGAGCGGGCTGAACCGCAGCAGCAAGGAGGGACGAACCCCTACGGCGAACGTCTGGCCGGCCGCGGCGAGCACGAGGCCGCCGTTGGTGGCCGTCGCCGTGGCCTTCACCTGGTTCGACCAGTCACTGCTGGCGGAAGGGCGGTACAGCAGCTGCCAGAACGTGTTGAGCCGCTGGCGGAGGTGCCCCATCGCCACCGTGGCCCAGCTTCCCGACGGGGTGTCGACGGAGGTGGCGAGCGCGCTGGGCCACCCGAGCGCACGGGCCCTCGTCGCGCCGGCCGCAGGTCCGCTGGCTGAGGTGCTGAGGAGTGCGGCGGTGCCCCCGAGTGCGAGCCCGAGTGCGAGCGCGAGCGACGTCGGTCGGCCCAGGGAACGAAAGGTCATGGTGCGGAGAGCACCTTTCGCAACGTGGTGGCCAAGAGGACCGAGAACGACGACTGCGTGGCTTCGGTCCCCGGCCCCGGGTCGGCGTTGAGCAGGTACCGGAGGCGCCCGTCCGGCCCGATGACGTCGACCAACTCGCTGTGTGCGACCATCGCCCCTGCCGGCGACAGGGCGGAGTAGGCGCCGAAGGCGTGCCAGGCGCGCCGGAGCTTCGCGGGCGTCGCCCCGGTGAGGTAGAGCCAGTTCCGCATGGAGGTCAGGTGCTCCTCCTCGTCGAATGCCTGGAGGTAGTTCGTGGTGACGTAGCGGGGGTTTGCATCGATGGCCACGAGCTCGACCTTCGAGGCCGCGTTGCCGAGGAGCTCGTCGGCGTCACGGAGCTCCTGGGCGATCGTCGGGCACGCCGAGGTGCAGACGGGGTCCAAGAAGGTGACCGCCACTGCCTTGCCGCGCAGGCGCGCGAGGGCCACCGGGCGGCCGTACTGGTCGATCAGGTGGAAAAGCGGCGCGGGGGCGTTGGTGGCCTGGGGAGAGCCGTTGATGGCTTCGGCCAGGATCGGGCTGGCGTGCGGGTCGGCCGCGGCAGCAGCTCCGGGGACCACCCCGACCAGGACGATGCCGACAGCGCAGAGCGCAGCGGCGGAGCGAAAGGCGTACGTCGGATCGAGCGCCAGCCGCTCACGAAGAGGTCGCCGAGCTGCTGGCGTGCTGCCGATGGCGACCACCGTGGAGGCGTCGACGTCGGGCACCATGGTGAGCGCGAGGTACCCGGCGAAGAAGAGCAGGGCCGTGGGGATCATGCTGTTGGGGTCGGTCCCCACCCCGCCGAGAACGCCCAGGTCCTGGACGAGCACCCAGGTGGCCAGGCAGAGCACGATCCCGACGACGACCCCCACGCGTACGAGCCCTGGGCGCGCGCTGAGGAGCGTGATCCCGACCGCCGCGAGCACGAGGACCACGACGAGGTTGACCCCCCAGCCGTGGGCGGCGTCGAAGGCGGCAAACGCCGACAACCACGAGGCGAGGAGCTGAGGCTGAGGGCTGTGGGCCATCTGCTGGAGCATGGAGGTGAGCGTCCCGGCGTTGGTGTGGGGGCTTGCCTGACCGTGCCAGAAGCCTCTCCCGGGCCAGGCCTGGAGCAGCGCCATGCCCACGAAGAGCACGCCCATGACCCGCAGGATTGCCCGACCGAGGCGTGGCGTGGACCAGGAGCGCTCCGGCAGGGCGACGAGCGCGCCGGCGACACAGTAGAAGAGGACGGCACCGGGGAGGCCGAACAGCCAGGACTGTCCTGGAGCGAAGACCTGGCCGAACGCCTCGCCGAAGACCCAGACGACAATGCCCCAGCCGACACTGGCGACGCCGGCGAGACGGGACCAGGTTCCCCGAGGAGCGACCAGCAGCAAGACACCGATGCCGATCTGGATCCACACTGCCGCGGTGGACAGGGAGATGGGATGGTAGCTCCAGATCGTCGCCATGACCCCGTCGACGTGCTGCACCCAGGTGGGAGAGGACGCGGCCGCGGGCTGGAGCACCTGGGGAGCCATGCCGAGGGGCATCGAGGACTGGCCCTGGAGGATCCCGTCGAGGATCCAAAGAAGCCCGAATGAGACCCGCAGCACCCTGCGGGCGAGTGGCTCGGGAGCCGAGAGCGCGGCCAACCGCCCCGCGCGGTGGTCGACGGCGTCGCCGGTGATGCGGAGCTGGCGGGTGCGCAGCACGTTCCACGCCACCAGGAGCAGGGCCATGAGCAGCGCCACGACGAGGCCCTGGTGGAGGAGCGTCCGGTGGAAAGCGGCGACAACGGTGGGGCTGTTGGTGTGCAGACCGGCGTTCATCCCCGGCATGGATGATCAGCTCCTCTCGGTGACCGCGGCCTTCTCCGACCGTCTGTCCGACCGTCTCTCCGAACTTCTCGACGGAGTAGTCGAGCGGGCAGTGGTCAGAGTTCCCGCATCTGTCTCCTTCGTCGTTCAGGGACCGCCGCCGGAGCCTCCGGATCGGAGGCCCGACCGGCATGGAGCCGGGCACGCATGCCGGCGACGCGAGGACGCATCTGGCAGCGCGTAGGGTCGTGCCAGTGGATGCGCTCACCCGGCTGGCCAGGGCGGCGCAGGACGGCGACGAGCGTGCTCTCGAGGCCTTCGTCGAGGTCTCCTACGACCAGGTATGGCGACTCTGCGCCGGTTTGGTCAGCGCCTCGGACGCCGACGACCTCGCGCAAGAAACCTACGTCCGCGCGCTGCGTGCGCTTCCCCAGTTCCGTGCAGACGCCTCGGCACGAACCTGGCTTCTCGCCATCGCGCGCTACGTCTGCCTAGACGAGCTGCGGTCGAAGGACCGGCGCCGCCGAAGAGATGCGAGCGCCGCCCTGCGAGCTGGCGGGCGGCGATCGGCTGCCGGTGATGCGAGCGAGTCGATCGTCGTCAGCGACCTCCTCGGCCGGCTCGATCCGGACCGGCGAAGCGCCTTTGTCCTCACCCAGATGCTCGGTCTTTCCTACGAGGAGGCAGCCCGCGTCTGCGGATGCCCGATTGGCACGATCCGATCGCGTGTCGCCCGCGCGCGGATGGACCTCCTTTCCACGACATCAGACGCCGTGGAACGTCCCGAACAACGAGCGCACTGACTGCCGCACGGGTGGTCGAGCTGCCCGATCCGCAGGCCGAACAGCCGGCGTGACCCACGGCTGGGAGCCCGCGCCGCGCGGCCTGTCGGTGAGCGGTACACGGACTGTCGCCGGGCAGGGGCCTGAGCACAAGGTCGCGGGGATGGACCAGGGCCTGAGGCATCGATCGGCAGGCCCGCGGGGCTTTCATGCCTCGGGGCCCCTAGCGTTGCAGGTGAGCAGGCAGCCACACGCTGACTGACGTGACATCACGCCGGAGGAGGCACGATGACCCTTGGTGACAAGTCCTTGCACTTCCAAGGCAAGGGGACGGACCTGAGCGCCCTGCAGCAGAGGATCGAGGAGTACCTGAAGTCCGACGGTTTCACGGTGCAGTCGTCGGCTCCGAGCAGTCAGGGAACCGTGCTGCAGGCGAAGAAGGGGGGGTTCCTTCGGGGGGTCGTCGACGCGGATCGGGCGCTGTCGATCATGCTCTCCGGGGAGCCGGACGACTTCACCGTTCGAGTCGGCATCGGCAAGTGGCTGGAGCACCTCGGCGTGGCTGCCATCGAGACCCTCCTCATCTCCGATCTGTTCCTCGTGATCGACGTCGCCGAGACCGCATGGAACTTCGAGGTCGAAGACAAGCTGCTCAAGCAGATCGAGTCTTTCGTCGGGTGAGCCTCCCGGGCGGGCGACGGCACCGAAGGCCAGACACGCTCTAGAGGTCGGGCTTTCCGACGTTGCCCCGTCGGTAGGGTCGGGAGCAGCTGCCCAACATGTGAGCCATACACAACGAACTTACGTTCGAGTCATACCATACGGGTGTGAACTTGACCGAGTGGGCCAGGGCACAAGGCATCCATCCACAGACCGCCTACCGCTGGTTCCATGCAGGGACGCTTCCTGTCCCGGCTGTCCGGGTGAACCGGCGGACGATCCT
>JAKBTL010000085.1:4103-16324 GCA_021844425.1 Actinomycetes bacterium | reverse complement strand
GGCGACGAGGAGGTCGACGGCGTCCTCGTCCACCGCTTCGCCTCGGAGTCCGAGCGAGGCCGTCACTTCTACGACCTCGACGGCCGCCTTCGCCGCGCGCCGGCGCTCGCGAGCCACGAGGACGCGGAGCTGTGGGTGGACCTGAACGGGCCGCTGACCCCTCGGCTCGTGGACGCGCTGTGCGCCAGCGCAGCGGACGTCGCGATCTTCTACCCGTACCTGTACTACCCGACCGTCCGGGCGATCGGTGAGGTCCCGATGCCGGCTGTGCTCCATCCCGCCGCGCACGACGAGCCCGCGCTGTACCTCCCCGTCTTCGCGGGCACCTTCGCGCGAGCTGACGCGCTCGTCTTCCAGACGGTCGCCGAACGCCAGCTCGTCCAGCGCCACTTCCCGGTGGCCGGCCGGCCTCAGATCCTCCTCGGCCTCGGGACCGAGACGCCCTCGCCGCCGAGGCGCACGGGCGGCGAGCTCCTCGGCCTCGGGGATCGCCCGTACGTGGTGAGCGTGGGACGCGTCGACGAGCACAAGGGCTCGAAGATGCTCGCTGCGTACTTCTCGGAGTACAAAGCCCGCCGGCCGGGGCCGCTCGCGCTCGTGCTCGTCGGTCCCCTCGCCTACCGTCCGCCGGACCACCCGGACCTCGTGCTCACCGGCATGGTGCGCGAGGAGGTGAAAGCCGACGTCATGCGCGGCGCGCTCGCGCTGGTCTCGCCGTCCGCGCTCGAGGCCTTCTCGCTCGTGGTCACCGAGGCTTGGTCGCTCGAGCTCCCCGTCGTGGTCAACGCGCGCTGCGCAGCGACTCGAGAGCACTGCGAGCGCTCGGGCGGGGGTCTTTGGTTCGGCTCCTACCTCGAATTCGAGGCGGTGCTTGATCGGCTGGTCGCCGACGTCGAGCTGCGCCGCCACCTCGGAAGGCGGGGGCGCAGCTACGTGGACCGCCACTACCGCTGGCCGGTGCTGATCGAGCGCTACGCGCGGTTCCTCGAACAGGTGGTCGCCCGCGGGAAGCTCCAGCTCACCGGCGACGCCGCACAGCGGTCGTCGAGCGGCGTGCGGGAGAGCGGCGTGCGGGAGAGCGGCGTGCGGGAGAGCAGAGTGCGGGAGAGCAGAGTGCGGCGTCGTTGACCTGCTGTCGAGGTCGCTGATGGCCCGGGCAAGAGGGGAGCCGCGTACGCTGGTCGGCGTGGCTCCGACCGTCTACGGCATCGTGCTCACCGGTGGCTCGTCGCGCCGAATGGGGTTCGACAAGGCGACGCTCGAGGTCGGCGGGGAGGCCCTCGGGCGCCGGGTGGCCCGCGCGCTCGCCGGCGCAGTGGCGCTCGCCGTGGAAGTCGGGCCGGGAGTGACCGGCTTGCCGAGCGTCACCGAGGACCCCGCGGGGTCGGGCCCGCTCGCGGCCGTCGTGGCGGGCTGGGAGGAGCTCGTGCGCCGAACGGGCGAGAAGCAGCCGGCCGTCGTCTTCGCCTGCGACCTGCCGGCGCTCACTCCAGGGCTCGTAACGTGGCTCGTTCGCAGACCCGGCGCTCACAGCGTGGTCCCGTTCGTCGACGAGATCGCCCAGCCGTTGTGCGCCCGCTGGTCCGTGGCGGACCTCGAGAGGGCTCGTGCTCAGCTCGCCGCCGGCGAGCGGTCGCTGCGGCAGGTCTTCGGGCCGGGGACCGAGCTCGTCTCCGACGACGCGCTCGAGCGGGAGGTCGGACGGGGGCTCACGCAGGACGTGGACACCCCCGAGGACCTTGCACGCCTTGCGCTGGCGCCGCCGCCAGCGGGCGACGACTGGATCGGTCTCGGTAGGGCTCCGTTGCCCGTCGAGTCAGCGGCCGCGTGGGCCACGCTGCCGCGTTGCGGTGCGGTCGTCACCTTCGCGGGGACCGTCCGTGACCACTCCGAGGGGAGGGACGGGGTCGAGGAGCTCGCCTACGAAGCCTACGAAGGCCCTGCGCTCGCCCGCATGGCAGCCGTCGCCGCAGGTGCACGAGCGCAGTGGCCCTCGATCGCCCGTGTCGCCGTGCTGCACCGCCTGGGGCAGCTCGCGCTGCGCGAGATCGCCGTGGTTGTGGTCGTTTCCTCGCCCCACCGCCACGACGCCTTCGCCGCGGGCGGGTACGTGATCGACACGGTGAAAGAGACGGTCCCGATCTGGAAGTACGAGCGCTGGCGGGACGGCGAGGACTGGGGGACCGGCGCGCAGCCGGTGCGCTCGGTGTGATCCCTCTCGACGAGGCGCAGGCCCTCGTGCTCCACGCCTGTGCGCCCCTGCCCCCGGCTCAGGTCTCGGTGACCGACGCGCTCGGGTGCGTGCTCGCGGCCCCCGCGCTCGCGCAGGTGGACGTCCCTCCGTTCACGAACTCCGCGATGGACGGCTACGCGGTGCGCGCAGCGGACACGGCGGGCGCCCCGGTGACGCTCGAAGTGGTCGGGCGGATCCTCGCCGGGTCGACGCACGACTGCGAGGTCGGCCCAGGAGAGGCAGTGAGGATCATGACGGGGGCGCCGGTTCCCGTCGGCGCGGACGCCGTCTGTATGGTCGAGCAGACGCGGTCGGCCGCCGACGACCGGGTGGTCGTCGAAGCGGCGGTGGCACCGGGTGAGAACGTGCGGGCACCCGGCGGCGACGTGCACGCGGGCGAGATGGTTCTCGACGCCGGGACGGAGGTCGGCCCGACCCAGCTCGCTGCCCTCGTGAGCGCCGGCTGCGGCATGCTGGAGGTGCATCCTCGCCCTCGGGTGGGCGTGATCTCGACGGGTGACGAGCTGGTGGACCCGGGGCTTGCGCTCGGTCCTGCGCAGATCTTCGACTCGAACCGACCCATGCTGATCTCGCTCGTGGAGGAATCTGGCTGCCGGGCTGTGGACCTCGGCCGGTCACCCGACGACGATGACGCGCTCGCGTCGCGCATCAGCGCTGCGCTCGACAAGGTCGACGCGCTCGTCCTGTCGGGTGGAGTCAGCGTGGGCGACGTCGACGTGGTCCGCATCGTGCTCGACCGGCTCGGCGGTGCTGCCACCCGCTGGATGCAGATCGCCATCCGGCCCGCCAAGCCCTTTTCCTTCTCGGTGCTCGCGGGCCCTGCCGGCGCGGTCCCGGTCTTCGGGCTGCCGGGCAACCCTGTCTCGTCGGCTGTGAGCTTCGAACTTCTCGTGCGCCCGGCGCTCCGGCGCATGGCCAGCCGAAGGGTCACCGGACGACCTCGGGTCGTGGTCCGTGCCGAAGCGCCGCTCCGCCGGCGACCCGACGGCAAGACGCACTTCGTTCGGGTCCAACTCGAGCCGCTGGGCGGCGCCGACGCGCGCGGCGCCGGGCTCGGGGCCGCAGAGGCAGGCGCTCCGGGATGGGGCGCGCGACCCTGCCCCGGTCAGGGGTCTCACCAGATCCGCTCGATGGGCCTCGCCGACGGGCTTGCGGTCCTCGCCGACGGCGACGGCGTCGACGCAGGCCGCCTGGTGGAGGTCCTCGTGACGAACCCGGCGCTCGCCGGCGCCTTCGTGGCCACGCCATGACCCGCGCCGGGCGCAGATGACCCGCGACGGGCGCAGGATGCGGTGATGGCCACCTTGCTCTTGTTCGGACCGGCGCGGCGCGCCACGGGGCAGCGCAGCGTGGCGATCGACGCGGCGAGCCTCGCCGAGCTCTTGGAGACCGCGTGCCGCCGCTTCGGGCCGGAGTTCGAGCAGGTGCTCCGCACCTCTGCGGTATGGGTCAACGGCGAGCCCGTGGACGGCGACCCTGCGATCGGCGAGCTCGACGAGGTGGCGGTGCTCCCGCCGGTGTCCGGCGGTGCATGACGGGAGCGCCCGTGACAGCGTCCAGCAGGCCGTGCGAACATGGGGACGTCGCCAGCGGGCGCCCGTTCGAAGAAGCGGCGTCCAGCGGCGACCGAGCGCCCGTCGCGGCGACGGGCAGGAGGAGGGTGGCTCCATGCGGGTGACCGTGACGGTGAACGGGACGACCGAGACCCACGACGTCGAGACACGGATGCTCCTCGTGCACTACCTAAGAGAGGTCCGCGGCCTGACGGGGACCAACATCGGCTGCGACACGACGTCGTGCGGGGCGTGCACCGTGCTGCTCGACGGCGAGTCGGTGAAGTCCTGCACGCTGCTCGCTGTGCAAGCCGACGGCGGGGAGATCACCACCATCGAAGGGATGGCGGCGCCGGACGGGACGCTCCATCCGATCCAACAGGCGTTCCACGAGCATCACGGGCTCCAGTGCGGGTTCTGCACCCCCGGCATGGTGATGGCGGTCGCGTCGCTGCTGAAGGAGCACCCGGACCCGACCGAGGCCGAGGTCCGCGAAGGTCTCGAGGGCAACCTGTGCCGTTGCACCGGCTACCACAACATCGTCCAGGCCGTGCTCGCGGCGGCGCACAGCGGGGAGCTGGTCCCATGAGCGCCGCGGTCCTCGAGGAACATGGGGCCGCGGGGGTGGTCGGCACGAGGATGCTGCGGCGCGAAGATCCCGCGCTCTTGAGCGGCGAAGCGCGCTTCGTCCACGACCTCGTCGTCCCCGGCGCGCTGCACATGGCGGTGGTCCGGAGCCCCTACGCGCACGCGCGGATCACGTCTGTCGACGTCTCTGCGGCACTCGGGATGCCCGGCGTCGTGGCGGCGCTGACCGGTGCCGACCTCGCCGCCGAGTGGGCGTCGGCCATGCCCTGCGCATGGCCTGTCACCGCCGACATGCAGTCGCCGAAGCACCTGCCCGTCGCGGTGGACGAGGCGTGCTACACGGGCGACGCGGTGGCGGTCGTGCTTGCGGGCTCACAAGCCGAGGCGCAGGACGCCGCAGCAGCGGTGGCGGTCGGCTACGAGGAGCTGCCCGCGGCCGTCGACCTCGAGGACGCGGCACGCGACGACGCCCTCGCGCACGTCGACGCGCCGTCCAACCGCGCCTACACGTGGGAGCTCGTCCCCGACCCCGATGCGGTGCGGCGCGCCTTCGACGAAGCCGCGGTCACCGTGAAGGAGCGCTACCGCCAGCAGCGGCTGATCCCCGCGGCGATGGAGCCGCGCGGTGTCTGCGTCGTGCCCCAGCCGTTCGGGGGTGAGTTCGTGGTGTACTCCTCGACGCAGATCCCCCACATCCTCCGCACCATGCTCGGACTGACGACGGGGGTCCCCGAGGATCGGATACGGGTGATCGCCCCCTCGGTAGGGGGCGGGTTCGGGTCGAAGCTCGACGTCTACGCAGAAGAGCTCCTGTGCCTCGCGCTCGCTCGGCGTCTCCGCCGTCCGGTCCGCTGGAGCGAGGAGCGCAGCGAGGCGGCACAGGCGACCATCCACGGCCGAGGCCAAGTGCAGGAGATCGAGCTCGCCGCCGACGCCGACGGGCGAGTCCAGGCGGTGCGCGTGCACCTGCTCGCCGACATGGGCGCGTACCTCCAGCTCGTCACCCCAGGGGTCCCGATCCTCGGGGCCTTCCTCTACCACGGCACCTACGACGTGCCCGCCTACTCGTTCACCTGCACCGGCGTCTTCACGAACAAGACCCCGACCGACGCCTACCGTGGCGCGGGGCGGCCCGAGGCCACCTACGCGATCGAGCGCGCGATGGACGCGCTCGCCCGCAAGCTCGGCATGGACCCCGCCGAGCTGCGCAGGCGGAACTACATCGGCGCCGACAGGTTCCCCTACAGCTCTGTGGCGGGACTGGTCTTCGACAGCGGGGACTACGAGGCCGCGCTCGACAAGGCGCTCGAGCTCGTCGGCTACGACGCGCTGCGGCACGAGCAGGCGCAGCGCCGCTCGGATGGCGCGACGAAGCTGCTCGGCGTGGGGCTGTCGTCGTACGTCGAGATGTGCGGCCTCGCGCCGTCGCGGGTGCTCGCCTCCCTCCACTACGTCGCCGGCGGCTGGGAGACCGCCACGGTGAGGATGCTGCCGACCGGCAAGGTGCAGGTCGTGACCGGCGCGACGCCGCACGGCCAGGGCCATGTCACGTCGTGGTCGATGATCGTGGCGGACAAGCTCGGGGTGCTTCCCGACGACGTGGAGGTGCTGCACTCCGACACCGGCCTCTCGCCGCTCGGCCTCGACACCTATGGCTCGCGGTCGCTGTCGGTGGGAGGGACGGCGATCGCGCTCGCCGCGGACCGGCTCGTCGACAAGGCACGCCTGCTCGCCGCGCACCGCCTCGAGGCGGCGCCCGAGGACCTCGAGCTCTCCGACGGCCAGTTCGTCGTCAGGGGCTCCCCGTCGACGAGCATCGGCATCGGCACGCTCGCCTTCGAGGCGTTCACCGCGCACGACCTGCCCGAGGGGATGGAACCGAACCTCGAAGCGTCTGCGACCTATGACCCCACCAACTTCACCTTCCCCTTCGGCACGCACGTCGCGGTGGTCGAGGTGGACACCGAGACGGGCCGGGTGGACCTCGTCCGCTACGTCGGGGTGGACGACTGCGGGAACCAGATCAACCCGCTAATCGTCGACGGGCAGGTGCACGGCGGGATCGCCCAAGGCGTCGCGCAGGCCCTCTACGAGGAGGCGTCGTACGACGAGCGGGGCAACCTGCTCACGACGACGCTCGCCGACTACCTCGTCCCAGCGGCTTCGGAGCTGCCGAGCTTCACCCTCGGGCGTACGGTGACGCCGAGCCCCTCGAACCCCCTCGGGGTGAAGGGCGTCGGCGAGGCGGGGACGATCGCGTCGACCCCTGCGGTCGTGAACGCGGTCGTGGACGCGCTCTCGCACCTCGGTGTGGAGGATCTCGAGATGCCGGTGACGCCCGAACGCGTGTGGAGGTCCATCGGCGCTTCGGCGCCCGTGCAAGGAGGTGCCAGATGATCCCTGCGAGCTTCGAGTACCGCCGCGCCGGATCGGTCGAAGACGCCCTCGGCTGGCTCGCCGAGGACCCCGACTCGACGAAGCTGCTGGCCGGGGGCCACTCCCTCTTGCCGCTCATGAAGCTGCGCCTGGCGACGCCCGGGGTCCTGGTGGACGTGGGCAGGGTGCCCGGGCTCTCCTACGTGCGCGACGCCGGCGACCACGTGGCGATCGGCGCGTTGACGCGGCACCGTGACCTCGAGATCTCCGAGGTGGCGCGCGCTTCGGTCCCGCTCCTCGCGCACGTCGCGGGCCAGGTCGGGGACCCACAGGTCCGACACCGAGGGACGATCGGGGGGTCGCTCGCGCACGGCGACCCCGCATCGGACCTGCCGGCAGCGGTCCTCGCCCTCGACGCCACGATGGTGGCCGACGGCCCGCGCGGACGCAGGGAGATCGCGGCGTCCGACTTCTTCCGCGGGTTCCTCGAGACCGCGCTCGAGCCCGACGAGATGCTGACCGAGATCCGCGTGCGCAAGGCCCCGAGCGGTTGGGCGTTCCAGAAGTTCAACCGCAGGGCGCAGGACTGGGCGATCGTGGGCGTCGCCGCGGTGCTCGACGGGGAACCGCGCGTCGCGCTGGTCAACATGGGCTCGACCACGGTGCGGGCGAGAGGCACCGAGGAGGCGCTGGCTGCCGGAGCGGAGGCCGCGGACGCCGCCGCGAGGGCAGCTGAGGGGCTGGAGCCTCCGAGCGACCTGCACGCGAGCGCGGAGTACCGCCGCCATCTCGCAACGGTCCTCGTGCGGCGTGCACTCGTGGAGGCGGCCGCGGCTCGTGGCTGACCGCGTCGCCGGTCCGACCACCCGGATCGAAGGTCCAGATGGGATCGAAGGTCCAGACGACGTGCGCGCAGCGCTGCGCTTGCACGGCTATCTCGCTGATCAGGGGCTCGCGACGGTCGTCTACCTCGCGCTGGTGCTGCACCGCCCGCTGCTGCTCGAGGGCGAGGCTGGGGTCGGCAAGACCGAGGTCGCCAAGGTGCTCGCCCGCTGGCGCGCAAGCGACCTGCTTCGGATCCAGTGCTACGAGGGCATCGACGTCAGCCAGGCCGTCTACGAGTGGGACTACGCGCGCCAGCTCCTGCACCTGCGCGCGGCGGAGGCGCGTGCCGAAGGGTCCGGGCGCCCCGTTCCCGAGACCGTAGAAGACGAGCTGTACTCCGAACGGTTCTTGGTCCGACGCCCGCTGCTCGCGGCGATCGCCTCACCGAAGGACCGGCCTTCCCCGGTGTTGCTCGTCGACGAGGTGGACCGCGCCGACGACGAGTTCGAAGCGTTCCTCTTGGAGGTCCTCTCGGACTACTCGGTGACGGTGCCCGAGCTCGGCACCTTCCACGCCGTCGTTCCGCCCGTGGTGGTCATCACCTCGAACCGGACTCGAGACGTCGCCGATGCGCTGAAGCGCCGTTGCCTGTACCACTGGGTGGAGCATCCCGACTTCGAGCGTGAGGTCGAGATCGTGACGGTGCAGGCGCCCGAGGTTCTCCCTGTGCTCGCACGACAGGTGGCCGCGGCGGTCGAGCGGATCCGCGCGCTCGGCCTCTACAAGCCGCCGGGCGTCGCTGAGACCATCGACTGGGCCCAGGCGCTCGCCGCGCTCGGAGTCCGCACGCTCGACGAAGCGAGCGTCGCTGCCACCCTCGGGGCAGCGGTGAAGTACAGGGAGGACGCCGAGCGTGTCCGCGAGGCCGGCATCGCGGCGCTCGCACGAGCCGCAGTCGAGCGCGCGGGCGTCGAGCGCGCGGGGTGAGCATGCCGGCGCCGGGCGCGCCAGGTGCGCGTGCGCGCCCTCCGGAAGGGTCGCGGCGCCGGGGGACCGAGCGCGCCGGGCTCGGCGACCCTGCCCGCATCGCGGTCGCGTTCGCCCGGGTACTGCGGACGGCGGGGCTCGACGTGCCTGGCGGCGCGCCCGCCAGCTACGCGGAGGCGCTCGCGGCCGTGGGGCTGGGCTCGGAGCAGGACGTGTACTGGGCGGGACGGGCGACGCTCGTACGCCGGCCAGAGGACGTCGAGGTCTACGACACCGCATTCCGTGCGTTCTTCTGCGGCGAGGGGTGGCCAGAGCACGCCGACGAGGTCGTCGAGACGGTGGCGCTCGCGCACGACGATCCCGATGCCAAGCCTCCGGAGCCCGAGGCGGGAGATGAGCCCGGCGTGGTGCGCGAGCTGCGCTACAGCGCGATCGAGGTGCTGCGGCGAAAGGACTTCGCCCGGTGCACCCCCGAAGAGCTCGCAGAGGCCCAGCGGCTCATGGCACGGATCCGCATCAGCGGGCCGCGGCGGGCCTCCCGGCGGCGGCGGCCCGCGCGGCGAGGTGGGAACTGGCCTGACCTGCGACGGACCGTCCGAGAATCCCTGCGGACCGACGGAGAGCCGCTTCGTCGCCGCTGGCTCGAGACGGGTGAGCGTCCCAGACGCGTCGTCCTGCTCTGCGACGTGAGCGGGTCGATGGCACCTTACGCGCGGGCGCTCCTGCGCTTCCTGCACGTCGCGGTCACCGGACGCCCCCGCGTGGAGGCGTTCACGATCGGCACCCGTTTGACGAGGGTCACCCGCATGCTTTCGGCGCACGACCCCGATGCCGCGATCGCCGCTGCGAGCCGGGCGGTGCCGGATTGGTCGGGCGGGACCCGCCTCGGCGACGCGCTCGGCCAGTTCAACTCCCGTTGGGGCGTGCGAGGCTTCGCGCGCGGGGCGCTCGTCGTCGTGCTCTCCGACGGCTGGGACCGAGGCGATCCGGCGGTGCTCGGGGAGGAGATGGCTCGCCTGGCGCGGGTGGCGCACCGCGTGATCTGGGTGAACCCGCTCAAGGCGACGCCCGGCTACGCTCCGCTCGTGCGGGGAATGGCCGCGGCCCTTCCCTACGTTGACGATTTCGTGGAAGGCCATTCGGTCGAGTCGCTCGAGGCACTGGCCCGACTGCTGGTCGACGACGGAGCGAGAGACAGGGATCGGAGCGTGAAAGCGGCGTGAAAGAGGTTCTCTCGGACATCGAACGCTGGCGGCGCGACGGGCTTCGGGTCGCGACGGCCCGGGTCGTCGGGGTGGAGGGCTCGGGACCGCGGGATCCAGGGGCGACCATGGCCGTGAACGAGCGAGGCGAGGTCGCCGGGTCGGTATCGGGCGGCTGTGTCGAAGGGGCCGTCGTGACCGAGGCGCTCGCTGCGCTCGAGAGCGGGGGCGCCCGGCGCCGTACCTACGGCTACTCGGACGACGAGGCGTTCGCGGTCGGCCTGACGTGCGGGGGCACGGTCCACGTGCTCGTCGACCCGACGCTTCCGGAGGTCTACGAGGAGCTGCGCGACGCGCTCGTCGCTGAGGCACCGGTCGCGCTCGCGACGGTCGTGGAGGCCGAGGGCGGCATCGAGGGGCTCCGGCTCGGGGCGAGCATGCTCGTGCGCGACGACGGCACCTCCTCAGGCACGCTCGGGGTGGACGAGCTGGATGCGGTCGTCCGGCGCGACGGCGCGGGAGCGCTTGCGAGCGGCCTTTCGAGCACGCGCCACTACGGACCGCGCGGCGAGGCGCGTCAGCGCGAGGTGTCGGTGTTCTTCGAGGTGTTCGCGCCGCCGCCGCGCATGGTGATCTTCGGCGCGGTCGACTTCACTGCAGCGCTCGCGAAGGTGGCCAAGATCCTGGGCTACCGAGTGGTGGTGTGCGACGCCCGTCCGGTGTTCGCGACCAAGGCCCGTTTCCCGATGGCCGACGAGGTCGTCGCCGAACGTCCCGAGCGCTACCTCGGGGCGATCGGTACCTCCCTCGGCCCGCGCGACGCGGTCTGCGTGCTCACGCACGACCCGAAGTTCGACGTTCCGGCGCTCGTCGCTGCGCTCCAGACCGCGGCGGGGTACCTCGGCGCGATGGGCGCGCGCCGCACCCACGAAGACCGTGTCGCGCGGCTGCGGGAGGCGGGGGTCTCGGACGAAGCCCTCGCCCGGGTCATGTCGCCGATCGGGCTCGACATCGGCGCGAGGACGCCGGAGGAGACGGCGGTGGCGATCTGCGCCGAGATCATCGCCCGGCGGACTGGAAGGCCCGCTCCGTCCTTGCGCGACCGGACGGGCCCGATCCACGATGCTGCTGCGCAGGCGCCTGTTGGAGCTGGCTGGCGTGCAGGTGCCTGAGGCGCCGGTGCTCGAGCCCCTGCTGCTCGAAGCCCTGCTGCTCGAGCCCCTGCTGCTCGAAGCGCCTGGGGCGTGAGCAAGGTCGGGGACCCAAGCGGGGGAGAGGTGCGGGTCGCTGCGGTACTGCTCGCCGCAGGCGAGGGCACCAGGTTCACCGGCGGACCGAAGCTGCTCGCCAGGTTTCGTGGACGGCCGCTCCTCGTCTGGGCTGTCGAGCCTGTGCTCGAAGCTGGGCTTCCCCTCGTGGTCGTGCGCGGCGAGGTCGATCTCGCCGGAGCGCTGTCGGAGCTCGGCCCCCGAATCGCGGTTCTCGAGAACCCGCGTGCCCACGAGGGTCAGGCGACCTCGCTTCGCGTGGGGATCGCGTGGTGCGACGCAGCCGGCTTCGACGCTGCGGTCGTGGGCTTGGGCGACCAGCCACTGGTCCCGGCGTCGGCATGGCGGACGGTGGCAGCCGCCGCCGCGGCGCCGATCGTGTCGGCGAGCTTCGGCGGTCGCAGGCGGCCCCCGGTGCGTCTCGCCCGGGAGGTCTGGCCGCTTCTCCCCGACGCCGGCGACGAAGGGGCTCGAGCGCTCATGCGCCAGAGGCCGGAGCTCGTGGCGACAGTAGCCTGCGAAGGCGATCCTGGCGATGTCGACACCGTCGCCGAGCTGTCGGTGTTCGAGCGGCGCGACGGAGCCGGCACGTCGCCGACGGGTGGAGCGAGGGAGCGATGGAGCTGACGAACGACTTCACGGTGAACGTCCCGATCGAGGAGGCGTGGAGCGTCCTCACCGACGTGGTGCGCATCGCGCCGGCGATGCCCGGGGCACGCCTGGATGCGGTGGAGGGTGGCGAGTACCGAGGAGTGGTGAAGGTGAAGGTGGGTCCCGTCACTGCAGAGTACAGAGGCGTCGCGACCTTCCTCGAGCGCGATCCCGGCGCGCACCGTGCCGTGCTCCGTGCACAGGGGCGAGAGGCGCGGGGCCAGGGCAACGCCACGGCGACGGTGACGGCCACGCTGGCTCCGGAGGGAACGGGCACGCACGTGTCGGTGGTGACGGACCTCGCCATCACCGGGCGCGTGGCGCAGTTCGGCCGTGGCGTGCTCGCGGACGTGAGCAACAAGCTCCTGGGCCAGTTCGTCGCGTCACTCGAGAGGACAGTGCTCGGAGGCGGCAGGGCCGAAGCTGCTGGGCAGCCCCATGGTGGTGCAAAGCACGCCGAGTCGACCGGTACCTCGTCGAAGGGAGCGTCGTCGACGGGAGCGTCGTCGAAGGGAGC
>JAKBTL010000085.1:0-4003 GCA_021844425.1 Actinomycetes bacterium | reverse complement strand
TCGTCGACGGGAGCGTCGTCGAAGGGAGCCGGGGCCGGCGGCATCGCCGGCGTGACCGAGGTCGCCCCAGGCGTGGCGTCGCAGGACAGCACTCGCCAGCTGGGGGTCGCCCCAGGCGTGCCGGGTCAGGCTCGGGAGGTCGTCCCCGTCGACGTCGAGCGCGTCGTCGGCCCGGTCATCGCCAAGCGAGCCCTGCCGATACTGGCTGTCGTCGCAGCGCTCTTCTTCTGGTGGCGTCGCCGGCACGCTGGGCGCTGAGCCCTCGCAGCTGCGCCAGGTCCGCAACGACGGTGCGAAAGGCGCTTACCCGCCGATCATCGACATCGAGCGCCGAGGCCGGAGGAAGCCCGGTTCGTTGATGCCGTGGCCGGGAAGCTTCCCCCACACCGCACGCCGCAGCAGCATCGCGACGTCCTCGTCGCTCCCGCCGTCTCGGAGGACGTCGCGCACGGAGTGCTCCGCATCGGAGAAGAGGCAGTTGCGGATGGAGCCGTCGGCGGTCAGCCGGAGCCGGTTGCAGGTCCCGCAGAACGGCTCCGTGACCGTCGAGATCACGCCGATCTCCCCCTTGCCGTCCGCGAAGCGATAGCGATCGGCGGGCGCGGGGTCGCCGTCCTGCTGTACGGCTTCGAGTGGCCACACTGCGCTGACGCGCTCGACCACCTCGCGTCCTGGCACCAGCCGCGCGCGCTCCCACGCGCCGTCGGCGTCGAGGGGCATGTACTCGATGAAACGGACGACCCGTCCGGTCTCCCGAGCGAAGGCGGCGAAGTCGAGGATCTCGTCGTCGTTGCGTCCCCGGAGGAGGACGACGTTCACCTTCATCGGAGAGAGCCCAGCGTCCTCCGCAGCGTCCATCGCGTCGAGGACGGTCTCGAGCTTGCCGCGTCGCCTGATTGCCGAGAACCGCTCGGGTCGCAGCGAGTCGCAGCTGACGTTCACCCGCCGAAGCCCGGCCGCGGCAAGCTGTTGGGCCATCGGCGAGAGCATCATCGCGTTGGTGGTGAGTGCCACGTCGTCGAACCCGAGCGCAGCGATCCGCGCGACGAGGTCGCAGATCCCCCGGCGCACCAAGGGCTCGCCACCGGTGAGACGGACCGACCTCACTCCGAGCGCCCGTGCGACGCGGGCTACGCGGGTGATCTCTTCGAAGCTGAGGATCTCGGCACGCGGGAGGAACGTCATCCCCTCGGCCGGCATGCAGTAGACGCAGCGCAGGTTGCAGCGATCGGTGACCGACAGGCGGAGATCGTCGTGGACGCGTCCGAAGCGGTCGACGAGCGGACCCTCGGTGGGCATCTCCGGCACGTCGACGTCCGGCGAGGTCGCCGGGCTCGGGGGTCGGCCCGAGATCGCGATGCGTACGGCAGTCACGGTGTCGGCACGCCCGACGAGGCGGCACCCCTCGGCGTAGCGAAACCGAGCGCCCGGTCGATAGGCATCGCAGCCAGTCTACCGAGGCCGCCGCCGAGCACGGTGGCTGGAGAAATCCGGCGGCACTGGGACGGACGATGCCGCGGCTCAGTGCGGTCTGCCGCCACTGAGGAGGTCGAGCGCATGGGGGACGGCGTCGACGACTGCGGCCAGCGACTCGATCGCACCCGACGGGGAGCCGGGGACGTTCAGGACGAGGCAGGTTCCCAGCGTGCCCGCGACGCCCCTCGAGAGCCGACCGAGCGGGCTGACCGCGCGCATTGCCTCGGCGAGCCCCGGCGCTTGGCGGTCGACGACGTGCAGCGTCGCTTCGGGCGTGAGGTCGGTCGGAGCGAAGCCGGTGCCTCCGGTGGTGACGAGCAGCCCGCTGAAGCCGTCCGCCATGTCGACGAGGGCAGAGGCGACAGGTTCGACGCCGTCGGGGACGGTCCGTCGCTCGATCACCTCGAAGCCGCTTCGGGTGAGAAGGTCGGCGAGCGCCGTCCCTGAACGGTCCTCTCGGGTGCCTGCGTGCACGGACTCCGAGACGGTGAGAACCTTCGCGTGCGGCGCCACGAGTGCCGACGTTATCCGGTTGTCCGCGTTCGTATCCGGTTGTCCCGTTCGTCCGCTCGCATTCGTTCGCCAGCGGTCCTTCCCCTAGTCGCTCTCGCCACTCTCGCCACTCTCGCCACTCTCGCCACTCTCGCCACTCTCGCCACATTCGGCGCATTCGGCGCATTCGGCAGTCTTGGCTTCGGTGTTCGTCGGCTTCGCCAGCCGGTCGACCGCTCGCATCGACGTCACGATGCTGTATGGAGACCGAGTGAGTACCCCTCCAAGAAGACGTGCGCGTCGTGCTGGCGTGGATACCGGTTGGCAACGGCATGGAAGTCGGTCGAATGGTCAGCGTGGAGCAGGTGCGCGAGCTCGTGCACGATCGTTGCGTCGAGCACCCACCCTGGGACCGCGCGGAGCCGGTGGGAGATCCGGATCTCGCCCGTCTGCGGGGAGCAGGACGCCCATCGCTTTCCCTGGTTCGTCACCCAGCGGATCGAGGTCGGCCGGACGCCCCTGACATATCGGTCAGCAAGCAGCGCGGCGCGCGCCGAGAGAGCGTCGTCGGACGTGGTCGCTCGGGGGCGCTTGGCCAGGACTCGCGCGACGAGCCGATCGACGAGGCCCGGCCGGTCGGCCTGCGGGACGTGAGCCGGCAGCACCACGACGATCTGGCCGTTCTCCCAGAATGCCACGGCGGTCTTACGCCGTCGAGAGCTCGTTCGCACCACCACGCTGGGGTGTGGGACATCGCCGTCTGCGGGTCGGGTCGAGTCCTCAGGGTCGGGTGCACCTCCGCCGTCGAGGTCGGGTGCAGCTCTGCCGTCTACGTCGGACAGGTCTTCGTCCTCGGGGTCGGTGCAGCTCGCCGAGGACTCGGTCCAGCGCAGCGGGAGCATGGGGGAAGAGCAGGCGTCGGCCATCTCCCCATTCTGCAAGGCGGCTGTGACGCGGTTCGGGATGGCGCATGCGACACCGCGTCGCCAACCCGGCGGCGCGACCGTCCGGAGGTCGTGGGATGTCCCACCCGGCTCCTCGGGGAGGTCATCACGTCTGGGGTTGACCTGGGCATTAAGGTGTTGATCGAGAGATCACCCACGGGCTGAGCGCTCGGCGCCCACACTGCTCAGGAAGGCGCTGGCGGATTGCGAACGCCGCGATGAGACTTGGGGCGGGGATCGGATTGAACGGCACGCAGACCGTGTGGACGTCATCTGCGACTCGGGCTACGCCCACCGGGTGCCAGAGCACTTCGTCCTGACGCTGCGGACCGCCGGCGCCATGTTGGCCATCGACCTGCACCCCAGCAGCCGACGCACCGAGGGCACCCATGCTGGCGACGTCGCCTTCCAGGAGAACCCGTACTGCTCGATGACCCCGCAGGGGCTCTTCAGCCCCTCGCCCCTTCCACGAGCCCCTCGAGGGAGGAGACCGCGGCCCACGACCGGCGCGCAGAAGAGCTCGCCTCCTACAAGCTCGGGTGGGTGAGCGGCGACGACGAAGACGGCACCCACCGGGCGATGTGCCGTGATGGGCAAGGTCCGCTGCGCGCTGTGGGAGGAGCGCACGGCGCTTGCCTCTCTCCCCCGCAGAGCGCCGCCCGGCCTGCTGCACGAAGGTCACGGTCACCGTGCCACCCTCGGTCGACGCCAAGACCGCCCGGCGCCACGACTACCCCGCAGCGACCTGGCACCGCTCTTCTGCGCGCAGATCTGCTGCAGAGCGATCGGACGCCCGGATGAAGGACCCCGCCACCATCGACGTGGCCAGGGGCTGGTGCCGGGTGATGGGGCTCACCCCCATGACCTTGTTCCTTGTTCCTTGCCTGCGCCCTCGTCGTGCGCAACCTGGCGGTTGCCGATGCCTTCGTGGCGCGCCAAGAAGACGACCGACGTCGCGAGGCGGGCGGGCTCGCACCGAGGTCCCGGCGCCGGCGTCGCACCACGCTCGCTGCCCTGGTCGGCGCGGCGAACGCACCGCCGTAGTCATCACCCGTTCTCGCGCGAACGTCTGCGAGCGTCGCATCGGCGCG
>JAKBTL010000005.1 GCA_021844425.1 Actinomycetes bacterium | reverse complement strand
CCTTCGCCGTCGAGACGAGGTCATCGATGGACAGGTTCTCCCCGTCGGGATGCGGGAGCCCGCTCGACGCTCCGTAGTTGACGGTCGCGATCCCGTAGCGGGTGAGGATCGACGCGTCCGACGACCATCGCACCGTGTCGTGCTCGGGCCGTTCGCTGAAGACGTCGGAGTGGGACACCTCGAGCGCTCGCACGAGATCGTGGTCGGCCTCGATCTCTGCTCCCGGGCTGGTGACGAAGACCTCGTGGTCGAAGCCGGCGTCGGGAAATGCTGCCCGGAGCTCTGCCACGAGCGCCCCGACGCGATGAGAGGCGTGCTGCAGCGTCATCGTCGGCGGGACCCGGACGTCGAGGAACACGTCGGTGCGCTGAGGGGTACGGCTCGCCCGCCAGGGGTCGCCGCCGCGCACTGCGCCCAGGTTCACGACGCCGGGCTTGCCGCCGTAGACGCTCTCCTCCTCGAAGGCCTCGATCCAGCGCTCGATCGTGGGAAGCGCGCCAGCCATGCGCAAGATCGAGTTGTCCCCCCGCAACGCCCGGGAAAAGGCGGTGTGGACGAACGGGCCGGTGCAGGAGATGCGAACCCAGACGGTGCCATAGTGGCCGGTCACCACCCGGTTCTCGGTCGGCTCCCCCAGGACGCACAGGTCGATCGCCCCGCCCCCGTGCGAAGCGAGGTAGTGGCTGCCGGCCGAGTAGCCGCGGTACTGGGCTCCCGTGTACTCGGTGCCCCACTGGGTCTTCTCGATCTCGCCGACCACGGCCGCCACCACGACCGATCCTCTCAGGCGTACGCCGGCGTCATGGAGCGCAGCGACCGCCTCCAGGTAGCAGGCGATCGCACCCTTCATGTTGGCGATCCCCAGGCCCCAGAGCCGCCCGTCGCGCTCGTAGGCGGCGGGCTGGAACCCGGGCCGGCCCCGCAGATGGGGCTCGGCCCCCGAGTACGAGGTGTCCATGTGCCCGTTGAACATCAACGTCCGCCCGCCCCCCGAGCCGGGCAGCGTCGCGAGCACGTTCGGTCGTCCGGGCTCCACCTCTTGGAGCACCGTGGTGAGCCCGAGCGCCTCGCAGCGGGCCTTGACGACGTGAGCGACCGCGTCCTCGCTGCCCGTAGGGCTCGGGGTGTCGACGAGGGCGCGAGCGGTGTCGACGAGCCGGCGCTCGTCGATGCACGATGAGATCCTTCCCACCTGGAGATCCCCGAGATGGCCGATGTTCGCCGTCATCGGCGAAAGTGCGGGAGCACCTGGGAGGCGAAGAGGTCGAGCTGCGCCTCCCGGTGCGCGCCCCACAGCTCGAGCATGATGTGCGTGCAACCGGCGTCCGCGTACTCCTCGATCGCGGCGATGCAGTCGCCCGGGGTGCCGGCGATCGGCTTCGTCCGGTCGAGGATCGAGTCGGTCACGGCCGCCGCGGCAGCGAGCCGCCCTCCCTGTCGCATCGCCTCCGCGATGGGCCTGATCTCCTCGCGGTCGAGCCCTGCCGACTCGAGCAGCTCGTCGGCAGACGCCTGGATGTTCTCGACCTTGTTGGCGAGGTACATCCCGGCGATCTCGCGAGCACCCTCGCGGCCCTTCTCACGGTCCTCGTCGATCGACGCCACGATCGTGCACCCGAGGTCGATGGCGTCAGGATCCCTCCCCGCCTTCGTCGCACCCTCTGCAAGGTTTCGACGGGACCGGCGCACGAACTCGGGGGTAGTGATGCTCGGCGTGAGGAGGCCGTCGGCGATCTCTCCCGCCGTCCGCTGGAGCCGCGGACCGGTTCCCGCGACGTAGATGGGCGACACCTCTCGAGGGCACGCCGCATCGGGCCGGAGGGCGGGCACCACGGCGTCGAAGACCGAGCCGTGGTACTCGACCTCGTCGCCTCCGAGCACCGCTCGCACGATCTCGACGCTCTCGCGGACCGTCTGCAGCGGCTTCGCCGGGCCGCGGGTCCCGATGCCCGCCTCCCGCATGAAGATCTTGGACGCGCCGAACCCGATCAACAGGCGGTCGGGGCCGAGAGCCTCCTGGCTGAGCCGCGCTTCCATGGCCACCTGGATCGGATGACGCGTGTAGGGAGAGATGATCCCCCACCCGACGGCCAAGCGCGACGTCTCCCGGCCGATCAGCGCCGACAGCGCCGTGGAAGACCGCGCCTCCATCGAGTGGAGACGCCACCACGGGTAGGCCTCGGCGAGCCAGATGGTGTCGAAGCCACCTCGATCCAGGTGCGCCGCATGGGAGAGGATGTCCTCGAGCGGCTCCATGGTGAGCTGCATCATCCCGATGCGCAATTCACGAGCCACTGCGTCTCTCCCCTCTTCGCCCCTCGTCGGCGTCCGTGTCCTTCACCTTGTCGGGGATATTTGATCAGACTCTCCGGCTCGGCGCAAGCCCTGCTGGTAGGCTCGTGCCCCATGAGCTCGCGCGTCGCGGTCCCTCGAGGGGCCGATCCGGACGCGACGGACGTCGCCATCGTCGGCAGCGGGATCAACGCGCTCGTGTGCGGCGCCCTCCTCGCCCGTGCCGGCGTCGGCGTCGCAGTCTTGGAGCAGGCCGACGTGCTCGGAGGAGCGATCCGGTCCGCCGAGCTGACGCACGAGGGCTTCGTCCACGACGTGTTCAGCGCGTGGCACCCGCTGTTCGTCGCTTCCGACGCCTACCAAGCGCTCGGCGCCGAGCTGGCGCGCCACGGGCTGCGCTATGAGACGGCGCACGCGGTCACCGCGGCCGTCAACGACGACGGCGCGATCGTGATGACTCGCGCCAGAGACGAGACGGTGGCGGAGCTCGAGCGTCATGGGTTGGGCGAGGGTGCGCGCTTCGCCGCCGACCGGCATGGCTTCGACGCCGTGGCCCCATGGGTGATGAGCCTGCTGGGCGACGAAGTGCTGAGCACGACGACGCTGCGCTCCGCGCTGGCAGCGAGGCGGCGCCTCGGGCGCCACGGCGCGCAGTCCCTGGCTGGCTCCCTCGCCGAGAGCGCGCGTACGTGGCTCGAGTCCACCTACCGCACCCCGGCGCCCGGGACGCTGTTCGCGCCGTGGGTGCTCCACACGGGGCTCGGGCCCGATGCCGCAGGGTCCGGCGTCATGGGCCGGGCGATCGTGGCGCTGCTCGAAGCAGTCGGCCTGCCGGTGCCCGCCGGCGGCGGCGCCCGGCTGGTCGAGGCGCTCCGCGACGTCATCGAAGCGCATGGCGGGACGTGCCGAACCGGCGCCGACGTTGACCGCGTGCTGGTCAGCGGCGGGCGTGCGGCCGGGGTACGCCTGACCACAGGTGCGGTCGTGGGCGCCCGCCGCGCAGTGGTCTGCAGCGTGACGCCACCCGCCCTCTACGACCGGCTCCTCGCCGACGCACCCGTCCCCGAATGGGCGCGGCGCGCAGCTCGGCGCTTCCGCTTCGGTCGTGCGGGCATGCAGATCCACTACGCGCTCAGCGCTCCGCCGCGCTGGCGCGCCGACGACCGGCTGGGCAGAACTCCCGTCGTCCACCTGACCTCGGGCCTCTCCGGCGTCTCCAAGGCGGTCGGCGAGGCAGAGCGCGGCTTGCTCCCAGAAGAGGCGACCATCGTCTGCGGCCAGCCCTGCGCCGTCGACCCGACGCGCGCGCCTCGCGGAGCGTGGATCCTGTGGATCCAGCTGCAGGAGCTCCCGGCGCGCCCGCGGGGCGACGCCGGAGGTTCCATCGACGTCGGCGACGGCACGTGGACGGAGTCGCTGCGCGAGCGCTACGCCGACCGGATCCATGCGCGCCTGTCCCGCCAGATCGAGGGGTTCGACGCCTCGGTGCGGGCCCGCGTGGCGCTCTCCCCCGCGGACATCGCTCGCGCCAATCCGAACCTGGTCGGCGGCGACATCTACGCCGGAGCCTGCGATCTCGACCAGAACCTCATGTTCCGGCCGCGTCCCGAGCTGGCCGGCCACCGTACCCCCGTTCGCGGCCTGTACCAGATCGGCGCGAGCACGCATCCGGGGCCGGGGCTGGGCGGCGTGTCCGGATCGCTCGTCGCCCGGCGGCTCCTGCGCAGGTCGCGTCGTAGGGCCTGACCGCCGCGCTCGTCGCCACGAGCACGGCGCCGGCTCATGGCTTGGGCTCGGCCGCCGTCGTCGCGCGCGACCTCGCGGCTGTCTCTGGCCCACCGTCGTGCCCGGCTGCTGCGGGCACGACGCCACCGGGCCCTTCCGGACCGCTGAGAGCGGCCCCAGACCTCGAGGGACGCTCCCCGAGCCACTTCGCCAGGAACTCGCGATTTCGGGTCAGGCCCCTCGGGAAGAGCATGAGGGCTCCCACGAAGAGGACGGCGAAGATGATCGAGTTGAGCCCGTTGGGGAGCGTGAAGCTGAGCCCGAAGACCGTCGTGCCGTTCTCGGCATTGGTCAAGAACGACGACAGGATGCCCAGGACGATGCCGCCCAGCGTGGCCCCCCAGAGGCTCTGCGAGCCCCCCACCACCAGCATCGCGAGGGTCGAGAAGGTGAGGGTGAGGTAGACCTCTGTCACGTTGATGCTCCCCAGCGCATGCACGTACAGCGCGCCGGCGAGCCCGCAGATCGCCCCGGAGAGCACGAAGGCACCGAGGCGGTGCCGCACGATCGAGACGCCGATCCCCCGGGCTGCCAGGGCATCCGCCCGCGACGCCCGGAGCAGCCGGCTCGAGCGCGAGCGCTGGTAGACGAAGGCGATCACCACCGCGGCGGCGCAGCCGACGGTCGCCTGCCCCACGCCCGTCGTCACCGGCACCGAGGCCAAGGTCGTGGGTCCCGGACCGATCTTGTCCCAGTTGGCGAGGATGTTGTAGGTGATCTCGAGGACGGCGAACGTGGCGATGCCGGCGGCGAGCCCGGACAGGCGCATGAGCGCCAGCCCGACCAGCAGCGCGAACAGCGCGCCGAGGCCGGCAGCGAGGAGGATCGACTCCACGTTCGTGAGCACCGGTCGGGCCAGGATCCCGAAGAGGTGCGGCATCGTCGTCTGCCGGGTGGTGACCGGGGTCGTGTAGATCCCGGCCGCGAAGGCACCGACGGCTGCGAAGCTGATCTGCCCGAAGGAGATGACGCCGGAGTTGCCGATGAACACGTAGAGGCCGATCACGATCGTCGCGATCACGAGCACGTTGATCGCGTCGGTCTGGTCGGATGTCGACAGGTGGGCGGCGACCAGCGCCACGAGACCCACCACGGCGAGCGGACCGAGCAGCTCCGCGGCCAGGCGCAGCGTCGAGCGCGTCACACCCGCTCCACGTCCGCACCCCGCGGGGCGAGCAGTCCGGCAGGGCGCACCACGAGGACGACGACGACGAACAGGAAGGTGAGCGACGTCACGAAGACGAGCTCCTGCTCGGGAAGGATGGATCCGAGCAGCGAATTCACGAACCCCACGATGAAGCCGCCGGCCGTGGCACGTCCCAAGTGGTCGAGGCCCCCGAGGACCACGCCGACGAGTGCGAAGATGATCAGGTTCAGCCCGAAGGTCGGGGTGACGAGCGGCGTCTGGACCGTGGCGAGCACGGCGACTACGGCTGCGCTCGCGCCGCTGAGCACGAACGCCCACGTGACCACCTGCCCGATGCGCACGCCGACGAGCCTCGCGGCGCGCAGGTCCTCGGCGACCGCCCGCATCCGCATGCCGAGCGACGTGCGGAAGAGGAGCAGCAGCAGGCCGCCCAGCAGCACGACCGCCGCGCCGATCTCCACCAAGGTGATCCAGCGCAGCGCGACCGCACCGCCGACGACCGTGTTGTTCAGGCTGGTGAGCATGGACACCGTGTTGCCGCTCGGTCCGAAGATGATCAGCCAGAGGGCCTCGAGGCCGTAGCTCACCCCGAACGTGGCGACAAGCGTGGTGAGCGCCGACGCGCCGCGCAGCGGGCGGAAGACGGCCACCTGCAGCAGGAGCGACGCGGCGATGCACACCGCGAAGCACAGCACGATGGCGAGCCACGTAGGCAACGAGCGCATGAGCCAGAGCGAGTACGCCCCGAACGTGATCACCTCGCCCTGGGCCAGGTTGATCTGCCGGAGCACGCCGAAGACGAGGCCGACCGAGACGGCGATCAGCGCGTAGAGCGCCCCCAGCGAGATCGCGTTGACCAGGTACCCGACGACGGTCAAGGCCGGTTCCCCGATGCGACCGGCTCCCCGCCGAAGTAGGCGGCCATGACCGTCTCCACGCTGGTGTGCCGGTCGGCTTCGAAGCGGATCCTGCCCCCGACGAGCACGTAGCTCCGGGAGCAGAACTCGAGGGTCATCTCGGCCCGCTGCTCCACCAGCAAGATGGCGACACCGAGCGAGTTGACGCGCTCGAGCGCGGAGAAGACGGACGCGACGATGGTCGGCGACAGGCCGAGCGACGGCTCGTCCAGCAAGAGCACGTCGGGGTCCGAGAGCAGCGCACGAGCGATGGCAACCTGCTGCTGCTGGCCCCCCGAGAGCAGCCCGGCCCGGCGGCGGGCGAACTCGGCGGTCACCGGGAACAGTGCCGCGACCTCGTCGTCGCTCAGCCGCGGGACCCGGCCTTGGCGCCTGGCCAACCGACCGAGCTGGAGGTTCTCCTGGACCGTCATCGAGGGGAACAGGCGCCTGCCCTCGGGCACCATCGCCATCCCGCTTCGCACGACGTTCTCCGGCCGGCCGGGCAGTGGCACCCCCCGGAGACGCACCTCGCCGGCCGCTCGGCGCACCTCTCCCATGACCGCCAGCAGCGTGGAGCTCTTCCCCGCGCCGTTGGGGCCGACTACCCCGACGAGCTCGCCCTCGCCGACCGCGAAGCTCACCCCGTCGACCGCCTGAGCCCTGCCGTAGGTGACCCGCAGTCCCGACACCTCGAGCAGCTGAGGGGCCGCCGGCCCCGGACCGTTCCCGGCCGTCGGTGCGGGCGCGGCCGAGCGGGCCACGGTCTCGCTCATGGCACCGGCACCGTGCGGGTCCCCGCCTCGTCCGTGCCGTCGGTGCCGTCGGTGCCGACGCTACCGACGGTACCGAAGTAGGCAGCCGCCACGCCCGCGTGGCTGCGCACGTGCGCCGGGGTTCCCTCCGTCAGCACCTCACCATGGTCCAGCACGACGACCCGATCGCTCAACCCTAGGACGAACTCGACATTGTGATCGATCACGACGACGCCCGCACCCCGGGCCGATCGGGCGTGCTCCACGAGGGAGGCGAGCTCGCCGAGCCCCTCGGCGGGCAGTCCCGCCGCCGGCTCGTCGAGCAGCAGGACCGCCGGCTCGGCCACGACCGCCCTCGCGACGCTGACCCGCTGCTGGTCGCCGTGGGAGAGCTCGGACGCGGGAGAGGCCGCCAGGTCGAGGAGCCCGATCTCCTCCAGCAACGCATGCGTCCGCCGGCGCGCCTCACGGGCGGAGCACCCGACCGCGATGGCGCCGAGCTCGACGTTCTCCCGCGCGCTCAGGTCGCCGAACAGCCGGCCGTGCTGGAAGGTCCTCGCCAGCCCCCGGTGGGCACGCCGCTCCGGCGACAGCTTCGAGATCTCGGCTCCACCGAGCTGGATGCTGCCGTGGGTGATCGGAGCGAACCCGCTCATCGCGTTGACCAACGTCGTCTTCCCCGCCCCGTTGGGGCCGATCAGGCCGATGATCTCTGCTCGGTCCAGCGTGAGGCTCACTGCGCTGAGCGCACGCAACCCTGCGTATGCGACGGTCACCTCCTGGCAGACCAGGAGGTGACCGTCGTCGGCGCCCTCGCTCACGACCTACGCTCCGCCGGCGTACTTCCCCGGGCTCAGCATCTCCACGAAGTGCGGCTTGCCGTTCTTGACCTCGATGATCCGGTACGGCCGTCCGACGACCGCGTGGAACTTCGCCGAGAAGCTCACCGGCCCCGACAGGGTGGGGACATTGTGGAATTTCACCATCTGGGCGGCGAGCTTCGGACCCTTGAGTGTGCCGTGCGTGCGCTTGATCGCGGCGATGACGCCTTGCAGCGCGGTCGGCCCGGTCACGAACCCGCCGGTCAGCGGCGTCTCGCCCAACGACTTCATCTGCTTGAACAGGCTGCGGATCTGGGGGTTCGGGTCGTCCCCGAAGACCGAAGCGTAGGTCGCCCACCAGATGTTGTTCGAGATCTTCGATGTTTTCGGCTCCCAGAAGCCGCCATCGATCGCCCAGGGGCCGACGATCGGCTTCGTGTTGCCGAGGGTCCTTGCAGAGGTGACGAAGGCCGGCAGTGTCGGCGTGGTCGTCGTGCACAGGACGGTGGCCGCCGCGCCTGAGGTCGCGGCCTTCTGCGCGACCTGGGTGACCGTGTGGTCACCCGTCGTGTAGGTGAGCTGCGAGACGATCTTCCCGCCCATCTTCTGGTAGTCGGTGGTGAAGTTCTGGCAGACGTCCACGAAGTATGTGAGCAGCTTGTCCGTGACGACCGTGGCGGTCTTCCACCCCTTCTGCATGAGCAGCCGCGCGAGCACGGCACCGTCCGACGTCGGGGCGTTGCCGAAGCTGAACGCCAGCTTCCCGGGGGCGCCGAAGCGCGACGGGCCCATCTCGTTGGTCCCGGTGCACGGCGAGACGACGAGCATGTGGTGCGCCAGCCCCACCTGGATGGCCGGGGTCGCGAATGTCACGTCGCACGTGGTCCACAGGATGGAGGCCCCCTGCGCGATCGCCCTCAGCGCGTCGGAGCGGGTCAGCGACGGCTGGAGCTGGTCGTTGAAGACCTTGAACTTGATGGGACGGCCGAGCACGCCGCCGCTCGCGTTGACCTTCTTGGCCCAGATCTGGGCCGCCTCGATGGCCGGCTGGTCGAACGGCTTCATGGTGCTCGTCTCGTCGATCACCGCGCCGATGATGATCGGCTTGCCCTTCGCCGCCTTGTGGTGGGCCGCGGCCGCGCCTGCCACGCCGACCGTCCCGAGCACGAGACCGATCGACCCGGCAACTGCGGCTGCTGCCTTGAGCCAGGAACGACGAACCATGAAAGCCCCCCTTGTCACGAGTGCTGTGGTCACAGGCCGTGAGTCTTGTCGCACTTCTGACATCTAATCAAATCTGAGAATTGGGGGCAAGGCGCCCCCGTCCAGCGGTTCCCCCCCGTGCGGGTGCCCTTGCGCGGGTGCCGTCTCGAGGCGCGAAGCGAGCGTCTCGAGACGCGCAGCGAGCCTAGCTGCGTGAGAGTGTGGCGAGATGAGCATCGAGTACTCGAGCGTGTTCGACCACCCGATCGGCGACGTCTTCGGCTGGCACGAGCGACCGGGCGCGTTCCAGAGGTTGACCCCGCCGTGGCTCGGAGCCCGCCTCGTGACAGAAACGCCGTCGCTCGCAGACGGAAGAGCGGTGGTCCGCCTGCCCGGCGGGATCCGCTGGGTCGCCCAGCACCACGACTACGAACCGCCGTACCGCTTCGTGGACGATCTCGTCTCGCCTCCCCTCCCCTGGCGCCACGTGCACTCCTTCGCGCCAGAAGGCCCGGGCCGCACGCGGCTCACCGACAGGGTCTCGACCCCCATCCCCGCGTTCGCGCTTCAAAGGATGTTCGCCTACCGGCACACCCAGCTCCGCGACGACCTCGGCGTGCAATCCGACCTTCGACGGATCGATCCCACGGCACTCACCGTCGCGGTGACGGGGTCTTCGGGCCTGGTCGGCACCGCGCTCTCAGCGTTCCTCTCGACCGCGGGCCACAGGGTGATCCGGCTCGTCCGGCGCGCCCCACGAGCCGACGACGAGCGCGCGTGGGATCCCTTGGACCCCGATCCTGGCGTCTTCGAGGACGTCGACGCCGTTGTCCACCTCGCCGGCGCTTCCATCGCCGGGCGCTTCACGAGCCGGCACAAGGAAGCGATCGCCTCGAGCAGGATCGAGCCGACTCGCCGGCTGGCCGGCGCGCTGGCGCAGGCGAGCGGCCCTCGCGTGCTGGTCGCAGCTTCCGCGATCGGCTACTACGGCCCCGACCGCGGCGACGAGCTCCTCGACGAAGGGGCAGCCCGCGGTGACGGCTTCCTCGCCGACGTGGTGGCACGGTGGGAAGCGGCGACCAAGGATGCCGCCGACGCCGGCATGCGCGTCGCCGTCGTGCGTACCGGCATCGTGCTGTCCGCAGGTGGCGGGATGCTCGCGCTCCTGCGCCCCCTGTTCCTCGCGGGCCTCGGCGGGCGGGTCGGCGACGGCAACCAGTGGCTGTCGTGGATCGACCTCGACGACCTGACCGACGTCTACGCGAGGGCGCTCGTCGACCGGGACATGGCAGGTGCGCTCAACGCGGTCGCACCCAACCCCGTCTGCAACCGGGAGCTCACGCAGACGCTCGCAAGGGTCTTGCACCGCCCGGCGCGCGTCGCCGTGCCCAAGGCGGCGGCCGCTGCGGTCCTGGGCTCCGAAGGTGCGCGGGAGCTCGCGTGCGCGAGCCAGCGCGTCGCTCCTGCACGGCTCGAAGCGACGGGGTTCCGCTTCCGCCGCCCGACGCTCGACGCGTGTCTGCGCCACCAGCTGGGACGCGCGTCGCCCTTCTCGTAAGCCGCCAACCCACGGCGCGTCTCCACCCTCACGCGTCGAGGGCGACCGGAGCGGCGACGTCGCCCCCCTCGAACGTCACCGGCCCCCTCGCTCGTCGGCGGGTCCACCAGGCGAACGCGAACCCGAGCCCGAGCAGCGCCCCGAGGGTCTCGTCGATCCCGCCCCCGAACGCCCGGGGTCCGAACACGAAGAACCCGACGAGCAACAGCCCCATCACGGCGCTCGAGAACAGCGCGCCGAGAAGGAGCCCCGGGTGGCCGTGGGGCTGCAACTCGACGTCAGGGAGGCGCTTGTGACCGACGGTGAGGAACACGACCGCGGTGATCGAGTCCAAGAAGAACTCGGCGAGAAGGAAGAACCCCGCGGTCGAGAGAAGCAGGCTGAAGAACGAGCTGAGCGAGGCGACGAACAGCTGGAGCGCGCAGACCAACCCGGCGGCGCCCAGCGAGGCGACGATGGCGACATGGGGCACGCGGGCACGGTTGAGGCGTGCGAACTGCCGGGGGACCAATCGCTCCCGGCCCATCGCGTACAGCGCGCGCGTCAAGATGAAGCTCGTCAGCCAAAGGCCTCCGGCAGTCGAGGCCAGGATCGGGATCAAGATCGCCCACGGGTCGCCGGGCACGAGACGGTGCGACCACGCGACCAGCGGGTCAGGGGAGCCGGCGAGCTGGCGCAGCGGAGTCTCGCCCAGCATGAGCGGGTACAAGATCGCGTAGAAGAGGAGCGCTCCGAGCGCACCGATGATCCCGCCGATCCCCGGATGGGCGCGAGGGCGGCGGGACTCCTCCGCGGCGTAGCTGTCGATCTCCCAGCCGTCGAGGATCGTCGCTGCGACCACCGCGACCACGAGTATCCCGCCGATCGGAGGGGATCCGAAGTGGACCGGGACCGAGATCTTCGACCACCGCAGCGCGCCGAGCGCCCCGAAAGAGCAGAGCGACGCCACCTCGACGGCGAAGAAGACCTGGGTGATCCGCGCCGTCGGGCGCGCCCCGAGCAGCAGCGGGACCGCTGCGAAGCAGATCCAAAAGAGCGTCACGAGCATCTGGACGATCACGGGCGCGTGGTAGTGGGGCGCCACCAACGCCAAGGTGTAGGAGCTGGCGGGGATGGCGATCGGAGGGATGGAGAAGAAGTAGGCGAGGATCAAGATCCACGCCTGGTAGCGGGAGAGGCCGGGCCCCACGATGCGAGCCGACCAGTGGTAGGACGCGCCTGCGTGGGGAAAGTGCCGGTTCAGCAGTCGGAACACGAAGCTCGAGAGGACGAAGGGGATCGCCAGCACCCCGATCGCGGGCAACGTCCACCATCCAGCTTGAGCTGCCATGACCCCCCCGGTCGCCGCCACCGAGAACATCGGGCCGACGCTCGAGACCGACAGCGGCACGAGGTCGCCGAGCCTGAACGACTGGCGCAGGCCCATCCCTGCGCCACCGTCGCCGCCGGGCTCGCCGACCGCCCGTGCTGTGGCGACCGCCCGTGCTGTGGCGACCGCGCGTCCGTCTGCCTGCTCGTGCACACCAGCACTCTAGGAGTAAATGCGAGCAGGTCGCAGATAGGAAGGATCTGCATCCGAGAACGAGCGCTGCAGGTGGAGCTCAGGTGCCGCCCATCCGCCCGGCGGAGGCGGCCCGAACCCGTCTCGTCCGCGTTCCCGGCTCGTTCCCGGTCCCTTCGCTCACAGGTCGTTGCCGGCGTAGGAGAGGTTGAAGCTCTTGTTGGCGAGGGGGAAGTCAGGGACGATCGTGTCGCCGAGGGCGACCGACAGCGCCGGCCAGGTGAGGAATGACGGGTCAACGACCTTGGCGCGCGTGAGGTGCCCGTCTGCGTCGACCTCGACTCGGTGGACGATCGTGCCTCGCCAGCCCTCCACCATCCCGAGCCCGGAGCCTCCCCTCTGTGGCAGGCCGCCGACGCTGGCCTCGAGCGACCGGGCGCGTCCGGCCAGCGCCTCGACGAGGCGGAGCGACGCCGCAGCCTCGCGGGCGCGGACCGAAAAGCGGGCCAGCACGTCGCCGCTCGCCTCGACGACGGGAACCAGGTCTGCTCCGAAGTCGCAGAACGGGTGCGCGATCCGGGCGTCGACGGCGACCCCCGACGCCCGCGCGACGACCCCGAGCACCCCGATCGCCTCGGCGTCGGGGCGGGGCAAGACCGCCGTCCCCTTGAAGCGATCCATCACCACGGCGTTGGAAGTGGCGAGGTCGACAAGGCGCTCCACGCGCGCCGCGACGTCCGCGAGCTCGGCGCCGGTGGGGACACGCCGCAGCGTTGCTGCTCCGGGACGGATGGCGCCGCGCAGCAGGCGGTGCCCGGTGACCTCGCCGGCCAGGCGCAGCAGAGTCTCACGCAGCGTGAGCGCGTACGCCTGGGCGACGCCGAATCCCACGTCGTTGCAGAGCGCGCCGAGGTCGGCGACGTGGTTCGTGACCCGCTCCAGCTCGACCACGACCGCCCGAAGCAGCTGCACGTCTCGAGGGACCTCGATCTTCAGGGCGTCTTCGACGGCGAGGCAGTACGCCAGGGCGTGGGCGGCGGCCGTGTCGCCGGAGATCCGCTCCGCCAGGACGACGCCGTCGGAGACCGGCCGGCCTTCGAAGAGCTTCTCGACACCGCGGTGGACGAACCACAGGCGGGCCTTCATCTTCAGGATCGTCTCGCCGACGACAAAGAAGCGGAAGTGGCCGGGCTCGATCAACCCGGCGTGGACCGGCCCAACGGGGATCTCGTAGACGCCTGGCCCCTCCACGGCGACGAAGGGGAACGGCTCGGCGCCGACCCGCAACGGCGGAGACGCCCCGGCGTCGCGGCGCATGGGGAACCAGTCCCGTGGCCAGTGCTGGTGGCGCACGAGCGGGCGGGGGAAGGGATGGCCCAGTGGCTCGATGCCGAACAGGTCAGCCAGCTCGCGCTCGAAGCGGCTGGCGGGGAACGACCAGGCGGCGAGGGACGGGACGGCGGGGCGGTTCGGGTCGAGGCGGATCTGCAGCTCGACGCGGCGATCGGGAGGCCCGGCGCAGAAGACGTACACCGCACGCAGGCCATCGCCATGGCCGTCGTCGTGCCCGGCGACCATGGCCAGGCGGAACCCCGCGTCGAGCAGCGCCCTGGCCCTCGCTTCGAGCTCGCTGGCGGTGACCAACTCGCAGGTGCGCACCGGCAAGGGGACCGCTCGCTCTCGAAGTGTCATCTGACCACGACCCGGGCAGCGGCGTCGAGGAGCGACTGGAGCGGCCACGCGGACAGCCCGAAGGCCGCGCAGGCGACGAGGCCGCCGACGAGGGGGATCCCGACGAGCCGTGACGTCGCCGACGGGCTGGCCGTCGGCCCGCCGAGGAGCAGGTGGCGGCTGTGCGCCATGACCGCGGCGAAGATGACGGCCATTGCCACGAGCGAGAGGCCTGCCGCCCAGCCGAGCCCAACGGCCGCCTCCCCGCGGATCATGTTGAGCTCGCTCACGAACAGGCTGAACGGGGGCAGGCCCAGCAGTGCGACGAGGCCGAACCCGAAGATGCCGCCGAGCAGCGGCCGCCGGGCGAGGAGGGCGGGGATCTTGTCGATCTCGCTCGTGCCTTCGACGAGGAGGATCTCGCCCGAAGCGAGGAAGAGCACGGCCTTGGCCAGGCCATGGCCCAAGATGTGGAGCAGCACAGCGGCAATCGCGAGCGTCGTCCCCGCGGCTGCCCCCAAGGCGATGAGGCCCATGTGCTCGATGCTGTGGTAGGCGAGCATCCGCTTCACGTCCCGCTGGGTGAGGAGGAGCGAGGCGGCGACGAGGAGGGAGGCGAGGCCAACGATGACGAGGAGCATGCGGGTGAAGTCCGGCCCGAGCGCCCCGTCGGCCACCGCCTTGAACCGCAAGAGGGCGTAGAAAGCCACGGTGAGCAGCACGCCCGACATGAGGGCCGACACCGGTGCAGGTGCTTGGCTGTGCGCGTCGGGGAGCCAGCTGTGCATGGGGGCGAGCCCGACCTTGGTGCCATAGCCCAGGACGAGGAGCGCCATAGCGAGGCGGACCACGCCGGGGTCGAGCCGATGCGAGTCGTGCATGAGCGAGGTCCAGTCGAGCACCGATGCGCCCGTCGGGTGCCCTGGGACATGGAGCGCGGCGAAGTAGACGAGCACGGTGCCGAGGAACGCCAGCGCGATGCCGACCGAGCAGATGAGGACGTACTTCCACGACGCCTCGAGCGCCTTGTCGGTCCGGCGGTGCCCGACGAGGAAGGTGGTGGCGACCGTCGTCGCCTCGACCGCCACCCACAGCGCCCCGAGGTTGGCCGAGAGAACCGCCGCGAGCATGCAGGCAACGAAGACCTGGACGAGGAGGCTGTAGAGCGACGAGTGCCGCGCGCTGTGCTCGCCGCCGGCGATCTCGGCTTCGAGGTAGCGGATCGACTGGATCGTCGCCAAGAGCGAGACGGCGCCGATGACGACGACCATGAAGGCGCTCAGCGCATCGGCGCGAAGCAACCCGTCGAGCCCATCGGCCGCGCGGTGACGATCGGTCTGGACGGCGAGGACGACGCCGAGGCCGAGCACGGCGGCGTCGGCGAGGGCCATCGCCCAGCCGATGGCCCGGCACCACGGAAGCACGGCGGCCAGAGCGCCGGCGGCGAGCGGAACGGAGACGATGACGACGAGAAGCATCAGTCGTGGAGCTCCCGGAGCTGGTCGAGGTCGACATGACCGAAGCGGGCTTGCATCGTGGTGGCGAGCACCTGGAGCACGACCACGACGAGGAGGACGTCCAGGGAGGCGCCCAGCTCGACGAGGAGCGGCACGCCGGCGGTAAGGAGGAAGGCGACGAGCGCGACCCCGTTGTCGACGAGGAGCAGCCCCACGATCTGGGAGATCGCCTTCCTCCTCGTGACGAGAACGAAGAACCCGACGAGCACCGTCGCGAGCCCGAGCGGTGCGAGGCGGGTGAGCGGGTCCGGGAAGAGCGCGGTGAGGCGGCCGGCGACCAGGTAGGAGACGACGACCAGGACCGCCGCGGTGAAGAGGGAGGCCGGGACGTTCACCAGCGGCGACGTCTCCCGGCTCCCCGGATCTGCGCGGACCACTCGGGCGAGGAGGTATGGGATGACGAGCCCCTTGGCTACGAGCACCACGCCGGCCACGACGCCGAGGCCGACGTCACCGTCGCGGACGGCCAGCACCGCGGCCACGGTGGCGAGGGCTGCGCCTTGGAGCGAGAGCACCGAGGTCAGCGCGCGGAGGTCCTTTCGCCACAGGGCGAGGACCGCACCGGCGAGCACGATCCCGGCAGCCAACTCCGCCACGTCGATCGCGGCGCCGAATCTCACCGCGCGACCAGCCCGGTCGTGACCGCCACGGCGGCGAGGACGAAGCCACCGGCCAACAGCTCGGGGACCCGGAAGAGCCGGAGCTTGGCCGTCGAGACCTCGACCAGGGCGACAGACGCGGCGATGGCCGCCGTCTTGGCTCCGAGCGCCACGAGCCCGACCAGCATGGCGAGGCCGCCGCCGGACGCGTCGATGCCCCAGGGGAAGAACAGGTTGGCAACGAGGCCCAGCAAGAGGCCCAGGCGCATCGCCTCGCCCACGGTGACGAGGGCGAGGTCGGGCCCTGCGTACTCGAGGATCATCGCCTCGTGGATCATCGTGAGCTCGAGGTGGGTGGACGGGTTGTCGACCGGGATCCGGCCGGTCTCTGCGATGACCACGACGACGAGCGCGGCGAGGGCAAGGAGCCGCTGCGGGCTGGCCAGCCATTCGGGGTGGGAGAGGCTCGCGTTGACGATGCCCGGCAGGTTGGACGTGTGCGCCTGGATGGCGAGCGCCAGGACGGCGACCAGCAACGCCGGCTCGGAGATGGCCCCGACGGTCATGGCCCGGCTCGATCCCATCCCCCCGAAGGCGGTGCCGGCGTCGAGACCGCCGAGAGCAAGCGCCACCGAGCCCATCAGCAGGAGGTAGACGACCGCGAAGACGTCGGCGCCGCCTGCGATGACCGGACGGGCGGTGACGAGTGGCGTGATCGCGGCGCACAGCGCCGCCGAAGAGACGAGCACCAGCGGCGCCAGGGCAGCCACAGCGCTCGTGTGCTCAGCCCGGATGGCCTCCTTGCGCACCAGCTTGCGCAGGTCGAGGAGCCCCTGAGTGATCGGGGGACCGACGCGACCTTCGGCTCGGGAGCGGATCTTTCCCATCAGGCCGAGGAGCAGCGGGCCACCGACGCAGACGGCCACGACCTGGAGGGCTGACGCTCCGACCCTCGCCAGGAGACCTGGGCTCGTGGCGACGAGGGTGGCGAGCGTGCCGATCACGCCAGCACGACCAGGACGAGCACCAGCGTGGCGAAGCCGAAAGCGAGGTAGCGGTGCACGCTGCCGTTGGGGACCCGGCGGGCCAGGTGTCCCCACCAGGCGACTGCGGCCATGACAGGCCGGTAGACGACGCGTTCGACCGCGTCGTCCACGCGCTGGTGAAAGGTGATGGCCTCGGGGAAGTAGCGGGACTCGGCCGTGTGGGTGACCTCGAGGTCGTGGTCAGGCCGCAGCACGTCGGCGAACACCCGCTGGAGCGGCTCGGCGAAGGACGTGGCGGTGATCTCCATGCGGGCGGTCTGCAGGTCCCGGCCACACCCCCACGCCGCAGCACGCCGGGGACTGCGGAGCTCTGCGGACCGTGGAGCGAGGCGCACCGCGCCCCAGGCGACGACGAGGGCGACGAGGAGGCCGCCGACGAGCAGCCCCGGATCGATCTCGCTGTGCACGGAGGCGAGAGCGAGCCCGAGCCCGGGGCGAATGGCGCGCGATGCGCCGGCGACGAGGCCGGCGGTCGTCGCCCGGTCGATCACCGGGAGCACCACGCCGGGCACGATACCGAGCACTACGCATCCGCCGGCGAGAAAGCCCATGCCGATGAGCATGGACGGACCGACCTCTCGGGCGGCCCCGGCGCCTTCGGAGCGGGGCTGCCCGAGGAAGCCGACCCCGAGCGCCTTCACGAACGCCGTGGCGGTGAGCCCGCCGGTGATGGCCAGGGTGGCAACCCCGGCCAGCAGGGCGGCCACGGTGACCGCGGAGCGGGAGGCGAAGCCTTGCAGGAGCCCTTCGAAGAGGAGCCACTCGCTGGCGAAGCCGTTCAGCCCGGGGAGCGCGCTGATCGAGAGCGCCCCGGCCCCGAAGAAGATGGCCGTCGCGGGCATCTTCCGGGCGAGACCTCCCAGGCGGTCGAGATCGCGGGTTCCTGCCGCGTGCTGGAGCGCGCCGGCCCCGAGGAACAGGCAGCCCTTGAACAGTGCGTGGTTCACGAGGTGGAACAGCGCGGCGAGCAGCACCAGCCCAGCGAGTGCCTGCTGGCCGCCGGCGGCCAGCGCCCCGGCTGCCCCGACACCGATGAGCACGAGGCCGACGTTGTCGACCGTCGAGTACGCGAGGAGGCGCTTCGTGTCGGTGCTGGCCGCGGCATGCAGGGCCCCGAACACGGCCGAGACGACGCCAAGGGCGGCTACCACGAGCCACCACCACATCTCCCCGCCGCCGAGGAGGTCTTCGCCGACGCGGAGGATGCCGTAGACGCCTAGGTTGACCATCGCCCCGGACATGAGGGCGGACACGGGGCTCGGGGCTTCGGGATGGGCGCGGGGCAGCCAGACGTGCAGCGGCACAGCGCCGGCCTTGGACGCGAACCCGAAGAGGGTCAGGACGAAGACCACCGACGTGAGCGGCAGCGACAGCTGGCGACGGTGTGCGGCGATCGCCGCGAAGCTCTGCCCGCCAGCGTGGGCGGCGAGCAGCACCAGGCCGAGCAGGATCGCCGCCGCGCCGATGTGCGTCATCGCCGCGTACCACTGGGCGGCATCGCGCGTCTCGCGGCGCCGGCGGTGGTCGGTCAGCAGCGCCAGGAGGGAGGTGAGCGCCATCAGCTCCCAGGCGACCATGAACGTCGCCACGCTGGCGGCGGCTGGGACGAGGAGCAGGGTGGCGAGGAACGCTGGCAGCGTCGCCGTCGCGATCCGGCTCGGCGTCGCATGCACGCCGTAGCCGACCGAGTAGCACGAGACAGCCAGCCCGACGACGGCGGTGGCGGCGACGAACAGGGCCCCGAGCGGGTCGAGCGAGAGGTCGACGCCGGTGAGAGGAAGAACCTGGGCCGTGTGGACGCTGAAGGCGTGTCCCGAGACCAGCACGTCGCCCGCACCTACCAGCGCGGCCAAGCACGCCGCTGCGCTCAGCACCGCGGCAGCGAGGAGGCGGCGGCGCGCCGGCAGCACCGCTCCGAGCAGGGCTGCGGCGCTCGCCGCGCCCAGGCCGATGAAGTACGCCGCCGTGCTCAACGGCCGGTGAGCCTTCGCAGCGCCTCGGTGATCTCGGAGGGCTCGGGCGGGCAGCCCGGGATCTCGACGTCGACGGGGACGACGTCGTGGACCGATCCGGCCACGCCGTAGGCACCGGCGAACAGGCCGCCGTTCACGGCGCAGTCTCCGCATGCGACGACCACTCGAGGGCGGGGGGTCGCCTCGAACGTCATCTGCAGCGGCACTGCCATGTTCTTGGTCACGACACCGGTCACGAGCAGTCCGTCGGCATGACGAGGTGACGCCACGAGGCGAGCTCCGAAGCGTCCGGCGTCGCAGACTGGGGCGAACGCCTGGGCGATCTCGATCTCGCAGCCGTTGCAGGAGCCTGCGTCGACGTGTCGCAGCTGCACCGAGCCGCTCGACCGACTCCGCACGCCGGTCTCGGAGCTCGGTGGCGCAGGCTCGGTCACCGGGCGCGCCAACAGGGCTTTCAAAAGTGGGATGCGCGACACGGATGACGAAGTTATCATCCGCTCACATGATCAATCGCTACGAAGTGTCGGGAGGCGCCCGGGCGGAAGGATGTGGAGCTGCCGACCACGGCCTGGTGAGGAGCCGGCGATCCCGAACGGGGCGCCGCCCCAGCCGGTTCAGCGGGCAGCTCGGCGGCGAGGACGCGGCTCGGGGTGATCCACGAACTCGAGGCTCTCCAACTCGGCGAGCAGCTGCCGGGACTCGGCCAACGCGTTGGTCAAGATCGCCTTGGCCACCTCCAGGAGCTCGAATATCCGCGGATCGGTCACCGAGTAGCGAACCGTCGAGCCTTCTTTTCTGGCCTGGAGCACGTTCGCCCGCCGAAGGATCCCGAGCTGCTGGGAGAGATGCGACGCTTCGAGACCGACCTCCGGGATCAGCTCGCCGACCGATCGCTCTCCGTCCCGTAGCAGCTCCAGCACCCGGATACGCGCCGGATGGGCCAACGTCTTGAAGAAGTCCGCCTTCACCTGGTAGACGGGCAGCGTCACATCAGGCTGAGAGCGCGAGAAACCAGCCGGAACCGGCACCCGGCCCGTCGGGCCGGGGAATTCCCACCCCTGCCTGAAGTGGACATCAGCTGGTCACTTTATCAGCCGTTCCCGGCCTGCTCGAGCACCTGCGCGCGTTCACCGTTGCGCCACCCACAAGAGCCGTCGAACCCATGCCCCGAACGTTTTCCACCACGTGCCGGAGCCGGACCAGCTCGTCACAGGAGCGCCGACAGCCGATCCGGGATCTGACAAGTGATGATCCGCATCGGCTCCGTGTACACCACGAACCGGCCGTCACGCACGAACCCGCAGACCGTGATCCTGCGATCGCAAGCGAGCTGGAGCGCGAGCGACGACGGAGCGCCGACCGCGACGATCACCGGGCAGCCAGCCACGGCCGCCTTCTGCACGAGCTCGAACGAGACCCGGCCGCTCAGGCAGAGGACCATATCCGACAGCGGCAACAGATCCTCGCCGAAGGCCCAGCCGATGACCTTGTCCATCGCGTTGTGGCGTCCGACGTCCTCCCGGACGCAGAGCAGGCCTCCGTTCGCCGTGAAGAGGCCGACCGCATGAAGCCCCCCGGTCTCGTCGAAGGCAGCCTGCGCGCTGCGCAGCGTCACGGGCAGCTCCGAAACCACGCGCTCGGAGATCCGCAACGGGCTCTCGACTCGCGGCGCGTCGACGCAGACCGCGCTGACGGCTCCAAGGCCGCACACCCCACAAGACGACGAGGTGTAGAACTTGCGCTGCCGTCGATCCGGCTCGAAGCCGTCCGCGTCCACCTCGATCGTGTTCGCCGCGAAATCGTCGGGCATCCGCGCCCACCTCGGCCGCATCCCCTCGGTCACGCAGAACCCGAGCGCAAGCTCCTCGTCATGTCCAGGCGTCCGCATAGTGACCGCCACTGCCTGGCCGTCGATCCTGATCTCGAGCGGCTCCTCGACAGCGACCACGTCCTGCACGCGCTCGCGCACGGGAAGCCGCAACACCGACACGCGCGCCGTGCTGTACGGAGACGGCCTCGCCTCGTCGCGCCGTGGTTCGCTTCGCCTCACGGTGGTGCATTCCCGACCTGTGCCAGGTCCGGCCCGGACACGGGGCGGAGGGGCGGGTGAAGCCCCACACGAAGGAGCGAGAAGAACACGAAGAAATGCCCGCACAGGTCGGTCACCGCCGCGACAGCAAGCGCCACGATGCTCCCGGTGGCAAGCGACACCCCGACAAGCGCCAGCGTGCCGCCGATCCCGAGCCCGACGGCCACACCGAAGAACAGGCGGGTCATCGGTCCGCGCGTGAGGAGAGCAACTGCCGCACGCACGGCTGCCTGTCGCGCTTTCGCGGTGAAGATCACGAGGCTCACCAGCGCGCCGTTCAGCACGAGGAGCGCGATCTCCAACCATTCGAGCTGCACATGGGCGGACGCACCCGAGGCCGCCTCCACCACCAGCGTCAACGTCGTGCCGCCGAGAAGCGCGTAGAAGAGCGCGAGAACCGGCATGAGGTACGTGTCCCACAGCGGCGTGCCACGACTCGCCTTCAAGACGAACCCGTCGTAGACCATCACCACCACCGCAACTATCGCGGCGGCGACGCCGAATCCCACCGTGACACCGTGGGGGACGAAGGACGCATGGAGATAGCGCGCGAGGTACACGACGCCGAAGACGAGGAAGAGGCCCATCGCGATCAGGCCTCGAGAGATCCACGACGTTCGCCAGCGAACGATCACGCGCAGGAACCGCTCGGGCCGCCCGAGGTACAGCAGGTGAGCGGTGCTCTTCCCGACGCCGACGATCAGCAGCCCGACACCAGCGCCGAGGTACAGGGAATTGAAGTACGAGATGAGGAAAAGGCCTGCTCCGACGTTCCCGAGGAAGAACGCCGTGGTGATCAGCCATGACCATTCCCCTTGTGGTCGATAGCCCATCGTGAATTGATTGCGACCTATGACCACCACGTTCGTCGCGGACATCAGCGGTTCCTTCTCTACTCGACGTAGTACACCGACGGGTTCGTGCCCATCTCGGGAAGCGGTTGCTTCCCGTTGCGTTTCCGAATGAGGACGCTCGGCTCGCTGTCCGGGTCTTCGAGATCACCGAACACCCGGGCTTCGGTAGGGCAGGTGACCACGCAGGCGGGTTCCAAGCCCTGGTCCACGCGGTGGACACAGAACGTGCACTTGGTGACGGTTCCTCCGACGAACCACTTCCACTTGGCCTCTTCGTAGACCGTCCGCTCGCCGTAGTAGCCGCTCTTCAGGGCACGCTTCCTCAAGAAGAAGCGATTGTTGTACGGGCAGGCCATCATGCAAGCTCGGCAGCCGATGCATCTGTCCCAGTCGACGAGGACGATCCCATCTTCTCGTTGATAACTCGCTCCCGTCGGGCATACGGTCACACATGGAGCGTCTCCGCAGTGGTTGCAGAGGGCGGGTACGTAGGTGACCTTCGTATTCGGAAAGGTGCCGCGTTCCTCCGTGTAGACTCGTGCCCAGTAGTGGTCGGGAGGCGTCCCGTTCTCGATCTTGCAGGCGACCGTGCACGCGTTGCAACCGATGCAGCGGGCAAGGTCGATCACCATCCCCCAACGCGTCATGCCGCACCTTCTTTCGCGAGCCTTCGCACCTGGACGCGTGCAACTGATTCGAGCGCGCCGGTGAAGATGTCCGTGTACTCGAGCTCCGAAGGCAGCAACGTGTTGAAGTGGGTCCCCAGCTTGCGGCCGTTTCCCGTGATCGCGTTGGCGACGGCGACCACGTCGGGGTGCACCCCCTCGGAGAGCGCGGCCCTGCCTTCCACATGGCCGAAGCGAGACACGATCTGGATCGGGTCGCCCTCTGACACACCGTAGCTCCTGGCCGTGCTCGGGTTCAGAAGTACTCCCCGCGTTTGGGCTGCTCCTCTCGTCAACTCGCTGATCACCGGGATCGACATGGTCTCGGCGAAGTTCGTCTCCGCCGTCTTGAACGTGATGGCGTAGAGCGGGTACTCGGGGTCGTCGCCGTGGATCGGGCCGTCGGTCCACGCTGGCAGCGCGACGTACGCTGACGTGTCCCACTCGTAGCCGGTTCCCTCGAACTGCGCCTTCAGCTGATCGCCCGCTGCCTTTACGGTCTCGTAGTAGAAGGGGATGCGAAGCCCGTCATAGGGAAGGTACGTTTCTGCGGCGGTCCGCTTGGTGACCATGTGCCCGTTGGCCTTGAACCACTCGAGGTCGTGGTCGTCGCCGTAGGCTGCACGGCACATTCTGTCGATGAGCTCATCGTTGGAGTACTTGCGATCGGGCGCCAGGACCAGGTCATCGCGGACCGTGAGCCCGAGCAGCACACTCAGAAAGCCGTTCCAGACGTCGAGGAACCCGCACCGCTCGGCGATGTCGATCAGGATCTCGGTCGCGTCCCGAGTGTCGTGGAGGGGCGCGATCACCGCCTGGCGCAATGCGAGACCTTTGACGACGGGCGGCTCGAGCGACACAGCCACCGTCGACTCGAGGTACGTGTGATCGGGGAGGATGAGATCGGCCCACTCCGTCGTCGGGTTCACCACGACGTCGATCGAGATGATGTACTCGAACTTCTCGAGAGCGCGCCGCACCTTGTCCGGAGCGGGCATGTTCCACACCGGGTTCGAGTGGTACGTGAGCAAGACCTCGGGCGTGTAGTCGAGGTGGTATCGCTCCGGGTTCACCATGGCGTCGACGGCGACATGCCCCGCGTCCATCCCGAGCGGGAACCACTCCATCATCTGGAGGCTGTCCGCCGGGAACTTGAACGGATACGGCGGGTGGAGGATGTGCGGCTGCGGCTTCAACATGCCGTGCTCGCCCGGCTCGATGAAAAAGCCTCGGAGGTCGAGAGGAACGCCAAGGTGGCCGCCGGGAACGTCGATGTTGCCGAGAAGCGTGTTGATCATCTTCAGCGCCATGGAGTCCTGGCCGCCGTCCTTGTGGGCGATGGCCCCGCGGTAGTAGTTGACCGCCGCCGGCCGGTAGGGGTACTCCTTGCCCTCGATCACGATCGTCTCGCCGATGTGAGCCGCCTCGCCGAGCTCGTAGGCCAGGCGCCGCATCGTCGCCGCCGGCACCGTGCAGATCTCTTCCATGCGTTCGGGAGTGTGGCGCTCCAGAATGTCCAGGAAGAGCTGGAACCCGGGGGCGCACGCGACGCCGTCGACCTCGTAGCGCCCCTCGAGCACGAGCTCGGCAATCTCGGGATCGTCCCACTCCCTCGCCTTGCCCGCAGCGGAGTCCCAGACCATCGCCTTGCCATCGGAGCTCAGGAGATAGGTCCCGTCGCTGCCGATCAGGTATGGCGCATTCGTGCGGGCACGGAGGAACTCGGCGTCGTAGAGCTTGTGCTCGAAGACCATGCTGTGCATGAGGCCGAGGGCGAAGGCCCGGTCGGTCCCAGGGCGGATCGGGACCCACTCGTCAGCCTTGGCAGCCGCGGGGGACATGCGCGGTTCGACGGTGACGACCCGCATGCCGTTCATCCGGGCATCTGCCATACGCTTGGCTGAGCCCGAGAGGTGCAGGTGGCTCGAAAAGCCGTCTCCAGCGCCGACCTGCAGCCAGTACTTGCAGTACTCGTAGTCGTTGACCGCCGCGAACGACGTGTCGGTGATCCCATTGATCGGGTGGTAGGCCGCTCCGCAGTACTGACCGACGGTGCTGAAGAAGTGGGGGGAGCCGAATGCAGCCGGCCATGCCCAGTTGAAGATGCGCTGAAAGTCCCCACTCGCGACGACGAGCTTCCGCGGATCGGTCTCGCGTATCGGCTTCAATCTCTGGGTCACGAGGTCCATCGCCTCGTCCCAGGAGATCTCCTTCCACCCCGGGTCCTCCCCTGGCCCCTTCTTCGGGTTCGTCCGCACCATAGGCGCCTTCACGCGCCTCGGGTCGTAGAGCCGAAGCATGCCGACGTTGCCCTTGGGGCACAGCTTGCCGAGGTTGTCGGCGTTCGTCGGGTCGCCCTCGATCTTGGTGACCACCCCGTCCTCGACGTGTACGCGGATCCCACACCCGTGCAAACACATCTTGCAGACACTTTGAACCCATCGGTCCGAGGTCGACAAACGCGCCTTCACTGTTTGGCCCCCTGTCGTTCGTCTGGAGCACCGACGGCTGGGAATGGGCACTTCCCCCCTCCGGGCGGCAGTCGCGGATGCCGTCGTCCGACGGCCAGACCCCGCCGAACTTCGGATCACACATCTTTGATCAGAAGCATAGTGAACGTGTCGTCGAGGAGTCAAGGTTGACTGGGTCCATCGACGTGACATCGCTCGGATCGGCGCAGCTCGGGGACCCGGCGGGCAGGTTCGGGCAGGGGACCCGACGTTCGACCCTGCACCCCGGCCGATCCACGGGGCGGCACGGATCCCACGCTCGGCGTCGAGCGGTCCCGCCGCGGCCCGCCGCGGCCCGCCGCCGGCCGTGGTGGGTGCCTTCTGCGCAGCGCCCAGCACGCGGCTGGCTCGGAGCACTCGGGACAGCTAACGACGCGCCGCCGGAAGTTGCGGAGACCGACGGCAAGGTGGTCCGCGGCGAAGCCCGCCAAGACCGGGTAGATCACGTACAGGTGCATATGCGGGAACGAGTTGAATCCTCCCCACGGCTGAAGCCGGGGGGTTCCTGGCTCAAACCGCCCGGGCCACAGGCTGTGGCTCGGGACTTACGCTCTCAGCACCAGCAGGGACGAAATCGGCCCTGGCGACCATGTTGGCCGCAGCGTTCTTGTCCCGGTGCATGACGTCGCCGCAGCTCGTGCAGGCAAAGATGCGCTGGGACAGGCCGAGGCGGTGCTTGGTTCTCGCACCGCAGGAGGAACAGTCCATGGTGGTGTACGGCGGGGGGACGAGGCTGAGCTCCCGGCAGTGCTTGGTGGCCATGGAGGAGAGCTCTCGCTTGGTGGTGGCGATGGCGCGCACGCCCCAGTCGATGCCGATTGCCCGACCGGTTGCAGGCAGCGGCTCGTCGTGCACCTTCGCGACGAAGCTCGCCCACCAGTCGCCGACCGAGTCCTGGTGCACACGGACCGAGCTCGGTGCCGAAGGGAGTGCCCTCGACCACACCGGACGCACGACGACACCGCCGGCGAGGTGGAGCTGGAGCATCCCTTCGGCGATGCGCGTCCGCGTGACCCCGGGGACCTCCCGGCTCAGGAGATCTCCGAGCGCGGCGAGGTCACCGGTCGAGCGCACCGCCACGACGGCGTCCGCACCGATCCCGCGCTCCAACGCGTCTGGCGTGTCGAGGGCGAGGATCCTGCCATGGTCCATGATGGCGACGCGGTCGCAGAGCTTGCCAACTTCCTCCATGTAGTGGGTGGTGAGGAGGATGGTCTGACCCTCGTCGTTCAGCCGTTCGAGGATCTCCCAGAGCGCGAGACGGCTCTGCGGATCGAGACCAGCCGTCGCTTCGTCGAGGAACAGCACCGCGGCCGATGGAAGATCGCTCGCGCCCCATCAGCCGCTGCGCCATCCCCCGGAAAGGGTGAAGACCGAAGCTCTCGCCTCCGCGCACGTCGAGGTCCAGCTGGTCGACCGCGGCGAAGTCGGTGTGCGGGTAGACCTTGGTCAGCTCCTCCGTGTGGATGATCTGGACCGGCGAGTCGGCCGCGGAAGCACCGACGGACCTCGTCGCGACCGCCATCTCCACGATGCTGGCCAGCGCACCTCAGCGGCAACTCCAACATGATCTCTGCCGTCGGGGCGCTCCGGCGGCCCTCGGCTCGCCTCCCAGCTGCGACCGAGCCCTACGATGGAGCACATGATGGTGACGGCTGAGGCCGCGGTGTGTGACTACGTGGTGGCGCACGGCGGCACCGTGTGGGTTCGCCCGACACGGCACCGGTGCTGCCACGGTCCCCTGACGCTGCTGCACGCGTCCACCGACCGACCCGGGGATGCCGCGAGCTACGAGACCGTCGACGCCGACCTTCCGATCACCGTGCGTTTCAAGGCAGCACACGGGTGCCCAGACGAGCTGGTGCTCGAGCTTCGCGGGCTCGCCCGCAAGCGCCCGGCGGCGTTCTGGGACGGCTGCGCGTTCAAGATGTGACCAGCGCTCTTTCGCCCGGGACACGAGCGAGCAGCGACCGCCCGACCCTCGAAGGCGACCGATCAGGGGCGAGCGCCCACGATCCACGCCGCGGCATCCATCACGAGCCCGCTCTCGGGGGCTTCGCCGTCGACCCGGTACGGAGCGAGCTCCTCGGCGAGGATGGCACACGTCTCGCGCTGGCGGTCGAGCCCTGCGTCGAGGTAGGCAGCGCGGGCCGGACCCATGAGCAGGCGCTGATGGACCCAGGCTTCGACGGATTGGCCGGCACCGAAGCGCAGCTGCTCTGCGTGCGCGGTGATCTCGACGTCCGAGAAGTCCGCAGCACGCAAGACGGCGTCGATGCGATCGGGATCGCACAGTGCAAAGGGGCCCGGGACATCGCGGGACGGCGGCTCCAGCGAGAAGATCCGGGCGGCGCCACGGTTCACGACCGCCATCCAAGGGTTGGCAGAAGCAGCCTGCCAGCAGACGAACACCATCCGCCCCCGAGGCCGCAACGCCCGGTGGAGATTGGCGAACGCCCCGGCGGGATCTGCGAAGAACATCACCCCGAACCGGCTGAACACGAGGTCGAAGGACGCGGATCCGAGATCGGCGTCCTGGGCGTCGGCGCGGCGGAACCGGACATGCGTCGACCCGCTCGCGGCAGCCCGCTCTTCGGCTCGGGCGAGCATCGCCGCGCTCAGGTCCACACCGAGCACGCTGCCACCGGCACCGACCGCGGCTCCCAACGCGACCGTGGTGGAGCCGCACCCGCACCCGACGTCGAGGACCGCCTCGCCTGCTGACGGCGCCGCGACCGCGAGGGCCGCCGCGCCGAAGGGACCGGTGTGACGCTCGGTCTCCTCCTCCGCCGCCACCCAGAGCGGGCCGGCCACGTCGTTCCAGAACCGCTCCTGCTCCTCGTTGGCTGAGCCGCCGGCCAAAGCGTTCGTCGTCACGGTGGCTCCTCGTCGTCGGCTCGGCGCAGAAACCCGGGGCACGGGTCGGGATCGGATGTTGGAGATCGTAATCGAGCTGCGCTGCGGCCCGGAGCTGCGCTGCGGCCCCTACACCGCCTACAGCAGCCTCGCCTGGAAGACGACGAACCCGGCGCCGGGCACCGCACCCTCGTGCGCCTGCTCCCCCACCGGGTCGTTGCTCGGAGCCTGGGTGAGCGTGGAGCAGGCGCCGGTGATCGTGAAGCCGGCACCTGCGATGGTGCGGCGGTGCTCGGCCAAGGTGAGGAACCGGGCGTTTTGGTAGCAGGGGTGGCCGGCGCGTCCTTGCGCTCGGTAGCGGCGGCCCCAGGCGCTGTCGAGCGGGACGACACCGGCGACGAGGCGGCCCGAGGGGGCGAGCACCCGCCTCGCCTCGCCGAGGAGAGCAGCAGGGTCGTCGGCGAAGCAGAGCGTGACGACGATGACCACTGCGCCGAAGGTGCGGTCACCGAACGGCAGGTGCTCTCCGGCTCCCTGGACCACCGCCACCGAGCGCTCGGCGGCGAGGCGGAGCGGCGACCGGACAGGATCGATGCCGATCTCGAGGCCGAGGGACGCGGCGAAACGCCCCGAGCCGACACCGACCTCGAGCCGGGGACGGGGTCCCGGGGGGACGAGCGGGCGCAGGCAGGCGAGCTCGAGGGAGAACAGCAGCTGCCCGTGCGCGGTGTCGTACCACGCGTCGTAGCGGGCGGCGAGCTCCTCGAACGCCGAGGCCCGGGACCGCTGCGCTCCCATCGCGCCCGCCTCCTCAGTGACGCTCGGTGTCGAGGTCGTCGAGGGCGGCGCCGACTTCGGCGTGCGGCTCTACGAGGCGGTCCCCGTACAAGACGCGTGGAGCGGCGTGCCCCCGAGCATCATGACGTAGGGGGCTGAGCGGCACGGCCGCCGGCAAGAGGAGGAGAGGGACGAGCGCGACGGGAAGGCTACGCGCATCGCTGGGCTCGAGGTCTGTCTCTTCGCACCCAGGGCGGAGGCAGCGCAAGAGAGCGAACCTTCTCTTCGGGCCTGCAGGGTCGGGACAAGGGACGATCGACCCTACTGCGCTGTCGCGGCCGTCCCATAGTGGGAAGTGCCGGCGGTGTCGCACGTCGAGGAGGTCCCCGTGGCCGTCATCACCACGCCTGCATCGTCCGCGACCGGCGAGACGCCTCCGCCCGCCGGGAAGGGCCCAGCGGGATGGATCGCGGGCATTCTGGTCGCCGTGGCTGCGATCGGCCTTGCGGCCGGCCTGCTCGTCGCTACGGCTGGCACAGGTCCCTCGACGACCCCGCCGACGACGGTTCCGAGCACGACGGCTCCTCCTGGAACCACGACGACGCTCCCCCCATCCACCACGGTGCCGCCCGTCATCCCGGGTGCGCTCGCGAGCGCCGTGTACCCGACACCGGCGTCAGGGATCCGCTTTGCCCATCCTGTCGCCGCCGCCCGGGCGTTCGCCGTCGATTACGTCGGCTTCGTGGACCCCGTAGTCGGCCCCTTCGACACGGCCGGCGGGGGGTCGGGGACGGTCGACGTGCGGGCGAGCGCGAGCGGGGCAGTCACGACCGTTGACCTGCATCGCATCACAGGCAGCTGGTGGGTCCTCGGGTCCTCGACGCCCGACATCCGCCTCGACACCCCCGCAGCGGCGGTGATCGCTTCACCTGTGCACGTACAGGGGACGAGCACGGCGTTCGAGGCCCGGGTCGACGTGGAGGTTCGCGAGGACGGCGCACGCTCCCCCATCGGGACGGGCAGCGTCATGGGTGGCTCGATGGGCACCATGGCTCCGTTCGACGGCGCCATCGCCTTCAGCTCCCCGCACGCGGCGCGAGGGGCACTGGTGCTCTACACGGTCTCCATGGAGAACGGCAACGTCTGGGAGGCGACGATCGTGAGGGTCGCCTTCGCCCCCACGCCGACGCTCGTCCCCACCTCGGCGTGCCCCAACTACGCAATGACCCGCCCGGTCCCGCCTCCTCGTGAGATGGTGGTGGCGGTCTTCTACTCGTGCGGCCTCGACGGTGCACCTGTGCCGACCTACCGCCTGTACCTGAAGAGCGCGGCCCTGCTGCGCGTCACGCTCGACGAGCTGCTCGCCGGACCGTCCGCGGCGGAGCGGGCGGCCGGTCTTTCGAGCTGGTTCTCGGCGTCGACGGACGGCTACGTCCGACAGGTCACCCTCGACGCCGGCCGAGCCACCGTGGACTTCGGCGACCTCCGCTCCGTCATCCCCAACGCGAGCACCAGCGCGGGGTCCCGTCTGCTGCTCTCCCAGCTCGATGCCACCGTCTTCCAGTATCCAACGGTCACCTCGGTCATCTATCGCATCGACGGGAGCTGCCAGACCTTCGGCGAGTGGCTGCAGCTCGACGGGTGCCTGCCACGGACGCCGAGCACCTCCTCGTAGCCGAGCGAACGCCATGCAGCGTGCGTTGTCTCCTGCACCGCGCCCGAGACGGCGCCGCGTGCGGTCAGGGACGGTTGCTCACCAGACGCGACCCGGCGACCATCGCGAACGCGGCTGCGACGCCGACGCATCCCGCACCCACCCAGACCGCAGTGAACGACAGCGACGAGGCGACCACGCCGAAGACCAAGGGCCCGAGCGCCGTCCCGGCGCCCCCGCCCACCTGCACGATCGACGTCGCCTTCGCCTCGCTCCCGCGGTTCGAGCCGACGACGCCCAGATAGAACAGACCGCTCCACCCCCACCCGACACCGACCGCGACGGCCGCGCCGAGCGCGAAGACGGCTAGGAGGTGCTGGCTCGTGCCGACCGCCAAGAGCCCGCACCCGGCCGCGCCACCCAGCACCATGGCAGTGACCCACCTGAACGGTCTGGACACGAGCCGGTTCGCGACCGCGCCGAGGCCGACGCGGGCGAGGACCGCGACGCTGCTCACGACGGCCACGAGGATGCCGGCTGAAGCCGGACGGAACCCGATGCGGACCGCCGAGACGACCACGAAGGTCAGGACCGTGCTGGCGTAGCTTGTAGCGAGCCCCGAGCCGAGCATGAGCACGACCAGCGCTCGGAGGGGCGGAAGCGAAGACGGAGGCTGCTCGTTCCTCGGTTCCTCGTCGACCACCTCTCGCTCGAGCAGCACCGAGGTCACGAGCGCGGGCAGCATGGCGAGGAGGAACGCCCAGCGCCAGCCCACCGTGAGGGCGATGGTGGGCACCGCGAGACCTGCAAGCAAGCTCGACGCCGGTGAGACCGCTTGCTTCAGGCCCATGGCGCCGCCGAGCTTCCGCGCGGGCAACGCCGAGGCGAGGTACACGTTGATGGAGGGCTGCGCGATGCCCGCGGCTGCGCCCGAGACCGGCATGAGTGCGGCGAGGTGCCAGGCGCGGTTGCCGAGAAGGGCCATCCCGACGAGGAGCAGCCCGCCGCCGATCGTGGTCGCGCGAACGACCGCCAGGGGCCCGAACCGCCGGGAGAGCGCGGAGGCAGCCGGTGACGCGGCGACCCACCCGGCGAAGTACAACGCCACGAGGACGCCCAGGTACTCCGAGTCGATGCCGAGCGAGCGCTCGAGCTGGACCCCGAGCGGGCCGACCAGCGACACGGAGAGGGACACCGACAACATCGCGATCGCCCCTGCAGGAGCTACGCCGAGCGGACGGATACCGACCCACGAGCGGCGTGCGGCGTCCGTCGTCATCGCACCCGCGCGCTGCGGCCCGGGGGCTCGGCCAGGGACGTCCCGACCTGCGAGAGGGCCCAAGGCCCAGCCATGCAGGTCATCTCAGCGCTCCTATTGGTCGATCAGCCCACTATCCGCCGCACATCCCCCGCCCAGACGCTCCCGCTCGCTAGGCGCGACCGAGCACGCTTCCAAGGAACCTCTGGGTCCTCGGTTCCGACGGGTTCTCGAGCAGGTCGCGTGGATGGCCCTGCTCGACGACGGCGCCCCCGTCCATGAAGACGACGTCGTCCGCGACGTCCCTCGCGAAACCCATCTCGTGGGTGACCACGATCATGGTGATCCCTTCGTCGGCGAGCTTCTTCATCACCTCGAGCACCTCGCCGACGAGCTCGGGGTCGAGCGCGCTCGTCGGCTCGTCGAACAGCATCAGCTTGGGCTGGAGGGCGAGAGCTCGCGCGATGGCGACCCGCTGTTGCTGACCTCCGGAAAGGTGAGCTGGATAGGCCTTCTCCTTGTCCGCGAGCCCGACACGCGCAAGGAGGTCCCGACTGCGCTGGAGCACCTCTTTGCGGTCCTGCTTGAGCACCTTGATCGGTGCTTGGGCGATGTTCTCCAACGCCGTCATGTGCGGAAAGAGGTTGAAGCGCTGGAACACCATGCCGATCTTCGAGCGCTGACGTGCTGCCTGTTGGTCCGTGAGCTCGTAGAGGTGCTCGCCGTGCTCCCTGAACCCCATCAGCTCGCCGTCGACGTAGATCCTACCGGCGTCGAGCCGCTCGAGGGAGTTGATGCACCGGAGCAGCGTGCTCTTGCCGGCACCCGACGGGCCGATGACGCAGCAGACCTTGCCACGGCCGACGTGCATGTCGATGTTCTCGAAGACCTTGGTCGGTCCGAACCACTTGGATGCCTTGACGATCCGGACGAACGCCTCGTCGGCGCTCAGATCGCCATCGAAGAGCGTGCCCGTCATGCCTTGGCCGTCCTCTTGGCGCGAAGCGGCACGTGACCCTTGCCGAAGTACCGCTCGAGGTAGGACTGGCCGATCGAGAGTGCCGTGGTGAGGATCAGGTACCACAGCGTCGCGACCAGCAGTAGCGGCACGGTCTCGAAGTTCTGCGCGTAGATCTTCTCGGTCTGGTAAAGAAGGTCGCCCAGCGCGATGACGCTCACGAGGGACGTGCTCTTCAGCAATGTGATCACCTGGTTGCCCGTCGGCGGGATCACGACGCGCATGGCTTGGGGCAGCACGATGAGGCGCATCAGCAGCCGATGGCTCATCCCGAGCGCCCGTGCCGCCTCCACTTGACCGGAGTCGACGGACAAGATCCCTGATCGCACGATCTCGGCCATGTACGCACCCTCGAAGAGGCCGAGACCGACGATCGCGGCGGAGAGCGGAGAGACGATCGTGTTCGCGCTCGCGCTGACAAACGCGGGGCCGAACGGGATGCCGAACGACAGACGCGGGTAGAAATAACCGAGGGCCGGGTGGAGCGCCCAGGCAACTTCTGGACCTGGCGCGACACGATGTACGCGGTCGCGTCAAAGCTCGACCCCGACCGCTACCGCAGGCTCGCACGCGCGGCGTTCGCGGAGATGGCCCTCGCCGGCTTCAGCGCAGTCGGTGAGTTCCACTACGTCCATCACGCAGCGGGCGGGCGTCCCTACTCGGATCCCAACGAGATGAGCCTCGCGCTCGTGGACGCGGCACGCGACTCGGGGATCCGGCTGACGCTTCTCGACACCTGCTACCTGGAACGGGCGCCGGGAAAGCCTGCCGAGGACGTGCAGCGGCGTTTCTCTGACGGCGATCTGGACGGGTGGCTCGCCCGTGTGGACGCACTCTGCGCGGGCGTGGACCTTGCTGATGTGAAGATCGGAGCGGCGGCACACTCGCTGCGTGCCGTGCCTCCGGGGGTAGCAGGTCGCGTCGCGCAGTGGGCAGCTGGGCGGGGCGCACCTTTTCACGTGCACGTGTCCGAGCAACCCGCGGAGAACGAGGCGGTCGCAGCGGCGTACGGCGCGTCTCCCGTGTCGCTCCTGCTCGAGGCTGGCGCCCTGGGGGCGTCGACGACCGCCGTCCACGCGACGCATCTGCACCCGACAGATGTCGTCGCTCTGGGCTCCACCGGGACGACGATCTGCATGTGCCCGACGACCGAGCGCGCGCTCGCAGACGGCATCGGACCTGCCGCGGTGCTCGCGGCCGCAGGGAGCCCCGTCGCCCTTGGCACCGACAGCCACGCGCTCATCGATCCGTTCGAAGAAGCACGGGGGCTCGAGCTCGACGAGCGCCTGGCGTCGGGCACGAGGGGGCGATTCACGACCTCGGCCATACTCGCCGCAGCGACCTCGTCGGGACACGCGGCGATTGGTTGGCACGACGCGGGCCGGATCGAACCCGGCGCCCGCGCCGACCTCGTCACGGTGTCTCTCGCTTCGGTACGACTCGCAGGCGCGACGCCTGACACCCTCCTCGAGCACGTCATCTTCTCCGCAGCCACTACCGACGTGACCGACGTCGTCGTCTCAGGACGATGCGTCGTCGCCGGCGGACGCCACCAGCTGATCGAGGACGTCGCCGGCGAGCTGGCCGGCGCGATCGCAGACGTGAGCCGGTCGACCTGAGCCTGCTGGGCCTCGGCGACCGAACCCTGCGCTGCCACGTTGGTAGTCGAGGATCGCCTGAGGCACAGCGTCGCCATGGGCCGCGAGGAGATGCCGACGTGTTCTCGGTTCAGCGGTACCAGTACACGCACGACCTGCCGGCAGGGTCCGCGAGGCGCCTAGCGGACCGGCGGGGGGCGACCGTCCAGGCTGGCAGACAGAGCGGGGTCCCACCCGCACGACGCGCAGGAGGACGCGACGGCCGATCTCGCGAACAGGAGGGCGGTTCGACGTGGATCACCGGAGGCAACCACGTCGTCCCAGTCCAAGATGTACTCTCCCAGGCTCGGCTCCCACCTGGCCGCCGAAGGCTCGAGCGTCCCCTGCCCGTAGCCCGGGGGGGCCGGGTGGGCATAGGCGTAGAAGGCGGCGTGCGGGTAGCGCTGATCTCCCGGCCACCATCCAACGGCGATCTCTTCGGCGTCCATCGCGTTCCGCATGATGAACTCCGACGATCCGGGGTCGGCCGGCTCGCCCGAGAAGAAGCTGACTGCGAGGTCGAACGATCCCCACCAGGCATTGACCGGAGTGCAGCGGCCCCGGAATGGGGCGCGCACTTCGCTGAGGACGGTCGCCACGCAGGTCGCAGCACTCAGGTAGGCAGCCACCTGATCGGGATCGTACGTCGCGTGCTGATCGTCCTGGTCGAGCGGGACCGTCCATGTGACCTCCTGCGGACGGGGGTCGAAAGGTACCGGTCCCATCATGCCGGTGACGGCTCTGAGGACCTCCCGGGTCACGTCCCCGACCGGACGATCAGGAGCCAGATCGACTCCGTGGCGGCGGCCGTCGCTGTGCTCGATCACGGTCTGGTGCGCGTGCAGATCGAGGGCCAACACGGTCGTCCCCGAGCCGTCCGGCGCGGGAAGCGGCAGGGTCTCCCATCCTCTCGCGGTGAGGCGCAGGGCCGCGTGCTGCAGTTGCGGCTCAGGGAACGCGAGCCGGGCGGCCAGCTTGCCGAGGACCTGGGTGTGAGCGTGCAGGGTGTCGCAGGTGGCGCTCCACTGCTCGAACGGAAGGGAGACCCAGCCGCGGGTCACCGGCACAGCGGGGACCTAGGGATGTGACGGGGAAGGAGGAGCACCTTCCACCTCGAACAGAAGTTGATCGGGGTAGCACCACCACCAATCCTCACGCGGCTCGAACGAATGGTCGAGCGGATGGTCGGGGTGGGCTTGCCAGTGGGCGGTCGCGTGACGGTTGGGCACACTGTCACAGCAGCCACGCAGGACTCCTTCGTCGCTGACCGAGCGTCGTCCAACCTACTCCCCGCCGGCAGGCGGACGGAGCGGAGCCGTGCATGCTGCGATGCACCGGCCCACGTCTGCACATCGGCTCCGAGCACCCGCCCGCGCAGGGGCGAGCTCGTCGATGGTGCGCGGCGCGGGCTCAGGCGGCCTCGGCGCTGCGGATGGCGGACACCTCGAACTCCAAGGTGACGTTCTCGCTCACGAGCACGCCGCCGGCCTCGAGGGCGGCGTTCCAGTTGACGCCCCAGTCCTTGCGGTTGACGACAGCCGTGCCCTCGAAGCCGACCCGCTGGTTGCCGTAGGGGTCCACCGCGTTGCCGGTGTACTCGAAGTCGACGGCGACGGGCCGGGTGACCCCCTTGATCGTCAGGTCACCGGTGACCCGGAAGTGGACATCGCCGGTCTGCTCGACGCTCGTCGAGGAGAAGGTGATCTCGGGATAGGTGCCCATGTCGAAGAAGTCGTTCGAGCGCAGATGGGCATCGCGGTCGGCGTTGCGGGTGTCGATGCTGGCCGCCTTGATCGTGAGCTCGAGCTTCGAGCTCGCCGGGTTCGCAGCGTCGAAGTAGCCCGAGCCGTCGAACTCGTCGAACGAGCCGCGGACCTTGGTCACCATGGCATGGCGGGCGACGAAGCCGATCCGGCTGTGGGCGGGGTCGATGGTGTAGGTGCCGGTCAGGGTGGCGGGGACGGTCGGGGTGCTCATGTGGGTGCTCCTTCGTGTGATGGGCGTGTCATCCTGTCATGACAGCATACGTGACGAGTCAACTATTCCCGGTCGTACGATGGATCCATGGGCGAGGTCCGATGGCTCGACGGAGAGGAGCCGGCTCTCCCACCAGGTTGCCCGCATTTCCAGACGGAGCTTCTGAGAAAGGAACGCTGCGGCGACGACCGCCGCGGCGCCTTCGTCGTGGCCACCGACGCCACCAGGAGCGTCACAGTGCGTGACCTCGAGATCACCGACAGCCGAGAGACCCGGGTCGGCGCCGTCGGGGTACGCCGGGCGCTGCCCCGGCAGGGACGGCGCACGGTCGGCGCGTGGTGCTTCGTCGACCACATGGGCCCTGCTCGTGCCAGCCCGCCACTTGGGATGGGCGTCGACCCGCACCCCCACTTCGGCCTGCAGACCGTCACCTGGCTCGTGGAGGGCGAGGCCCTTCACCGCGACTCGCCCGGCACCGAGAAGATCGTCAGGCCCGGGCAGCTCGACTTGATGACGGGCGGCCGCGGCGTCTCCCACTACGAGGAGGGCATCGGCAACTACCGCGGCACCTTGCACGGCGTGCAGCTGCGGATCGCCCATCCCTCGACGGTGCGCCCGTGCCCGACCCGCCCCAGGGAGCTGACGTGCTCGAGGCACCCCACCGTGGTGGGCGTCCTCCGCGACTCGCGCGCTCGGTGACCGCGCGGGCGAGCACCTGGACGCGCCCGGCCCACGACGCCGTCCACCTGGACCGTTCCCAGCTGGCGCTCTTCCCCGCGGCTCGATGCGCGCTCGGCATCGCCATCCCCCTTCTGGCCGGCGATCTCTCGGGTCATCTGCTGGTGGGGGTGGGAGGCGCTGTCGGTGCCCTGACCGCGGGGATGGCGTCTTTACAGGGCACCTACCGAAGCCGGATGAAGATCATGGCGTTCGCGGCGGTGGCCTTCGCCGTCTCCGCGTTCGTCGGGGCGACCGTCGGTCATGTGGAAGGCGCCGACATCGCCGTCACCGCCGTCTGGGGGGTCTTCGCCGGGTTCCTGGTGCTGTTCGGCCAGGCGCCGGGCGTGGTCGGTCTGCAGGCCGTCATCGGTCTGGTCGTCTTTTCCCAGTTCTCCTTCAGCCCCGAGCAGGCCGCGCTCAATGCGCTGTGGGCGCTGTGCGGGGGGGCGCTGCAGATCGTGCTGGTGCCGCTCGCCTGGCCCCTGCAGCGCTTCCCGGTGGAGCGCTCTGCCTCGAGCGCCGCCTACCGGCAGCTGGCTGGACACCTCCGGTCGCTCGCCAGCGACCCCTCGGCCCTCCTCGATCCCGGCGCCCTCGACGAGCTTCGCGCCGCCCTCAGAGAGACCCAGCCCTGGGGCGACCAGGCTGCAGCCGCGGCCTACCAGGCACTGGCGGACGAGGCCGAGCGGATCCGCCTTCAGGCGGCCGCCGTCGCTCGGACCCGGGCCCGGCTCACCGGCACCTCGAGCCTCGACAGCCTGAGCCTGCAGGGCTGGGCGACCGACGCCGCCAGCGACCTCGACGCCGCCATCGCCGCCTCGGCCGATGTGCTCACGGAGGTCGCCGACGCGCTCCACGACGCCCGCGGCGCCGTCGCCGACGCCCACGACCGCGAGCAGCTCCGCGCCGGCGTCGAGCACCTCCGAGCGCTCGGCCGCTCTGCCGATCGGCAGGGCCGCGCGTCGCTCGCCCAAGCTGTCGACGACCTGACGGCGCTGGCGGGCCAGCTCCGCTCCGTCGCCCAGCTGACCGCGGTCGCCGCCGGCGACGAGCGCGGCAAGCGCGGTGCCGCCATCGCCGCCGGAGACGCCTCCGACACCGCCGCCGGAGACGCCTTCCGGGCCAGGCCGCGGCCTTCCCCGCTCGCCGGCACGAAGAGGGGCTACCTCGAGATGGTGCGAGCGAACTTCACGTTCACCTCGGAGGCCTTCCGGCACGCCATGCGCGTGGGCGTGACCCTGGCCGTCGCCGTCACCATCTCCCACCTGTTCCCCGTCGGCCACGGCTACTGGCTCCCCATGACCGTCATGATCGTCCTCAAGCCTGACTTCGCCGCCACCTTGAGCCGGGGGCTCGCCCGAAGCGTCGGCACCCTGCTCGGCGCCGGCCTCGTCACGCTGCTGCTGGCCGCGCTGGACCCTTCACCGGCCGGCCTGATCGTGCTCACCGTGGCCCTCTACGCCGCCAGCGTCGCCGTGCTTCGCGCCAACTACGTCGTCTACAGCGTCGGCATCGCCTCGCTCGTGGTCGCCCTGCTCGCCTTCACCGGATCCCCGGCGCCCTCCCTCGCCGCCGACCGGGCCTTCTACACCGTCCTCGGCGCGATCCTCGCCCTTACGGCCTACGCCGTCTGGCCGACCTGGGAACGCACCCGAGTGGCCGACCGCCTGGCCGACCTCGTCGAGACCGACGGCCGCTACGGCGCCGCGCTGCTCCACGCCTGGGCAGAACCGGCCTCCGCCGACCGGGCCGAGCTCCAGCGGCTCCGCCTGGCGGCGCGCCTGGCACGCGCCAACGCCGAGGCGTCGGTGGACCGGTGGCTGAGCGAGCCAGCGGGCCGCCGTTCGGCTGCTCCGGGCCCGCTGCACCCGGAAACGGCGCAGGGCATCCTCGCGGCCGTGCGCCGCTACGTATGGGCGGCGCTCGTCCTCCACGGTCAGCTCCCGTCCGCCGGTCCGGACCGACCCGACCTCCACCGCTTGGCCGTCGACGTGGAGGATGCCTTCGCCGCCGTGGCCGCCGCGCTGCGGACCGGCGCCGCGCCCAGGCGCTACCCCCCATTGCGAGCTACCCAGGTGTCCACCGCCCGACACCTCTTGCACTCATCCACGAAAGCCGGCGGCGGTCCGACCCCGGCGCCGGCCTCGGTACCGGCGGACATGCTGCTCGTGAGCGAAACCGACCTCATGGTCAACGCGATCGACACCCTCGCCCACCTCGTCGGCGTCGAACCCACATCGATCGGAGCCTCCAACGGCGCAGAGGCGTGACGGGGGCGGTCATGCCACCGTCTGCCGCAGCCCCCGGCCGGTCGTGCTCGCCGGTCTCCTCGTCGGTGCCGCCGACAGCGCCTCGAAGGCCGCCAGCGCCACGAGCGACACGTTGTCCGCGAGCTCGGGCCTGGCGAACACCGGACCGCCGTCGTCGTGGCGGTGACCTCCAGCAGCGAGAGCGGTCGCCGGATCACCTCCATCACCTCCATCACCTCCATCACCTCCAGCCCCTCCAGCCCCTCCAGCCCCTCCATCCCCTCCAGCCAGTGCCGGGCCCGGTAGGAGAATTCGCAGGTGAAGTCGAAGAGGACCTCCACGTCCACCTCGTGACGGCTCCGTTGGCCCATGGGGCGGGCTCAGCGTGCCGGAAGGCCGAGCAGCCGCTCGACGACGCCGTCGAGGGCCGGCGCCTCGACATGCGGGCGGTTGAAGACGCTCGGGTAGGCCCGCCCGGTGCGGTCGGCCCAGCCGGTGACCAAGCCAGAGGCGGCCGCTCGTGGAGGTCCCAGGGATGGACCGCGACCACGGCGAGCCGCTCCGGATCGGCGTCGAGCTCGGAAGCTGCGTAGCCGCAGGGCTCCGGTCGGGGTTTCCAGCGGCCGGCGGCGTCGACCGACAGCACCCGGGCGACCAGCAAGGTCAGCCCCGCGGAACCGGACAGCCTGTTGCCCCGGCGACCTCGGCCAGCGCTTCGGTCGCCGGTGCCCGGAAGGTGGCGTGGTCCCCGGCAGAGCCGAGAGGTCGAACAGCGTCTCGGTGACGTCGAAGGCCGCCGCGTGAGGAAGCTGCTCAGGAGCCGACGCGGTCATGGCGATGCCCTTGCTGCCAGTCCTCCTCGGCGCCGACCTCGCCGTCTTCGAGCCCGAACGCCCGCAGCTGGGGGGTCTCGCGCACAGAGCGCTTCAGCTCGGCGAACCCGCCGAAGCGCGCCAGGGCCGTCACGTGCTCCCAGAGACCGAGCGCGTCGGAGGGGGAAGGCAGCCGGCTGATCACCGGGCCGAACAGGGCGGCCCCCTCCGGTGGGTCGAAGTGCAGGATCGGGGTGCCCACGTCCCGACCCGTGAGCGACAGGGCCCGGTCGGTCTCGGCGCGGATCTCGGCGTCGAATGAGGTGTCCGACACCGCCTCGGCCAGCTCGACGGCCAGGCCGAGACCGGAAAGGACCTCCGACGCGAAGCCGACCGGGTCGCGCTGCAGGTCCGCCTCGCGCCCCGGGGCCGAGTCGAAGAGCTCCGCCCCATAGGCGGCGTAGAGGGAACCGACGGCGTCAGGGCCGTGTGCGGCGCGCACCGCGGCGGCGACGCGCAGCAGCTCGAGGCCGGCGGTGTGCCCCCGCTCGTAGCCGGGAGGGAAGTGGGCGGCGTAGTCCACGCCCGCGTTCACGAACCGTAGCGAGATGAACCGCCACTCCACCTGGTAGTCCCGCTGGTCGGCGACGAGGCGCACCCACTTGCTCGTCATCCAGGCGAACGGGCACACCGGGTCGAAGTAGAAGTCGAGGTCGACCATCACGCCTCCCCTCGCGCCGGGAAGTCCCGCCCGACGAAGAACCGGATCGCTCCGGCCAGGTCCTCGATGCGCGAACGCGCCGCGGGCATGCAGTTGAGCGCCACGGTGTAGATCGTGCCATCTGCACGCACCAAGAACACCCCGGGCTCGCCGAGTCGCCGCTCACCGCCACCTCCTCGACGCCGAGGCCGGCGAGCTCGTCTAGTGCCCGGTGCACCTCGAGGGGCAGCACCGGCGATGCGGCCGAACCGGTCGTTGTCGGCATCGATTCCTCCTGCGGGCTGCACGGCCTGTGAGACCGCACTGCACTGGCTGGGCTGCCCGTCGGTCAGCGCCGCCGCCGAGCTCCCCGAACCGGGGCAGGTTGTCGACCAGGTCGACCCGCCACCGCCGGCGCGCCTCTGGCACTTTCCCCCACCTGGTCGACAGGACCTCCCGGGACCTCGGGCTGCTGGACATGACCGTCGCTCTCTACGACGGCGTCATGACCGGCGCCTGCCTCGGTCACCACCCCGGCATCGGCGACCACGCCCCACGCGGCGCGGACGTCCTCCTCCGGCGCGCCACCGTCACGTAGGAGCACCGACGCCCGACAACCCCTGACGATCTCCAGCCGGTCCAGGCGGCACCACGGGCAGGCACGCCGACGGCCCCGGTGTCCCGTCCACCGTGGAGCGGTGCGCGCGACGACCACCGGAGACGTCGCGGTCGGCGGGAGACCCGATGTGGCTGGATACCCCGCGCGGCACGAGATGCTCTGCGCCCAGCGGGTGCTCAGTGCAGCGTGATGTTCCGACTGGATCGCCCGGGAAGCTCATCTGCGGCACCAACAACCTCTTGAAGCTCTACCGCCGAGCGCTCGGCAGCGCGGCCGTGGCCCCATACGACTGGATGGTGGCTCGGGTCGGCGGCTCGAGTCGCCGCCTGAACGGGAGGTGCCGCCGCCGCGTCCGGCGGCCGATGGATCACCGACCGCCCCTGGGCTGTCTGCGTGCTTCGTCCACCCACCTGAGAGCGATCACCCGCCGGAGAGCTCCGACCGCAACCGTGCAACAGGCTCATCAGCGGTTGCTATGGCCGCCGAAGCGGATGTAGACGGTGAGGGCCACGATGAACACGGCGATGCCGGCACCCGACTCGAGCACGCTACGGGCATCGCGGAAGTCGATGACGGCTTGGACGAAGGTGACCGCGGCGACGAGCACGAGCATGCCAACGATCCGCACCTTCAGGTCATTGAGGTCACGCATCTCGAGCCACGACGGGAGCTCCCAGGTGCCGCCGCCCCTTTCCACCCGGCTGATGAAGAGCTCGTAGAAGCCGATGGCGGCGATCAGCAGCGTGGCGCCAATGAGGAAGAGATCGACGTCCACCAGAAAGACCCCGATCTTCTGGCCCACGGGAAACGGGTGGTCGACGACCCGCCGCGCGCCGTCGACGAACACCGCCGCGCCGTAGACGAAGGCACCGAGCGCGGCCACTACCAGCACCACGACCGGGATCAACACCAAGAAACGGGAGCGCGTCAGGAGGTGCTCGAACACTGCCTCGCCTCGACTGGCGGGTTCGGGCCGGTTCCAGCCGGCTGGCGGGTCCCCGCCCAGCGAACCCGGGGTGGAGCTTTCCGGCATGCTTCCCTCCGATCGACCCGACTGCCGGCCGGGGCCTCGCTCCCGGTCGGATCCCTACCTGCGCATTTGGCCGGGGCCCGCCGCCGACAAGTTCCCCGCCGCCTACCCAGGATATTGGGCCCTCCTTCCACGTCCGTGAGTCGATCATGCGGTCGCTCGGCCCGGAAGCGGCGGGCAGTAGCCCCGCGATCGCAGCCATCGGGGCAATGCCCGTCGTCTGCGACGTGTTCGATGCCGCCGCGCTCGTCGAGGCCGTCGTCGCGTTCGCCCCGGACCTCGTCATGCACCAGCTCACCGATCTCCCCGACCACCTCGACCAGATCCCCGACTACGCGCCGCGCGACAACCGGATCCACGCCGAAGGGACGCGCAACCTGCTCGCCGGTACCGCCGCGGCCGGGGCGCGACGCTTCCTCGCGCAGAGCATCGCTTGGACGCCGCCGGGAAGTGGCACCGCCAACGCCGACCACGAGCGCCTCGTGCCTCGTGCCTCGTGCCTCGTGCCTCGTGCCTCGTGCCTCGTGCCTCGTGCCTCGTGCCTCGTGCCTCGTGCCTCGTGCTGCGAGGATCCTCGTCGTCTTCGACGAGGAGCACCACGCCACCACCTGCGAGGCGTTCTGCTTCGGGGCTCGGATGCCGACCGTGCTCATGCTCTCCGTCGTTGCTCCTAGGGTTGGCTCTTCGAGGGGCGATGTGCTTCGAGGTACGCCAAGGTGCTCGCCAGGCGACCTGACGAGCCTGCGGTGGTTCCGCCGGTGGGGCTCACCGACTCCCACTGCGCCGCGAGGTGTAAGTCGTAGAAGTCAAGGTCAGCGGCTCGATCGAGTTCTCGGCATCCACACGTCGCCCGATGCGGCCGATCAGGCCGCTGCAGCACTGCTCCCACAATCTGTCGCCGGTGAGCCAGAGCCAGAGCTCTCGCCGGTAGTCGACCACCACGGCGGAGAAGGCCTCTTCTCCCATCCCGTGGACGGCAAGGGTCGACCAGCGTGCCCAGAGCCAACCAGCGACGCCGTCGTCGCCGCCGCCGCCGACGACGTCGGAGAGGTCCTTTCCGTCGAGGACGGCCGCCCGCCAGTGCTCGCGCCGTCCGGCCGGCTCGTCGGGCAGGTGCAGGTGAGCGGGCGCGGAGCCTGGCGCAGCCTCGCCCCCGTTGGTGCTCATCGGCGGACGACCACGGGCTGGCGCGTGGTCCGCTCGTAGCTGCGCAGGTGCTCGTCGTAGTCGATGAACAGCGGCGCCTCAGGATCGAACGTGCGCTCGAGGGATCCAAGTGCAATGCGTTTGTCGAGCCGGTCGAGGCGGGCCAGCGCGTCGGGGTCGTCGAGGTCGCGCACGTCGAGCCTGTGGTGGGCCTTCTCGAATGCCTGCCGGCCACGTTCGGTGCGCACGAGCATGCTGGACCACCCGTCGATCGACCCGACGCTGCCCACCGAGAGGTCGGCGCTGCGTCCGAGGAAGTCGGCACACTCGTCGCAGCCTTTGAGCGCGGCCTCATGGAGATCCTTCACCGGCTCATCGAGCGCGACCTCGCCGTCGCGGTACTCGACGACGAGGCGGCCCCGGACGACGTCGATCTTGGCGACCCGAGCCAGGTCGATCCTGCGCCGGTCGCGCAGCTCTTGGAGGATCAGCGACTCGTAGTCGAAGCTCTTGGTGCACATGAGCGCCACGGTCAGCACGACCGCGTCGATACGGTGAGCACCGGTCGACCAGCGACGGGCCTGCATGGCGCGGAGCCCTTGGACCTCACACGGCGTGCCCACCACGGCAAGGCGCGGCCGAGACGGCAGCGAGGGGTAGCGGGAGAGGTCCAGCTCGGCGAGGGCCATCGTCTGGTTGTAGAAGCTGCCGGCCGCTGCCACCACCTCGGCAGGCGTGGTGGCCACGGTGGCCACACCTTTCCAGGGCTCCCGTGCGTCCTCGCTCGGCTTGGACACGAGGGCGCCGTCGATCGCCCCCGCGTCGAGCAGCGCGCAGAGCAGCGCCGTCACCGCGCCGCCATCTTGAACCCCGTCGGGCTTGGACGAAGCTCTGACCGCGTAGCGCTCGAGCACCGATCCGAGCCCGTCGCCGGGTGGGCCGCCGGTGATCTTCCAGGAGGTGTCGGCGGGATCGGAGCGGGACGCTGTCTCCGCCGGGTCGCCCGCGTGATCCTGCAGCGTCGAGGCTGGCCACAGCGCCTCGTAGCGCAGGCCGCCCCGCGGGCAGAAGTCCCAGCACAGCGAGCACCCGGTGCACATCTTGACCAGCTCGGGCAGGCCGGTTCCCTTGTGGATGCCGATGGAGTTCGACGGGCAGGCAGCGACACAAGTGCCGCACTGGATGCAGCGCCCGGCGTCGATGACCCCTGCGGCGAGCTCCCAGAACCAGACTTTGCCGGGGGGCTCGGGGATGCCGTTCATCTGCTCGCGTAGCCGGTACCGCTTCATCGGCGTGCTCCCTGCGTCTCTTGGTGGTGCGCCTCGAGGTGATCGTGACCGGTGCCGTCGGCGACACGGGCGCAGGTGGGCTGGCCAGTGAGCGCGGCGCGCAGCTCGTCGGGCGAACGCCGGCGCGCCCAGCGGTGGAACGGCTCGTCCCCGCGGCGCTCGGCCAGGTAGCGGGCGTAGACGTCCACCAGCGCGTCGGGCACCTGCTCGAGCGGGACGGCGCCAGCCACCCAGCGGATGAAGCCTGCCTCCGGGCCGAGCGAGCCACCCAGACCGATGTCGGCGGCTTCGACGAGCTGGTCGTCCACGTGGGCGACGTCGCCGCGCAGGCCGACGTCGGCGATCTGGGGCTGGGCGCACGACGCCGAGCATCCCGAGAAGTGGACGCGCAAGACGCCGCGGTCCGCGCTCGCCGCTTCACCGCGCCCCAAGGCGCCCTCGTCGCCCCGGTCACGGACTGCTGCGTCGTCGATGAGCGCGTCGATCCGGGCGTCGAGGGCGCGAGCCCATCTGACGGCCCGCTCTTTGGTCTCGACGACGGCGAAGCGGCAGAACTCGCTGCCGGTGCACGCGACGACCCCGCGGCTGACCGGCCCCGGGAAGGGGGAGTACGTCTCGAGGAGTGGCTCGGACAACAGGTCGTCGACCCGATCGCCACGCACCCCGGGGACGAGGAAGTTCTGGTCGGTGCCGATCCTGATGGTGCCGTCGCCGTAGGTGTCGGCGAGATGGGCCAGCTCGATGAGCTCGGCGCCTCGCATGCGGCCGACCGGCACCGAGCAGCCGACGTAGACGAAGCCGGGCTGGCGCTGGTCGTGCACGCCGACGTGGTCGCCGCGGAACCTGCGGGTCAGCTCCTCTCCCGCCGGTGCGAGCTCGCCGTCCAGCCGGGCCGCCAGCTCCTTGCGGAAGCCTTCGGGGCCGAGCTCTTGGACCAGGTAGCGCATGCGGGCCAGGCCCCGGTTCTCCCGGTTGCCGAGCTCGGCGAACACCCGGGCGATCCCCTGGCAGACCGCAAGGGCACCGGCCGGCTCGACGAAGACGTCGATGTCCGACGCCAGGCGCTCGCCGTCGGAGAGCCCGCCACCGACCAGCACGTTGAAGCCGACCGTGCCGGCGGGATCTCGGGCCGGCCACAGCCCGATGTCGTCGATCTCCACCCGGGCGCAGTCCTCCAGGCAGCCGGTGACGGCGATCTTGAACTTGCGCGGCAGGTTGGCGTACTCGCGGTTGCCGGTGAAGAACGCCGAGAGCTGGCGGGCCACCGTGAGGGCGTCGACCACCTCCTCGGCGTCGATGCCCGACACCGGGCAGCAGCAGACGTTGCGGGTGGAGTCCCCGCAGGCCTGCAGGGTCGTGAGCCCCACCGAGGCGAGTCGCTGCCAGATGCGCGGCACGTCGCCGATGCGGATCCAGTGGAGCTGGACGTCCTGGCGGGTCGTGAGGTCCGCGTAGCGGTTGCCGAAGACCGGGCTGTCCTCGGGTCCTTCGGCGTAGGCGTCGGCGACGATGCCGATCTCGCGCACCTGGGCAGCGCTGAGCACGCCGCCGGGGACCTTGATCCGCAGCATGAAGGCATCCCCGCCCTGGCGCTGGGGATAGAGGCCCGCCCACTTCAGGCGCTCGGCTTCCCCCGCCACCGCGGCGATGGCCTCCGGGCCATCCTTGGCATAGCGCTCGACCACGGCTTGGACGGCCTCATAGGGATGGCGGTCGAGCTTGGCGAGCTCCACGTCGTTGAGCTGGCCCACCCAACGGTAGGGCCGGACGAAGGGGATCGCCCGAGACGAACCGTGCGTCGCGATGCCATAGGGGTCCTCTGCCTTGCGCGGCGCCGGGGTCATGCGTGCAGCCCGCACTCGGTCTTGTCGCTGGACGACCACCGACCCGCACGTCGGTCCTCGCCACCGGCCACCGGACGCGTCGTCGGAGCGCAGCCGATCGACAGGTACCCCTGGAGTAGCAGGGGATGGACCGGCAGGTGGTGGTCGCGCACGTACGCGTCGACGTCGTCGTCGCTCCAGGTGGCAAGCGGGTTGACCTTGACCAGCCCGAAGGTGGTGTCCCACGACACGACCGGGGCGTTCGCCCGGGTGGGGGCGTCGCAGCGCTTGAGCACGGTGAGCCACGCCCGTTTGTGCTCGAGGACCCGGCGCAGGGGGACGACCTTGCGCACCTCCCAGCAGCCGGTCGACCCGCACGAGACGCCGGCCGCCTCCGGACCCGGGCGCGTCACCGTCAAGTTGAGCCCGTAGCGAGCCCGGACTTCCTCGACGAAGCGGAGCGTCTCGTCGAAGTGCGCCTCGGTGTCGCAGAACAGCACCTCGACGGCGGGATCGACGGCCACCGCCAGGTCGATCAGCGCGACGTCCTGGAACGACGCCGCCAGCACCAGGTCGGTCCCGAAGCGTGCAACGGCCCACCCGAGCACCGTGGACGCCGGGGCCCGATCGAAGCGAGCGTCGGCCTCGGCGAGCTCATCGAGCAGGCCGGGAGGCGGAATTTGCGAGTCGTGGATCACACCAGGGTCCTTCCGAACAGGGGTAGGCGACTTCGTGAGGGCGCCGAGACGTCCACCGGCACCAGGCGTACCGGCGGGGCCGGCTCCCCTCGACTATATATGACCTAACTAGTCAGGTTTTGGTTCCGGCGCTCGGTGGCCTCTAGGGGCCGTCCGGACACCGGGCCCGACAGCCCCAGCCGGAGACGACGACACCATGATCATCGACACCACGACGACCGACCGCCTCGACGCGCCTTCGGGGACGAGCCGGTCGGTCGACCACCTCGACCCGCTCGAGTCGCACGCCATCTTCGCCGTGCGTGAGGTGGCTGCCGAGGCCGAGCGGCCGGTGCTGCTCTTCAGCGGGGGGAAGGACCAGGCCGTCTTGGCGCACCTGGCGGCCAAGGCGTCTCGTCCGGGGGGCTTCCCGTTCCCGGTCCTCCACGTGGACACCGGGCACGACTTCGACGAGGTCCTCGCCTTCCGTGAGCGCCGCATCGCCGAGCTCGGCGAGCGGCTCATCGTGGCGAACGTGCAGGCGTCGATCGAGCGCGACCGGGTCCCCGATCCCGGACCCGCCGCCAGCCGCAACCGCCTGCAGACAACGACCGTGCTCGACGCCATCGCCGAGCACGGCTTCGACGCCCGCTTCGGCGGGGCGCGCCGCGACGAGGACAAGGCCCGCGCCAAAGAGAAAGAGCGGGTGCGGGCGTCCCCCTTCTCGGAGTGGACCGAGCTCTGCATCTGGCAGTACGCCGCCCGAGAAAGCATCGAGCTGCCCTCGATCTACTTCGCGCACCGCCGCCCCGTCGTCGAGCGCGACGGCATGCTTCTGGCGCTGAGCGAGCGGGTCCGGCCCGGCCCCGGCGAGGAGGCGGCGACCGAGACCGTGCGCTTCCGCACCGTCGGCGACGCCGCCTGCACCGGTGCGGTGCGATCGGCGGCCGCCAGCGTCGAAGAGATCGTGGCCGAGGAGTACTTCCAGCCATGACCCCGCACCCCAGCCACCGGGTCGCCTTCCCGACCGCGGGCGGCACGCCGTCAACCGGCCTCGGTACCAAAGAGGCGATGGACCTGCCGCGCTTCGCCGCGGTGGGCTCGCTCGACGACGTGAAGTCGACGCTCGTCGGCAGGCTCCACTTCGACACCCGCCAGCCGTTCGACGACCAGGTCGCGGCGGTGGTCGCCGCGTCGGCACGCCGTGACATCGGCGTCGCCGTGCTCGCCGTCGGCTCCCCCCTCGCAGTCGATCCCTACCGGAGCGACCGGATCCCCTGCAGCTTCGTCCTCGTCGACGAGGCCACCAACGCCACCGTGGCGGCCGGGATGGTGGACCCGCCGCAGCTGGCCGACCCGGCAGCGGCGCCGGTCGGCGGCGCCTGACCGAGATGCCCCCCGACCGACCGCCCGTCTACCCCGTCGGCCTGCTGATCGCCCGCCAGCCATGTCTCGTGGTAGGCGGCGGCCCGGTGGCGGCCCGCAAGATCGAGGGGCTGGCGCGCGCCGACGCCCAGGTGACCGTCGTCGCGCCAAGGGTCGACCCCGACGTCGAGCGGATCGCCTCCGAGCGCGACGTGGCGGTCGAGCGCCGCCCCTACCGGCGGGGTGAAGCGGCCAGCTACCGGCTGGTCTTCGCCGCCACCGGAATACCCGGGGTCGACGCGACGGTCGCAGCCGACGCCGACGCCGCGAAGGTATGGGTCAACAGCGCCGACGACCCCGCCCACTGCACGTTCCTCCTCCCCGCCATCCATCGTGACGGGTCGGTGACCGTGGCCGTGTCCACCGGGGGAGCCAGCCCCGCCCTTGCCACCTGGCTGCGCTCCCAGATCGCCCAGGCGTTGGGCGAACGGCTCGGGGAGCTCGCCGAGGTCATCGCCGACGCCCGCCGCACCATCCAAGAGTCGGGCCGGGCGACCGGGTCGGTCGACTGGCACACCATCCTCAGCGGCCCCCTCCTCGAGCTCGTCCAGGCAGGCCACCTCGACGAAGCCCGTCGCCTGCTCGACCAGGCCATCGCCTGACGGTGGGCAATCACCGGTTCCAAGGACGTGACTGCCAACACCACCTGCCGCAAGCCCGCACCCCTCGGGGGGTGTTCCGGACCTCGTACACCCGGTCAAGCCTTCGGCAAGGGCAATGACTCTCCTGCCTCCTGTTCCGCCCTCGACCTTGCGAGCGAGGCCACGAGCTCTGGGTCTCCGAGGACGTCGAGCGTCTCCTCGAGCGAGTCGAGGTCGTCGGGGCCCATGAGCACGAAGGACGGCCGGCCGTTGCTCGTCACCAGGATCCGCTCATGCTCTCGCTCCACCCGCTCGGCCAGCTCGGCCAGCTCGGAGAGGTGCGCCGTCACGTCGGAGAACGCCTTTACGTCGGCCATGGGTCAATGATCTGACCTGTCGTACCCGACCTCGCAAGTCGCCTGCAGGGTCTAGCTGTGATGGCCTCTTGACCGGCGCCGATGACCACGGACAGGCTCGCTCGCCGCGTGGCTTTCTTTCCTCCACCGCCTGACACGTCGCGTGCTCGAAGGTGTCCGGGTCCGTCGGATGGACGCCGTGGGCATGGACGCCGTGGAGCGGCACGTCGTCCACCTCCTCGGCGTGAGCGCGAACCCAAACGGGTCGTGGGTAACCCGGGCGGCGCGCACCGTCTGCTCCGAGCTCGAAGATGACGGCAACCAGGTGCGCTTCCACATCCGTCACAGCGACACCAAGTTCACCACCGGTTTCGACCACGTCTTCGCCTCGATCGACATCGAGACGGTACTCACGTCCATTCGCTCCCCACGGGCGAAGGGTGTCGCTTCATAATCCCGCTGTCCGCGGTCCACCGCGCCAACCGTTGCGCCGTGCGCAATGGATCGGCATCGAGGGAGCGACGGTCGGCGCGCGTACGCTGCCGCTCGATCCGTTCAGTGCCACACGCCGCGAGCGCTTCCGGTCCTGAGCGCCTCGGCATCGAGCTGTGTTCACGTCCAGGGACGTGGCTCGGCTTGTTGGACTCTTCAAGACGGCGATCGAGCTCTTCGAGACGTCGAGACCGAGGAAGATGAGCCTCGTCTCGCTTCGATCTCTCGCTGGCACGGTCGGCTCTCTCTGCGTGTGGCTCCGTACATCGCCACGATGCACGATCCACCATCTTTCCCGCTGACGCGCGCCGGCCGTTCCACTACAACTTGTTCCGCATAGGCGCCCAGCCCCGCAATGGAGAGAAGAGGGCGTAGCGTCTTGGCATGGTCGATGACCGAGGAGAGGTGAGCCTCGAGCGAGGGACCCTCCTCGGCCGGGGACCGCGCGAGGCCGAGCCGCCCTGGGTGCGCGACCCGCGCGCCGGGCGCCACGAGTGGCGGCGCCTCTTCTCCGAGGTGCTCGGCACCTTCCTGCTCGTCGTGGTGGCCGCCGGTGCTCCGGTCGTCGACGCCGTCTCCCACGGCCAGGTCCCCCTCGACGCCCAGGTCGTCGCGCCGGGCCTCATGGTGATGGCGATCATCTATTTCATGGGCATGGTGAGCGGCGCCCACCTGAACCCGGCGGTAACCCTGTCCTTCGCCGTCCGGGGCAACTTCCCCTGGGGTCGGGTGCCGGGCTACATCCTCGCCCAGCTGACCGGAGCCGCCGCTGCGTCGCTCCTCCTGCGGGCGCTCTTCGGCACCGTCGGCCATCTGGGGGCGACGCTGCCCGGCCCGGGGATCTCCTCGGGCACGGCGCTCGTCGTCGAGGCGCTCCTCACCCTCGGCCTCGTGAGCGTCATCCTCGGAACCGCTTCCGGGGCGCGCAACGTGGGCGCCAACGCCGCGCTCGCAGTCGGCGGGTACATCGCCCTCGCCGGGCTGTGGGCGGCTCCCATCAGCGGGGCGTCGATGAACCCCGCCCGCTCCTTCGGCCCAGAGCTCCTCGCCGGCGACTGGACGAGTTGGTGGGCCTACATCGCCGGACCGATCGCCGGTGGCCTTCTCGCGGTCGGCGTCGCCTGGATCCTGCGCGGACCTCCGAGCTTGGCCGCCAACGTCGCGGCCCAGGGGGAGACCCCCGACGACAACTTCCCCGAGACCCGGGCACCAGGAACAGGAGCAGGAGGGACCAGCCGTGACCAGTGAGCACTGGAAGGACGAGCCCGAGGAGCAGGACTACCCCGCAGCCCGCAGCTACCTATCCCTCCTAGTCGACCCCGGCGAGGCGAAGAAGACCGCCAAGGCGCTGGGGGACGAGCCTGACGCCGCGCGCTACAAGGCCAAGGACATCCTCCGGGCGGCCGGCCTCCCTCTCCTGCCGCTCGACGACCCCGAGGTGGCAAAGGACCTGGCGAAGGTGAAGGCCGGCACGAAGCTCTCCCCGGTCCTGCTCGTGCGGGGCGACCCGCTGTGGGTCGCCGACGGCTACCACCGGATCTGCGCCAGCTACCACCTCGACGAGGACGCCGAGATCCCCTGTCGCATCGTCGCGAGGCCACGCGTCAACAGGGGGCAAAAACGCACGCGAAAAGCTCCTCTATGACCGCGCCCGCCTCGACAACAAGGCGGTGTCTGGGGTTCTCTCGCAACTCGCTGTAGTGGATCTCCGAGCTCGGCACGACCCGCCCCTCACGACGAAGCATCCCCAGCCGCTCGACCACCTCCGGATCGGGCGGGAGCTCGGGCTCAACGGCGCTTGCCCGGTCGAGCGCGTACCAATGGGGCTCTACGCGACGAGGCGTGGGTGACGCGCTCTGATTCGTGCAGTTGGACGAGTGTCCCATTGGACGCCCGAGTGAAGCAAGAGACGCAGGCGGTAGTCGTCGAAGTTGCGCATGCCGTGGGAATGTCACGACACAGCACTAACGCCCAGGACATCCGGCCCGAGAGGCGCGAGGATCTACAACTTGCTGTGGACGCGACATCACCCACCCGGCTGGCTTCCCTCCTCTGGTGTGGCGAATGTGCAGGGCGCGGACCCTGCATAGGGAACTGCCCCGGCCCAGTACCTGCTCAGGGTCAGAACCTGTGGCGATCATCGACGGCTGATAACGGGTCCGACCGAGGCCCGGATGCAGCCCACCCGGCGGCGGCTTTCGTTCTTTTCGACTCCTGTGATCATTGAGGTCATGACGCAGGCCAGCCGAGCTCGAGCGAACCTTCAACCGCCACCGTCGACCACGGGCGCGGCGAGGACGTCGCCTTCCCTCCCGAGGGCCTCGGCCAGCTCCTCCACCTCGCCCGTTTCTTCGAGGACCACACCGAGCCAGGCCTGCTTCTCGGCCCTGACGGTGAGCAGATCCCGCTTCCCACCGAGGTATACCGCGTCCTGCGCCAGGTGGTCGACGTCATGCGTCAGGGGAAGGCCGCAGGTGTCACGCCCCAAGGACGACTCCTCTCCCCCCAGGAGGTGGTCGATTTGTTCTGGATCAGTCTCCCCACCCTGGTCGAGCTTCTCGAAGACGGCGCCACCGCCTTCGAGAAGCCGAACCGCCACCGCCGAGTCAGTCTCCAAGACGTGATCGACTTCCCGCACCGCCGCCGCACGGAGCGTCGGGCTGTCCTGGAACAGCTCACCGAGGAATCCGACGAGCTCGGGCTCTACAACGGCACGCAAGCCGACTACGCCGGAGCACACCGTGACGCTCCCCGACGCTGGCGACCGCCACGCCGCCGCCGCTATGGGCGGCCGGGCCGATGCCATCGTCACGGCAACCGTCGGCGACGATCCGATGGACGTGCTCGGGCCGCTCGACATCGAGGTCGTCCACCCCGATGACTTCCTTCCCGACCAGCTCGACCTCGCCTGAGGACCGTGCTCGACGTCCTCCGAGACCCAGCAAGCTGCTCACACCAGCCAACCTGCCCTCACGCTTGTCGACCTCATCGCTCGACTCGCCCACTGCAGTGTGCCCGGCTTCTCCGACGAAGTCGGCCGCCCGATCTGACATGGCGGCCACCACCGATAGCGGCGAAGTGCGCTGCGGATCGTCGCTGCACTGTGGCCGGCGTCAGCTTCCACCTTGGGCAGGCGAGCCCACCTGTTCCACGCGCGCACGGCGACAGCACAGTTGGGGCGGCTCATTGCCCACGTCGAAGCCTGCGGCCGTCGTCAACGACCGGAGAGACCGCCAGTGAGCCGCGAGGCCACCGCCACATATCATCCTGGGTACCGGCACCAAATTCCACGCGAAATGGGACATCCTCCCGCGTGCCATGCGCCCACGTTGTTGACTGATCCGACCTGCGACCTCCGGTACCACCGAGCCTGAGACGTAGCTACCAGTGGCGCGAAAACCGACCTACCTGATCGACGTCGTACAGCTCCCAGTGCGTTCGAGGTTTCCGGGCACCCACAGGTCCGGCAATGCTCAAGAGTGCCGCGCATTGGCGGCCTGATAGGGCTTTCGGTGAGCCGAAGATCGCCACCCGCGGCTTCTCGAGGCGCTCGCGCAATCGGTGGACCAGCTCGTCGAGATCGGAGCTGTACTGCTCGACCGTCACCGACGATCGAGAGAGGGCCTGGTCGTATGACTTGCCGGCCCCGCGCTGATCCCCTAGGCAATGCTGCCTGCCACCACTTCGCCCTTCGGGTCGCGAAACGGTGGCGTACTTCCACGGCGCGTCACGCCGCTACCTCCTCTCCCCTGGGTCCCGGTCTCGGATCAAACGTGGCGCTCGACTTCCTCTCGGAGCAGGCAGCCTTGGAGCTGTCGGCGAGCACGTGACCTCCGAGGAAGGGCAGCCGAGGATGATCGGGTCGGCCACCAAGCGTTGGATTGCACCGGTCCCGATCGACCTGGCAACGAAGGCGTGGCCGCCAAGCCCACCCACGACGAGCGGTTGGGGGCCGTGTTGCCAGGGAAGAGGCCGGCGGGCAGCACCCCGATCCCGAACAGCGCAGAGACGAAAGGCAGCACCGGGTGTCGATGGTGCTGCGACGCCGCCCACACCGCGACCAGCAGTTCGCCGATCACAATCATGGTGACGTCGATGATCGTGGCGACCAGCTGGGTGACGCCCGGGTGTGGAGGCCACGTGCCACCGAGGTCGATGATCTCCTCTCTGGTCAACCAACGCCACCACGCCGGGTACTTCGTCTCCGCCGTGACGACGCCCATGAGTAGGGCAAAGTCGGCCGCGGCGTACAGCACGCCGGCGACAACCCGACGATGCGCGCTGGGGATGCATGCGGCAGCTGCGAAGGCGTTCTCGTATGACGACAGCCCGTCGTCCGCCGCGTTGATCACCAGGGTCGGTGCTTCGATGCCGTCGAGAGGCATCTCCTGCGCGGCAGGAGTGGACACGTAGGTGTCGAACAGTGCCCCCTTCTTGCGCGACTTGGCCGGGAACGGGCTGAGTGCTACCGAGTCCAGGGCCTCCTGCTCGCCCTCGGTCGGGCGGAACCCTTTGGGCATCCCGAGCATTCGTGCGAAGGCGGCCGGAGATCCCTGTTTGGAGGCCCAGAGGAAGAGATCGGAGCCGTACATGAGCTCTGCGGACAGCTGGGGAGGCTTGTCGGCAGGCCGCGGGAACGCCGAGGCGAGAAGGAGGAGGATCGCCGTCCTATCGGGATGGCGAAGCGCGAATCGCGTCGCCGGCGGACCACCTGCCGAGCAGCCGAAGCACGCGGCCCGGTCCACCCCGCTCGCGTCGAGCAACCTCCCGAAGGTATCGGCCCAGTCGTCTGGGACGGCGCCTTCGGGAGGGACGAGCCGAGATAGCGAACCGGGACGGCGCGAGGAGACGGTACCCGTCGCCGAGGTAGAGGTGGCCGGCGCCGAGGTAGAGGTGGCCGGCGCCGAGCCCGACGTCGAAGCCGCCGAACAACCGGTAGCTGACCAAGACGACCTGGCCACTCCCATCCTCGGCGTGCACGATCCTGCCGACGCGCGGATCGTCACGGTGGCGCCTCGAGCGTGACCCCAGCTGCCTCTTGGCCGTCGTCACCGACTCGCGAAGCGACGGCATCCCACTCTGGTGCGTCGACGGAACCACGAGAGACCCGCGATCAGCACGGGGCCGCCGATAGCGACCCGGCCGATCAAGCCTCGTGCCCGGATCGGCAGCGCCCGGCTCCTCCTCTTCGAGGAGCGCCTTCAGGTTTCCCCAGATTCGACGCTCTTGACGGTCGCCAATGCGCGCGACGAGGGCATCGGCGAATCGCAGCGGACCCCTCACCTCCACATCCCACGACCAGCGCATCCGGGTTCCGGAGCTCTCGGGCTCGAAGGTGAGGTCCCCCTCGGTCAGCATCGCTCGCGTGTGGGATCGTGAGCCGAGGCGGCGTGGCCGCTCGTAGCGGGTGAACTCGACGGTCATGGGTACCAGGCGCCCCACGGATCGCAAGGTCGTCCGGAAACGACTCCCCTCACCGATGGGCTCGTCCGACTCGAGCGACGAGGTCGCCATCTGCGGGTTGAAGCGCGGCTCGTTTCGCTCGTCGGCCACGAAGTCGAACACCGCTTCAACAGGGCGTTCGATCAGGATGTCACCGTGGATCCGGACCATAGCCAACCTCCCGTCGCATCACTCGTCACGCCACGAGCGGCAGCTCGCCCTGCGTCGGCGGGGTGCCGGGGTCGCTGCCGCCGCCGTCGAAGCGGAAGGGTGGGTACTCGTCTCGCATGAGCACCGCGTAGGTGAGCACCCGGTAACACCAGCGGTTGAGGCCCATCGTCACGTCGAAGAGCTGAGTCGGGTAGCTCCCGGTCACCGCGAGGACGACGGCACCGAGCAACGCAAGGATGGTGATCACCCCTGCGGAGCCTGAGCCCCACCCCCCGACGAGGATCCCCACGACCAGGTACTGGGGGATGGCCAGAAGCCACCACTTCACGAGCACGAGTCCCCGGGAAAGCCGCTCGCGGTACTCGACCTGGAAGTCTGCCGGATAGACGGGGTCAGACTGGAGGCTGAACGGCGGGTAGCGGTCCGTCCCAAAGGCGCTCATCCCGTAGAACGAGACGCGCCAGGTCCAGCGGATCACGCCGACGTTGAAGTCGAAGATGCCCCGTGGGTAGCGCGCCGTGAAGAGGATCGAGAATCCCGCGACGATCGTGAGCACGGTCATCGCGATCCACAAGCCGGCGAGGCAGAAGAAGTGGGGGATCAAGAGGGCCCACTTCACGAGCCAGAGCAGGCGGTTGACCGGCTCCTCGAGACGGCCGTCGAGGCGAGCGGGGTAGGGGGTCGTCATGGGATCACCTCCTCAACGTCGTCGTGACGAGAGGAACGATTCGCGGGAGCCGACGCGGGGCTCGTCGAGTCTCGAGGGAAACGAAGCGGTCCGCCATCAAGCCGCCGCAGCCTCCACGAGTTGGTCGGCGATGGACGCGGCCCATTCCCTGATGGCCTTCCAGTCGCGGAAGTCCCCTTGAAGCCCGCGGAAGAGCGACAGCCCTACTCGCTGCAGGCCCCGCAGGTTGTGGCGGTCGAGCTTGCCGGCGAACCTCTTGTGCGCTCGCGCGCCGGTCGCCTTCTGTACCGCCTGCAGGTCGACAGTGTCTACGTCCATCTGCTGCGCGAACTTTGAAGATGGGTCACCGACCGGACCGCTGGAGAAGAGCCAGACCGGTTTGCCGGCCAGTTCCGCACCGATCCGGTACGCGAGACCGGTCGCCGGTGCCAGCCAGTGACCCATGTAGACGGCGCTACCGAGCACCACCGCCTCGAAACCCGACAGCGCCCCGACGCCCTCGGGTGGGGCGACCGTGACCTCGAACCCACGTGACTTGAGCTCGTCGCCGATCGCCTCGGCAATCTCTGCGGTCGAGCCGTGGCGAGATGCGGCGGTGACGAGGACTTTCATGGCCCACCTCCCAGCGGGGACGACGCCGGATGGGAGCTGGGCATGTCGCGCTCGACAGAGGTGTGATCGAGCTTCCTGGTCAGACGCCTGATCACGGGTTCGCGGTCGGTGCACACTTCCCAACCCTCCACGGTCTTGTTGAGTTCGACGCTAGGAGCCTCAAGGCCGCTCCCCCAGGGGCTAACGACCCTTGTTCTTGGGGACGACCCGGCAACGCCGCGGTGAACGAGGAGAGGGAAGGCCGACCCACCGCCTGCCTGCTCAGCCTGGCCGGTGGCGGGTTGTGCCCTCTGATCAGTGTCCTGATGCTGATTCCGAGATTCGGGGAGAAGCTTCCGGAACCGGGGATTTCCCTGTCACCGGGTGCGTTCTGCCCATCGTCATCCACCATGCGAGGCAGCCATGGGACACGGAGGACGGCCCAAGGCCAAGCTTGTGCTGAGCGCCGAGGAGCGGCTCACGCTCGAACGGCTAGCCAACCGGCGCAAGAGCACCCAGGCGATGGTCATGCGGGGTGCACATCGTCATCAACTGCGCCAAGGGGGATACCAACCGCGACGTCGCGGCACGCCTCAGGGTGAGCGAGGCCATGGTCGGCAAGTGGCGCCTCCGCTCCTTCGAGCACCGCCTGGACGGCCTCGGCGACGACCCGCGCACGGGCGCGCCGAGGACGGTCACCGACGACGAGGTCGAGGCGGTGGTCGTACAGACCCTGGAGGAGAAGCCCACCGACACCACCCACTCGTCGACCCGCTCCGTGACGAAGGAGATGGGAACGAGCCACACCACGATCAACCGGATCTGGAACGCGTTCGGGCTCCAGCCCCACCGGGCCGAGCTCTTCAAAACTGTCGACCGACCCGTTCTTCGTGAGGAAGGTGCGTGACATCGCCGGGCTCCACCTCGACCCGCCCGAGCGAGCCTTCCGTGCTCTACGTCGACGAGAAGTCCGAGATCCAGGCGCTGAACCGCTTTCAGCCGATCCCGTCGATCATGCCCGCCACCCCTGAGCACCGCAGCCTCGACTACGTCCGCCACGGCAATCCCGGTAGGGACCGCCCTTGCGGGCGGCCCCCCGGACAGATCCCGGCGTGCGGGGCATTAGCCTCGCCGTTTCGCGAAGTTTCCGCCGCTGATCGGCGTAGAAACGCGAAAGTGGCCTTCCCATAAGGGATAATGGGGGTTCTCGAAGCTCCCAGCATCCTCACGGAAAGGCACTTTCTAGGTGAAGCGTAGCGCGCGGGCAGGACGGGTCAAGGTGACCGCCGACGGCGAGCGTGTGGTGTCCCACGCGGGCACCGAGCTGCTGGGGGAGATCGCGCAGTTCAGCGGGCTCACCGCGGCGTGGGACGCAGCCCTCCTCGGCACCTACAAGGCTTTGCCGATCCACTTCCCGGGCCGTGTCCTCGCCGACATGGCCGTCGCGATCGCAGGCCGTGCGGATTCGATCAGCGACCTTGCGGTCCCTCGTGACCAGCCCCAGCTCTTCGGCGCCGTCGCCTCCACGCCGACCGCCTGGCGGGTGCTCGACCGGGTGAGCGAGGGGCACCTGGCGCTTCTTCGCCAGGGTCGGGCGATGGCAAGGGCAAAGGCGTGGGCGGCGGGCGCAGGACCGGACCTCCGCCGCGACGGGCGTCATCGTGCTGCTCGCCCTGATCGTCTCCTCGGTCGAGGTTGGCTCGCGGCACGGCGCAGGGCCCCGTCCGGCGTCGCTGGAGCTGATAGCGGCTTGCGGCTTGCGGCTTGCGGCCTTGCCCCCCAGGCCCGCCCAGGGGCAGCCGATCATGCCGGAGCCTCCACCTGAGGGTCATCGTGGTGCCTGCGCAGCGGCGCGGAGTAGACCGAACGGTCATCGAGGGCTCGGCAGACAAGGGTGGCTCCGGCAACAGCCACCAACACTGGGACCATGAGCGTCAGTTCATTCCCAGTCAGCTCGATCACGAGGGCGATGGAGGCCAGCGGGGCTTGCATGGCCGCGGCGAGCATGGCGGCGGCACCGATCATGGCGTAGCTGGCCACCGGCGCTCCCGGCCACAGCACCGACCAGACGTGACCGAGGAAACCGCCCGCCAGTGCTCCGAAGGCGAGCGTCGGAGTGAACAGGCCGCCGGCGGCGCCCGCGCGCAGGCAGCTCGCCGTGGCGAGGGGGCGGATCACCATGAGCACGCCGAGCAGGAGGAGGCCGAATTGGTCGACGAACGCGAACTGGGCCACGTCCTTGCCGTTGCCGAGGACCTCGGGGTAAACAACTGCGACACAGCCGATAGCGCTGAACACCACGGTGGTCGAGATCACGAGGCGCCAGCCTTGCGGCGTGTGTCCCTTGGCCCAGGCGATCAGGCGGATATAGCCGACCCCGACCACACCGGCGAGTGGTCCCACGAGCACCGCCCAGACCACCTGGGGGGCTGATACCGCGTAGTGGGGGACCTGGTAGGTGGGCCGGTCCGGCAGCACCAGCCACGACACGGCGGTAGCGATGGCCGAGGTGGCCAATGCGGGAAGCACCAGGGAAAGCGACAGCGTGCCGAGCAGCACCTCTAGGGCGAACAGCGCCCCGCCCAGGGGCACGTTGTAGACCGCCGCCATTCCCGCACCTGCCCCGCAGGCCACCAGCAGACGACGCTGTCGCACCGGCAGACCACAGAAGTCCGACAGCCGGCTCGCCATGGCAGCGCCAGCTTCCTTGGGGGCGCCCTCCCGCCCGAGGGTCGCGCCCAAGCCGACCACCACGATCTGCAGCACCGCGTTGGCCATGGTCCCGAAGAAGGGGAGCTTCCCGGCGCGCTCCCAGACGGCCTCGCTCAACCCGGTACCAGCCCCAGCGACGCGCCGCAGCACCATCCAGGCAACCCCGGCGAACACGCCGGCTCCGGCCATCACCGCAACCCGTCGCTCGGGCGAGGTGCGCCTCACGCCGTACTGGAAGAGGCCCGACCGGTAGCCGTAGGCGAGGTGCTGCACCGCGTGCAGCAGAACCATGAAACCGGCGGCACCGATCCCCGCGCCGATCCCCGTCAGGACCACGACGCCCCAGAACGGCGCCGACAAACCCGGCACGTCACCCCCAGCAGGCACGTTCGGCTGCATGACGTGATCGGGAGACGCTTGGAGGCCGGTCTCCCCCGACGCCCCCGTCCGGGAGGTTCCGGCCGCGCGGGGCTCATCCGGCGGCATCTCGTGCCGCAGGGCCCCAGTGCCCGTCGGGGCGCGGATCCAGCGGCGCCAGTCGATGCCAGGCACCGTACCCTGGCAGCTCGTATGGGCGGGGATCGTGTGGGCAGGGCTTGGCTTTCGGGAGCAAGGAGACCGACGGGCTGACCCGGGCTGATGCCAGGAAGCGGCATCAGGAACTGCACGTAACCGGGGTACGTATGGGTGTGTGCCGGTCAACGAGCAGGCCAGCGAGAAGGAGGTACCGAGGCGGCCTTCACCGTGGCGGCGGGTGGCCGGCGGGCACCCCTTCCGGCGCGGCGCTCTGCTCATCCTGCTCGCCCTGGTGGCCGAGTACCTGGTCCTCCCCCAGATCGGCGGGTTGGGCCGCTCCTTGCACCTACTCGGGCGGGTGAACGTCGGCTTCGTCGTCCTCGGGGTCCTGCTCGAGGTGGCGAGCCTGGCAAGCTACGCCGCGCTGACCCGGGCAGTGCTGCCAACAGGGGCCAGCCGGTTCTCCCGGGTGTGGCGGATCGACCTTTCGACGCTGGCCGTGAGCCACGTGCTGCCAGGAGGAACCGCCGGTGGGGATGGTCTCGGGTACCGGTTGCTGACCAACGAGGGCGTGAACGGCGGTGACGCCGGCCTGGCGCTCGCCGTGCAGGGGATCGGCTCCGCTCTGGTGCTCAACGCGATCTTGTGGCTGGCTCTGATCGTGTCGATTCCGTTGACCGGGTTCAACCCGATCTATGCCACTGCCGCCATCGTCGGCGCGTTGGTGCTGGCCGCCTTCGCCGGGGTCGTACTTCTCGTAACCAGAGGCGAGGACAGAGCGGCTAGCGCCCTGCGAGCCCTGGTCAGCCGACTGCCGTTGATGAGGCCAAGCGCCGCGGACAGCGCCGACCGGGTCGTGCGCCAGATCGCCGCGAGGATCCGTGCCATGGCCGCCGATCGCGCCCTGATGCGCCGGGCGGTGCTGTGGGCGGCGGCCAACTGGCTCCTCGACGCGTCGTCACTGTTCGTCTTTCTCGCCGCGTTCGGACACATCGAGAACCCCGACGGCCTGCTCGTCGCGTACGGCCTCGCCTACGTGCTGGCGGCCATCCCGGTGACTCCGGGCGGCTTGGGGATCGTCGAGGGGGTCCTCGTCCCCAGCCTGGTGGGTTTCGGCGCCACGCGGGCGGTGGCCATCGTCGCCGTGATCGGCTATCGCCTCGTCAACTTCTGGTTACCCATCCCCGTCGGCACCGGCGCCTATCTCTCGCTCCGCACCCGCAGGGGTCGGGGTACCATCAAGCGAAGGCAGGAGCTCGGACGTGCCCTGGCCGAAGCCCGATCCTTGGCACCGCTGCGACACACCGGCGAGCGACCAGTGGCAGGCGACGGGCAGTCCGGATGACGTCACGCCGACCGGCCCGGTGCCGGCCGATCGCTGCCTGTACCCACCCACGAAAGTTGTCGTTGGCAACATCGCCACCTTCCCGCCTTGCGACGACGCCTCGCTCTCGCTTCGATGGCCCGGCGGCCAGTGTCGAGCGGACGAACCCCGCTGTTGGGGGGTTCAGCCATGCCCTCGCGAGGAGGAGAGGACCGGGATGTCTTACCTCGGCGCGCCCTGATCGGGCCCTGCACTGCGGGTGTTCGCTCCAACCAGCAGATCCAGCACCTCACCGATTGGCAGTTCGCGGCCGACGGCGCCTCGTAGCAGCAGGCGCGCCTGAACTCGGTAGCGATTTCGGCGACCGTCCCTGTCTTTGACCGCATAGCCGGCTTCGGTCAGGTCGACGATGCTCCCGTGGCGGACCGCTCGGTGATGCCGAGCGTGGTGGCGACGTCTCGCAGACGCACCCCCGGATCGTGGGTGATGCGGACCAGCGTCCGCCGATGGTTGGTGAGGACGCTCCAATCGACCACTATATAGGCATAATCTTTCTAGAGACCGATTACTTCTATAGCTGAGCTGGCAGGTACGATGGGAACGACATCGAGGCTCGGTCGCCGAAGTCGGTCAGTGCTCGCGGTCAGCAATGGAGCCCCGCCATGGTGATGCGATTCATGTCGTTCGGTGGGAGATGCCGACCGCCGAGAGGCCGCTGTGTCCCGATCGGACGTGGTTAGGTCCCGGAGAACACGTCAAGTCAAATCCCAGGAGATGACCCGTCGCCTCGCGTTGCCGGCACCACGCGGACTGGAACCGGGACCTGTCAGTCCGGTCCTCAACATTGCAAACGGTGGCGGCGACCATGTCGACCAGCCGCCAGAGTTCTCCAGGTGGCCGCGAAAGCCCAGAGCGACTACACACGCCGACTGCTCTTCTGGGAGAACCTGGACCGTTCCCACCGCACAACCAAGCAGTGGCCGACCCATGGAGAGGGCCACGCGGCCTTCGCCTCAGAGCCCCCATCTTGCCTTCGTCTCCTTCGCAAAGGCGACCCACAAGCAAGAACTGACTGAACGGAGGAGACACCGTGGGAATCATCAGTTACATCATCGACCTGGTCGCCATGGGCCTCATCATCGGCGGTCTCGGTCGGCTCATCGTGCCAGGCCCCAACCGGAACGCGTCGGCGATCGTAACCAGAAACCATGAGCCCCGCGGCAGGGCCGAAGGATGCCGCAGATCGGATCTGGGGCGGCGCGACCGCCGAGCCGGATGCCTGGGCCGTCGCCGCCGGTGCAACGGCCAGTCAGACCCTGATATTTCATCCGCGCAGGTCACGGGGCTGAGATAGACGCGGACAGTGCTCCTCTGCCTGGGAGAATGTGAGTTGCGAGACCAACATTCACACCCAGCGAAGGAGCACCAACCAGGTGAAGACTACCGCAACGCTCTTCGAGATCGCGGACCCGCTCGCGACGAGGCCGCGGCAGCGGGAGGCGGCCGTCATCCCCGAGGCCACCGAGGACAGTGTGACCGGAGTGGCCGGCATCGCGCTGTTCGGTGAGCTGCTCGACCGCCTGGGGCTGGTGGGTGATGCAGACCGCCGGAATCTTCGCCCGATCGGACCGGGCGGCTACACCGGCGGCCAGTGCTACCGGCCCTTGGTCGAGCTGCAGTTGGCCGGAGGTGACTTTCTCTCGGACCGGTCGCTCCTTGCCGACGAGGGAACCATGCGGCTGTGAGGCACCGACGCGCTCCCCAGCCACACGACGCTGTTCCGATTCTTGGCCGGGGCGGATCTCGGCCGGGTGCACAAGGCCGCCGCTGTCAACCGGGCGATGCTGCGGCAGGCGTGGGCGATGGGAGCAGCCCCGCCGCCGGGGATCTTGACCATCGACCCCGACGCCACCTGGATCGAGACCTCGGGACGCAAGAAAGAAGGGGCCGCGTTCAGCTACAAGCACGAGGTCGGGCTGTCCCCCATGGTGGGGGTCGTGGGTGAGACCGGTGACGTGGCGGGGATACGAGCCCGGGGAGGCAACGCCAACGCAGGGCGGGCGATGGGCAGCTTCGTCGACGAGTGCGTGGGAGCGGTCCCAAAGGAAGTCCGCGGCCGCTACCAGCTGTGGCTGCGGGTCGACTCGGCCGGCTACGGAGAAGAGGTGGTCGAAGCGGCCGAGCGCCACAACATGGTCTTCACCATCACGGCCAAGAAGACCACGAGGGTCCAGGCCGCGATCGTTCGTCTGGCAAGCGATCCGGCAACGGTGTGGGTGCCAGCCATCGGGGCCGAGGAGGACAAGGGATCCGAGCGAGAATCCCTGATCGTCCACACGCGCCGACCCCTCACGGCGACGGCCACGTCCTGCACGGAGTCGATCTTCATCGGCCCTCACCTATCGACGATCGTCGACATCTCTTCAATGTCGACGTGCGTCCACAACCGCTGCCTGTCGACGGACGTCGACACCATGCCTGGCACAGGGTGTCGGTGCCGAGAACGCCATACACCGCCTGCAGACAGCTCTTTGACGGCTGGACACACGTTCGGAGCGCATCCAGCCATGACCCTGTCGCTCCTCTACCGGCGCTCTGCCGCGTCCTCCAGCTGATCCGACTCGTCGATCGCAGTGACACGGACCTCGCCATCGAGCTCGTCATGCTCCGACACGAGGTGGCAGCCCTCCGGCGCCAGGTCCACCGGC
>JAKBTL010000106.1 GCA_021844425.1 Actinomycetes bacterium | reverse complement strand
CGACCTCTCCCCCGAAGAGTGGCCGGAAGGGTTCGCGCCTGCGCACGTGGGCCTGCTCGCCCCCCCCGGCGCCTCAGACCTCGCCGCAGGCGATGCCGCCGTCGACGCCGTCGACGCCGGCGACGCCGTCGACGCGCTCCGCGCGGCTGGCCACCCGCCGGCCGCGCTCTTCGTCGACTCCGCCTTCACGAGCGACGGCATCCTCGGCCCCGCACACGGGTGGCTCGCCGGCGCTGTGGCAGCGACGCGCACGGCCGGCGGGCTCTTCGTCGACGACGAGGTCCAGATCGGCTTCGGCCGCTCGGGCGAGGGGCTCTGGGGCATCACGAGCTCGGGGATCGAGCCCGACATGGTGACGCTCGGCAAGCCCATGGGCAACGGCTTCCCAGTCGCCGCGGTGCTCGCACGCGCGGACCTCGTGGACCCCTTCGTCGAGAAGACCGGGTTCTTCAGCACCTTCGGCGGGAGCACGCTCGCATGCACCGCCGCGCTCGCGCTGCTCCACGTGGTCGAAGAAGAGCGGCTCGCCGAGCGGGCGGCCGCGTCCGGAGCGCACCTCCGCGGCCTTCTCGACGAGGTCGCGGCACGTCACGACGCGGCGGGCGCTGTGCGCAGCTGGGGTCTCGTCCTCGGAGTGGACGTCGTGAGCGGCGACGGCGCACCCGACCCGCAGCGCGCGCGCCGGCTGGTGAACCGGATGCGCCAGCTCGGCGTCTTGATCGGGACGACGGGGCCGTCGTCGAACGTCCTCAAGATCCGCCCCCCGCTCGTGTTCAGCGATGCCGACGGTGACGAGGTCGCCACGCGCCTCGACGAGGCGTTCTGCTTGCTCGGTGAGCGCTAGGCGTCACGACCCGAGACCGCACTGGGCGTGCCCCGAGCGTGCCCAGCCCTGGTGGCCCGGTGGGCCGCTCCTTCTGGCGGAGGGATAGAGGAGCGGCCCCCCCTCGTCCACCGGGCGTACGTCGACCATACTACGGTTTGGTTACGCCTGCATAACGGAGTGGTCACGGCAAGCCCGGTGGGCCGAAGAGCCGGTCCCCGGCATCGCCGAGGCCGGGGATGATGAACCCACGCCCGTCCAGCTCCGGGTCGATCACCGCACACGCCACGGGCACGTCCGGGTGGGACGCGCGGAACCGCTCGATCCCGGGCACCGACGCGATCAGGCAAAGCGCCTGTACGTGCGAAGCGCCGCGCGACACCACGAGGTCGCACGCCTGGACGAGGGATCCCCCCGTGGCGAGCATCGGGTCGCACACCACCACGCGGCGGCCGGCGAGGTCCCGCGGCAAGCGGTCGAGGTAGACCTCGGAGCGCAACGTGGACTCGTCGCGCCGGAGCCCCACGTGCGCGACCTCGGTGTAGGGCAGCAGCTCTTGGATGGCCGGCACCATCCCGAGCCCCGCGCGCAGGATCGGTACGAGCAAGACGGTCTCTGCGATCCTCATGCACTTCGCGGCGCCCACCGGCGTGCGGACGGCAACCTGCTCGGTCGCGAGGTCCTGGATCGCCTCGTACGCGACCAGCGCGGAGAGGTCGTGGACCACCTGCCGGAAGGCGGAGGGCTCCGTCGTCTCGTCGCGCAGCGCGGCGAGTCGGTGCTGGACCACGGGATGCTCGGCGACGAGGACGCCGGCGGTCACGGTGCGACCTGCGCAGGCTGCGGCGCCCGGGCCTCGTGCGGCGACGCAGCCTCCACCGGGTCGGCGAGCATCCGGCGCAGCTCGAGCGTCGCCCGGTCCGCCCGGGTCTGGACCTCGGCCGTCGGGTCGAGCGCCACGAACCCGGCGTCGTAGGCCTCCTGGATGACGAGGTACTCCTCGACGACCTTCACCTCGCAGCGGACCGCGTCTACCATGCGCGCGTGGTCGTGGTCGACCGCGGTCAACGACGCCGGACGGGTGTTGGTGAGCTCGAGCGGGCCGGGCATGGCTGAGGTGAGCGTAGGTGACCTGACCGTGGTCGCGCGGGCTTTTTCCGGGCTGCCCAGGCGCGCATAGCTTGGGCGCCGTGAACAGGCTGGCCCAATTCGGGACACTGCGCGTCGACGACGCGATCGCTCAGGCGAAGCCGGTCAGCTTCTGGCTCGACGATCCCGCTGCTCCGAAGCCCGAGCCCCCGCTCACCGGAACGCTGCACGCGGACCTCGCAGTCGTGGGCGCGGGCTTCACCGGGCTGTGGGCCGCGCTCCTGGCGAAGCAGGCGGACCCCGGGCTCGGCGTCGTGGTGCTCGAGGGTGAGCGCGCGGGCTGGGCCGCGACCGGGCGCAACGGCGGCTTCTGCGAAGCGAGCCTCACGCACGGCGAGGCCAACGGTCGCGCCCGGTTCCCCGACAGTTTCGAGCGCCTCGGGGAGCTCGGCATGGAGAACCTCGAGGCGATCGAGGAGCTCGTGAAGGAGCTCGAGATCGACTGCGGGTGGGAGCGCACCGGGCAGCTCAGCGTCGCGACGGCGCCCTGGCAGCTCGAAGAGCTCCGCGGCGACGGCCCACCGCCGCCTGGGTTTCTCGACCGCGAGGCGCTCTTGGAGGAGGTCTCCTCGCCGACGTACCTCGGCGGCATCTGGGACCGCGACAGCTGCGCGATGGTCAACCCGGCGCGCCTTGCGTGGGGCATCCGCTCTGCCTGCCTCGAGGCAGGCGTCCGGATCTTCGAGCACACCCCGGTCGTCGCCATGTCACGGGGCGTCAGGGGACGCGGCGTCCGTGGGCTGCTCTCCCCCGGCGTGGACCTGCAGACGGCGGCGGGGCGCGTCCACGCGGACCGGGTCGCCCTCGCCACCAATGCGTTCGACCCGCTGCTCCTGCGCGTGCGGCTGCGCATCGTGCCCGTCTACGACCACGTCCTCGTCACCGAGCCGCTCAGCGACGAGCAGCTCGGCGTGATCGGTTGGCGCCATCGCCAGGGCATTTCGGACGCCGGAAACCAGTTCCACTACTACCGCCTCACCGAGGACAACCGGATCCTGTGGGGAGGGTGGGACGCGATCTACCACTACGGGAGAAAGGTGAGGCCCGAGTACGACCAGCGGCCTGCGACGTTCCGCACGCTCGCCCGTCACTTCTACGAGACGTTCCCCCAGCTCGCCGGGATCCGCTTCACGCACCGCTGGGGCGGCGCGATCGACACGTCCGGCAGGTTCTGCGCGTTCTTCGGCACGGCTGCGGGCGGGCGCGTCGCGTACGCCGCTGGGTACACGGGGCTGGGAGTCGGTGCGAGCCGGTTCGGCGCCCGGGTGATGCTCGACCTCCTCTCCGGGCGGCGCACCGAGCTGACCGATCTGGACCTCGTGCGCACGAAGCCGACCCCGTTCCCGCCCGAGCCCCTCGCCTGGCTCGTCGTCCAGGCGACGCGCCTGTCGATCGCACATGCCGACACGCACGGCGGACGGCGCAACTCCTGGCTTCGCCTGCTGGACCGGCTCGGCCTCGGCTTCGACTCCTGAGCGCGCCGAGGGGCGCACGCCGGCAGGCGAGCCAGCCCATAGGCAGCGGCGGAGACTCGCGGCACATCCCGTTGCGTGCCATACGTAGTGCAGTACAGTCGACGTGATGCTCGGCGACAGAGGTTCTGCCCCCGATGCGGCAAGGCGCTACCGGGCGCCGGGGACGGCGGCGAGGACAGAGGCGGGGAACCGGCCTGGAGGTGCCGGTCGAGGTCGGCACAGGGCTCGACCGCCGAGGCGGGCCCGTCTGCTGCGCAGCCTTCTGGTCGCGCTGACGTTGGCCGTCGTGGTGGCGGCCGCGCTCCGAGTGACCAGTCCAAGCAACCCTGCCCGAGGCGTCACGCCCGCCCGACGGGACCCGGTGACCCGTAGCGTGCAGGCCGCGCAGGGCGTGCCGTTCCCTTCCCCGTCGGGCAAGGGCATGGCACCCGGCCCGAACCTGGCCCCTGGCTCCGACCCAGCGGCGCTGCCCGGCGACGTGCTCATCGCCGACGAGGGGAACAACCGGCTCGTGGTGGTCAACCCTGCCGGCACGATCGTCTGGCAGTTCCCCCAGCCAGGCGACCTGGCGCCGGGCCAGACCTTCCTGTCCCCCGACGACGCCTTCTTCACCGCCACAGGCCACGACATCCTCGCTACCGAGGAGACAGACCAGGTGGTGTCGCTGATCAGCATCCCCAAGCACCGGATCCTCTGGCGCTACGGCACCCCCGGGGTCTCCGGCTCCGCCCCGAACGAGCTCAGCAACCCCGACGACGCGATGCAGCTGCCCAACGGGGACGTGCTGGTCGCCGACATCAAGAACTGCAGCCTGCTCCTCGTCGCTCCCGGTGCCCACACTCCCTTGGAGCGCATCGGGGAGCAGGACACCAGCTGCTTCCACCAGCCTCCTCTGCGGTTCGGGAGCCCCAACGGCGCCTTCCCCCTCACCGACGGCAACTACCTGGTCACCGAGATCAACGGCGACTGGGTGGACGAGATGACCTTGTCAGGGAGGATCCTCTGGTCGACGCATCCTCCCGGCGTGACCTACCCGTCCGACACCAACGAGGTGTCCGACGGGAGGTACCTGACCGTGGACTACTCGACCCCGGGCCAGATCGTCGAGTTCGACAAGACAGGAAGGCTCTTGTGGCGCTACGGGCCGAGCAGCGGGCCGGGCATGCTGAACCACCCCTCGCTGTGCGAGCCGATCCCGACGAACGGCGACATCTTGTGCAACGACGACCGCAACGACCGGGTGATCGTGGTGGACCCCCGCACCGGTCGCATCGTGTGGCAGTACGGGCACATCGGCGTGGTCGGCACCGCCCCTGGATACTTGAACGAACCTGACGGCGTCGACCTGGCTCCCCCGTACTCCATGTTGGTCCGCCACGCCGCGACGATGGGCGTACCCTCCGGGCATTGTGCGAGCGGGCTGCCGCCGGGAGCCTGCACGGTCTTCCCCTGAGGGCGGTCCCCGCCTGGAGGAGCCTGGCGGCGGATGAGCCTGGCGGCGGATGAGCCTGGCGGCGGAGGAGCCTGGCGGCGGAGCGTCAGGGCGCTGCCGGGGTCGCGGTCGCCTCCGAGACGGCCGCGAGCTCCTCGGCGCTGAGCACGACCTCGGCAGCCGCAGCGTTCGCGCGGACCTGCTCGGGGCTGGTGGCGCCGACGAGGACGCTCGGCACGACGGGCTGTGCCGCGAGCCAGCCGATCGCGAGCTCGAGGAGCGTCCGCCCGGTCTTCTGCGCGACGGCGGAGAGCCGGTCGACCGTGTCGAACGCCTCGTCGGTCGCGAGCTTCGCGTAGTCGGCCGACCTCGCCAACCGGGTGCCCTCGGGCGGCGGCTTCCCGCGCGTGTACTTGCCCGTGAGGAGCCCTGACGCGAGCGGGAAGTACGGCACCAGCGCGACGCCGTAGGCCGCGCAGGCGGGGACGACCTCGTCCTCGACGCCGCGGCGCAGCAGGCTCCATTCCGACTGGCTCGCGACGAACCGCGCCGTTCCACGCGCCCGGGCGACGTGCTCCGCCTCGACGATCTGCCACCCGGCGAAGTTCGAGCTCGCCGCATAGCGGACCTTGCCGGCGCGCACGAGAACGTCGAGCGTCTCGAGCGTCTCATCGACGGGCGTCTTCGGGTCAGGCCAGTGCTGGTAGTAGAGGTCGACGAAGTCGGTGCCCAGCCTCCGCAGGCTGGCCTCGCACGCAGCCACGAGGTGCTTACGCGAGGCACCCGCGTCGTAGGGGCCGTCGCCGACACGCGAGCTGAACTTGGTCGCGATCACCACCTCGTCGCGATGGCCCTCGAGCGCGCGACCCAGGTGCTCTTCCGATCTCCCGCCGCCATACGAGTTGGCGGTGTCGAAGAAGGTCACGCCGACGTCGAGGCACGCCCGGACCACCGCGCGCGAGGCGTCCTCGTCGATCCGCGCGCCGAAGTTGTTGGTGCCGAGGCCGAGCACCGACACCTGCAATCCCGAACGTCCCGTCGTGCGGAGCTCCATGGCGACGGTCTAGTCGCTCGGGGACGCAAGGACCACCACGCAGTTGTGTCCGCCGAACCCGAAGGCGTTGGTCGTGGCCGTCGTCACCGGCCCGCGGATGCCGAGATCGATCGTGACCTCGCACGCTGGCATGTTCGCCAGGGACGACGACACGAAGTGCGAGTCGAGTCGACCCTGGTCCAGGCCGGCCACCTGGCGCGTCGCCCGTTCGATCGTGTCGAACCCAGCGACTGCTGCCTTGATCACCACGCCGACTCGGTCCGGGTCTACGCGGTTGGCTGCGGACCAGCCGGCGTCCTCGCCCGCGTCGGCCACCCCGCCGGCCACGTCGAGCCCCGCGTCGGCGACCGCCTCCCAGGTGGCGGCCACTGCCAATTCGATTCAGCGCGCCGAGCGGCACAGCCACTTTCCCTGGAGGACTGCCTCTGGGTCGAAGCCCCGGACCTCGGCGGCGATCCGCACAGGCAGCTCGGACGCATCGAACCCGGTGATCGGGCCCACGCCGGAGCGGCCCGCGAGCAAGGCCTTCCAGGTCGACTCGCGGTCGAGGCCGACGACGAGCAGGAGGCACTGGCCGCGGAGATCGAGGCCTTCGTCCGCGGTCCCGGAGAGCAGTACGTGGGGGAGATCGACGCCGTCGCGCCGTCCCCCGCAGCTCTGGGAGGACCTGCGTGCGCGCGGCTACCTCCGCCTCACCGCCCCGAAGCGGTACGGCGGCAGGGGCGTCCCCGACCTCGGGTACCTCGAGCTTCTCGAGCTCTTCGCCATGTCGCACGCCTCGCTTCGGATGATCGTCCACGTGTCCAACGGGACCTGGCGGGCGACCACGGGACCTGGCGGGTGAGAAGCGGTTCACCACCTTCGAGCGGACGCCCGTGCCGGTGGTCAACCGGCTCGGAGACGAGGGGCAGGGGCTGGACGTGGCCTTCGGCTGCTACCTCACCCAGGGCCGGATCGCCATCGCCGCCACCTGTGTCGGGCTGGCGCGACGGGCGCAGGAGCTGGCGGTGGCGCGCCCACTCCCGCACCACCTTCGGCAAGCCGCTCGCCAGCCGCCAGGCGATCGCCTTCCTCCTGGCGGAGAACGCGACGGACATCGAGGCGACCCACCAGCTCGCCGTGCACGCGGGAAGGCGGTGGGAAGCCGGAGAGCCCCCACACACCGGCGCTGTCGTCCATGGCCAAGCTGCAGGCGTTCGACATGCTCACCCGGGTGACCGACAAGGCGCTCGAGGTGCACGGCGGTCTCGGGTACTGGGAGCCCACCGATCGAGCGCAGCTACCGCGACGCCCGTGCCCAGAGGTTCGAGGAGGGGACCAACGAGACCCAGAAGGCGGTGATCGCCAGGAACCTCCATGGGAGGGCGCCGGGCTGATCGGGGTGCCGCCGCCAGGCGGGCCGGGGAGGCGGGCCGGGCTCAGCGCACGGCGAAGGTGCCGGTCAGCGTCCCGGACGCGAGGACGTGGCCTCGCACGAGGAACCGGAGCTTCGCGTACGTCGTGTGCTCGTCGAGCCCGAGCTCCCCCGCCTCGGCGTCGAGCGCGTAGACGGTGAACTGGTAGTGGTGCGGCGGGTCGCCCGCGGGCGGTGCCATGCCGCCGTAGCCGTGCTCGCCCCAGTCGGTGAGGCCGTCCTCCCACTCGCCACGCTCGGTGCCCGCACCCTCGGGCAGCTCGGCGAGCGACGGCGCCATCCCGACGCGGACCCAGTGGGCGAACCCCACGGTCGTCGGCGCGTCGGGGTCCCAGCAGCTGAGGGCGAGGCTCTTGGTCCCTTCGGGGACGCCGCTCCAAGAGAGCTCCGGGCTCTTGTTCTCCCCGCCCGCGACCCGGTGCGCGGCCGACACGGGTATCGGCTCGCCCTCCTCGAACTGCGAGCTCCGCACGGTGATCTCTGCCATGCCTACTCCTCTACCCTCGCGCCGGTCCTGCCAACGCTCGTATCTTGGCCCACGGCGGCAAGCGGCGAGACGCCGGCCTCGTGGCGGACCCGGCATATCATCCCACGGTGGCTGGACCCCAGATCGTGCCCGCGCTTTCCCGCAGCGGCGACGGCGTGCTCCCCGGACAGCTGATCGAGCACGCCGTCACGGCCGGCTACGTCGACGCCGGCCGCTTCAAGATCCCGCCGGAGAACGTCCAGCCCGCGAGCCTCGACCTCCGGCTCGGCGAGACCGCCTACCGCATTCGCTGCAGTTTCCTCCCCGGCCACGACTCGGTGGCGACGAAGCTCGAGGAGTACACCCTCGACGAGATCGACCTGCGCCGGGGTGCCATGCTCGAGGTCGGCCACCCTTATCTCGTGGAGCTCAAGGAGCGGCTGCACCTGCCCGATGGGCTGCGCGGCAAGGCCAACCCGAAGAGCTCGACCGGCCGCATCGACGTCTTCACGCGCGTGGTCACCGACCGAAGCGAGCGGTTCGACGAGATCGCCAACGGCTACGAGGGCGCGCTCTACCTCGAGGTGGTGCCGCTCTCCTTCGCGATCCGCGTCCGAGAGGACCTCACGCTCAACCAGCTTCGCCTGGCGATCGGGAGGCCGACCCTGACCGACACAGAGATCCGAGAGGTCCACGAACGCCAGCCCCTCCTCTATCGCGCCGACCGCCCGCTGCCTGCAGAGGAGCTCGTCCTCTCCGGAGGCCTCTTCCTCGGACTCGACCTTCGCGGCGACGCGCAGGGACGTGTCGGCTACTCCGCACGCGAGCACGCCCCGCTGCTCGACCTCACCGGGTCGAAGGAGCTCGACCCCGAGCCGTTCTGGAACCCGGTGGTGCGAGAGCGCGGCAACCGGCTCGTCCTGTCGCCCAACAAGTTCTACCTGCTCATGTCCGACGACGCCGTCTCGGTGCCCCCCGACCTCGCCGCGGAGATGACGGCGTACGACCCGACGAGCGGAGAGCTGCGCACGCACTATGCAGGCTTCTTCGACCCCGGCTTCGGGTTCGACCCCGCCGGAGAGTTCCACGGGTCGCGTGCCGCGCTCGAGGTGCGCGCCCACGACGTGCCGTTCGTCATCGAGCACGGCCAGACGGTCTGCAAGCTCACCTTCGAGCGGATGCTCGAGCCACCCGACATCCTCTACGGCCCGACGATCGGCTCGTCGTACCAGCGTCAGGGCGAGACGCTGAGCCGCTATTTCCGCCGTGCTGGCTCGTGACCGAGCCTGACCAGGAGCGTTGAGCGGCCCGCCGCCCCGAGGGCGCTCTCCGCCTCGCCGCCCGAGCGAGGCGCCGGCGAGGCCCCTCAGCTGCTGGTGCCGCCCGCGACCTCGAGGCGGACCTTCGCCCGAGCGAGCGCCGCCTCGGCTTCGGCGAGCTCGATGTCCTCGGGGGTCGCTCCCCCGCCTTCTCCTTGCGCGTGGCCTGCCCCGGCTGGGCCGGTCCCAGCCGACCCCGCGCGGCCCTGCGCGGCGCGCAGCTCCTCCACGCGCGCCTCGGCCTCGGCGCGGGCCCGCTCGGCACGGGCCACGTCGATCTGGCTCGCGAGCTCCGCGGTGCCGGCGAGGAGCGTCACCCGGGTGGCACGACCGTCGCTCCCGTCGAGCCCCAGGCCCGTCTCCACCTGGAGGTAGCCGCCGTGCACCGCCATGTGCACCGGATCGCCTTCCGCGGGGTCGACACGCACGCGACCTGGGACGACGTCGGTGACGAGCGGCGTGTGCCCGCTGAGCACGGTCAGGTCGCCGTCGCTGCTGCGCAGCACGACGGCACGAGCGTCGACGTGGAGGAGCTGGGACTCCGGCGTGAGCACCGACACCTCGAAGGCGCCGTCGGGCATCAGCGCGCCTCGGCCTCGAAGGTACGGGCCTTCTCCAGGACGGACTCGGCGCCCCCGACGTTGAAGAACGCCTGCTCGGGGACGTCGTCGAGGTCTCCTTTGACCAGCGCCTCGAAGGACTCGACCGTCTCTTGGATCGGCACGGTGATGCCCTTCAGGCCCGTGAAGGCCTCGCCCACGTTGAAGGGCTGCGAGAGGAAGCGCTGGATCTTGCGGGCCCGCGATACCGTGACCCGGTCCTCCTCGGACAGCTCGTCGATGCCGAGGATGGCGATGATGTCCTGCAGCTCACGGTAGCGCTGGAGCACGCCCTGGACCTGCCTCGCCACCTGGTAATGGCGCTCCCCCACCACCTCGGGGGCGAGGATGTTGGACGTCGAGGCAAGCGGTGTGACCGCAGGGTAGATCCCGAGCGCCGCGATCTGGCGGGAGAGCTCGGTGGTCGCGTCGAGGTGGGTGAACGTCGTGAACGGCGCGGGGTCGGTGTAGTCGTCCGCCGGCACGTACACGGCCTGGATCGAGGTGATCGACTTGCCACGGGTAGAGGTGATCCGCTCCTGCAGCTCGCCCATCTCGTCGGCGAGCGTCGGCTGGTAGCCGACGGCCGAGGGCATGCGCCCGAGGAGGGTCGACACCTCGGAGCCGGCCTGGACGAACCGGAAGATGTTGTCGATGAAGAGCAGCACGTCCTGGTTCTGCACGTCCCGGAAGTACTCGGCCATCGTCAGGGCAGCGAGGCCGACGCGCAGGCGCACGCCGGGCGGCTCGTCCATCTGGCCGTAGACGAGCGCGGCGCGGTCGATGACGCCGGACTCCTTCGTCTCGATCCACAGGTCGGTGCCCTCACGGGTGCGCTCCCCGACGCCGGCGAAGATCGACACGCCGCCGTGGAGGGTTGCGACCCGGTTGATCATCTCGAGGATGATGACCGTCTTGCCGACGCCTGCGCCACCGAACAGGCCGATCTTGCCGCCCTGCACGTAGGGCTCGAGGAGGTCGATGACCTTGATGCCGGTCTCGAACATCTTGCGCTGCGGCTCGAGCTGGTCGAAGTCCGGCGGCGGCCGGTGGATCTCCCAGTGGTCCGCGACCTCGCCGATGTCGTCGGTGTCGAGCGGCTCACCCAGCACGTTGAAGACGTGGCCCAAGACCGCGTTGCCGACCGGCACGGTGAGGCCCCGGCCGAGGTTTCGCACGGGAGCGCCGCGCACGAGACCGTCGGTCGGTCGCATGCAGATGCAGCGCACCCGACCCTCGCCGATCTGCTGGGCGACCTCGGCGGTCACCGTGACCTTCTCCCCTTCGAGGTCGACGTCGACCTCGACTGCGTGGTTGATCTCGGGCAGCGCGTGCGGGGGGAACTCGACGTCGATGACCGGTCCCGCGATCCCGACGACTCGCCCGTTCTCGAGCGCGCGTCCCGCGACGGCCGGGCTCTCGGGTGCGGTGATGGCCATGGGTGCTCAGGCTCCCTTCGATTGGCGGAGCGCCTCCGCTCCACCGACGATCTCCATGATCTCGGTCGTGATCGCGTCCTGGCGCGCTCGGTTCATGATACGGGTGAGCGTCCGGACCAGCTCGTCCGCGTTCTCGCTCGCCGCGGCCATCGCGCGCTGCTGGGCGGTGAAGAACGAAGCTGCGCCCTCGAGCATCGCGGTGAAGATCTCCGACTCGACGGCACGCGGCGCGAGCTGGCTGAGGAGCGTCTCGACGTCGGGCTCGAACTCGGTGTACCCGCCGGAGACCGGCTCGCCCGCGGGTGTGCCCGCCCCGTGCGCGCCCGGTTGGTCCTCACTGGCGCGGGGCACGGCCGTGCCAGCCACCGCATCAGCTGGCGCCCCGGCGTCGCCTGCGCCACCGACGCCGGCACGCCCGGGCTCGGGGAGCGGGAGGAGCTGGCGGACCTCGACGGACTGGCTCCCCGCCGAGCGGTAGCGGGTCGAGACCAAGAGGACCTGCTCCACCTCCCCCGCGATGAAGGGAGCCGAGACGGCCGCGGCGACGATGCGGGCGTCGCCCCACGACGGACGCTCGCTCATCCCCTGGAACGACCGCTCCACCTCCTGGTGGCGGAAGCGGAAGTACGACGGAGCTTTCTTGCCGACCGTGAACAGCCGCACCGCGATGCCCTCAGCAGAGAGCCCGGCGACCAGCCGCTCGGTCGTCCGGAGCGTCGACGCGTTGTACGCCCCGGCGAGCCCTCGGTCGGCCACGATCGAGACGACCACGACCGCCTGGCGCTCCGACGGCTCCCCGAGCAGCTTCGCGGCAGCCGCGGGGTCGCCCTTCGCCGCCTCGACGACGATGCGCGCCATGCCCTCTCGGTACGGACGGTTCGCGGTCATGCGGGTGAGCGAGCGGACGATCTGGGACGCCGCGATCAGCTCCATGGCCCTCGTGATCTTCTTCGTGGACTGGATGCTGCGGATCCGCCGCCGCAGCGCCCGCTCCTGGCCACCGGGCATCTCTCAGTCGACCTTCCCGGTGTCGAAGCCCTCGAGGAAGGCACGCATCGCCGCGTCGAGCTCGGACTCCTCGGGGAGCTGGCCGGTGGTCCGGATCTTCTCGAGGAGCTCAGGGTGGTTCGCCCGCATGTACTCGCGCAGCTCGGTCTCGAAGCGTCGCACCTGCTCGACAGGAACCGAGTCCGCCCAGCCGTGGGTACCCGCGTAGATGACGACGACCTGCTCTTCGACGGGGAGCGGCTCGTTCTGCGGCTGCTTCAGGAGCTCGGTCAGCCGGTAGCCTCGGTCGAGCTGCGCCTGGGACACCCGGTCGAGCTCCGAGCCGAACGTCGCGAAGGCTTCGAGCTCGCGGAACTGCGCGAGGTCGAGCTTCAAGGTGCCCGAGACTGCGCGCATGGCGCGCACCTGCGCAGCGCCGCCGACCCGAGAGACCGAGTTCCCGACGTCGATGGCAGGGCGGATTCCTGCGTAGAAGAGGTCGGACTGAAGGTAGATCTGGCCGTCGGTGATGGAGATCACGTTGGTCGGGATGTAAGCCGAGATGTCGCCGGCCTTGGTCTCGATCACCGGCAGCGCCGTGAGCGACCCGCCGCCGAGCTCGTCGGAGAGCTTCGCCGCCCGCTCGAGCAGCCGGCTATGGAGGTAGAAGACGTCGCCCGGATAGGCCTCGCGGCCCGGTGGGCGGCGCAGCAGCAGTGAGATCTGGCGGTAGGCCTCGGCCTGCTTGGAGAGGTCGTCGTAGACGATGAGGGCGTCCTCGCCGTGCTCCATCCAGTGCTGGCCCATCGCGCACCCCGCGTACGGCGCCAGGTACTTGAAGGGTGCGGGGTCCCCGGCCGAGGCCACGACGACGACCGTGTACGCCAGCGCGCCGAAGCTCTCGAGGGTGCTCACGGTCTGGGCGACCGACGAGTTCTTCTGGCCGACGGCGACGTAGATGCACTTCACGCCGGCGTCGCGCTGGTTCAAGATGGTGTCGACCGCGATGGTGGTCTTGCCGGTCTTGCGGTCGCCGATGATGAGCTCGCGCTGGCCGCGACCGATCGGGGTCATCGAGTCGATCGCCTTGATGCCGGTCTGCAGCGGCTGGGAGACCGGCTGTCGGCCGACGATCCCCGGCGCCTGCACCTCCATTCGACGCGCGGTCTGCGTCGCGATCGGACCCTTGCCGTCGAGCGGCTCGCCGAGCGCGTTGACCACGCGACCCACCAACGCGTCGCCGACCGGCACCGAGAGGATGCGGCCGGTCGCCTTCACGACCTGCTCCTCCTCGAGGTTGTCCACGCCGCCGAGGACCACCGCGCCGATGGTGTCTTCGTCCAGGTTCAGCGCGAGGCCGAGGGTGCCGTCCTCGAACTCGAGCAGCTCGTTCACCGCGGCGCGCGGGAGCCCCGACACCCGGGCGATCCCGTCGCCCACCTCGACGATGCGCCCGATCTGCTCCGCCTCGACGAGCGGGACGTACTCGGCGACGTGGCGCCGGAGCGCCTCGGTGATCTCCTCGGCGTTGATGGTCAGCTCGGCCATTGTCAGCTTCCTCGGCTCTCCTCGGTTCCTCGGGTCTCCCGGCCCGTGTCGGCCGGTCCTCCCGCTGTTTCGACCTCTCCACTCTGTCCAGGCGGCCGGCCCTGTCCGGCTTGCTCCTCGTGGGCGCTCCGCACGGACCTCCCGAAGCCGAGGTCCGTCCACCCCTTGGCTGCGACGTGCTCGCGCAGCCGGTCGAGGCGTCCTCGTGCGGTCGCATCCAGCTCGAGGTCGCCGATCTCGACGCTCACACCGGCGAGCAATGCGGGGTCGACCGTCACCTGCAGCTCCACCGGCGCTCCGGCGAGGCGGGAGAGCCTCTCGGAGAGGGCGCGGCGCTCCTCGGCGTCGACCTCCTGCCCCGCGCGCACCCGGGCGACCCGCCATCCCCTGGCGTCGGCGACCTGCTCGACGAGCCAGTCGAGCGTCCCGACCACGTCACGCGGCCGGCCTCCCACGATCGCGTAGTCGGCCAGCCGCAGGGTGGCGGGGTGGACCTTTCCGGCGAGCAGGTCGTCGACGACCTCCCGACGCAGCGAGGTCGGCAGGTCCCGGTCACCCAAGGCAGTCCGCAGCTCAGGCGTCGCCCCGACGATGCGAGCGAAGCGGAAGAGCTCGTCTTCGACGCTCTCGAGCTCGGGGACAGTCAGGTCCTCGAACACCGCGCTGGCATACCCGCCGACGCGCTCACGGGCCTCCCGGTGCCCGAGCGCCTCCTCTGTGACCGTCCCCTGCTCCGCCACCTGGCGCAGCCGGTTCGCGACCCCGCTGATCGCGGCTGGGACCTCCTGCGCGTGCACTGCCCCCGCTGCGAAGGCGCAAAGCCGCGCGGCCAGCTCGCTCACCTTCGTGACGAGAAGCTCCAAGACGACGGCCCGACGAGCGCGGCTCGACACCGCGACGTCGGTCAGCGCGGCGTGCAGGTCGGCGTTCGTGCGCAACAGGCGGTCGACCGCGCCGACGTCGCTCGCAAGCTCGGCGCGGGCGTCGACCGTCGTCATGTCGACCACGGCGGCGGTGTAGCCCTGGACGGCGGGGTTCACGGCTCGATGTCAGCGGTGGCTGCGGTCGCGGCCGCGCCCTGTTCGCTCGTCTCCCGGGCTAGTGCCTCGACGGCCTCCTGGATGAGGTCGCGGTGAGCGGCCCGGTCCATCTCGCGCCCGATGATGCGCTCGACGACCTCGACCACGAGGTCGCCGAGCTGGCGTGCAGCATCCTCCAGCGCTCGCTGGCGAGCGAGGCGCACCTCCGCGTCTGCGCTCGTGACCAACCGCTCGTACTCGCGCTGGCCGCGGTCACGAGCCTCCTCTGCGAGCCGCTCGGCAGTCCGCTGCGCCTGCTCGATGATCTCACGCGCCTGGGCGCGTGCGTGCTCGAGCGCGGCACGGCGATCGGCGTCTGCAAGCGCTGCGTCGGCCTTCGCCTGGTCTGCGGCGGCGAGCTCGCCGCGGATGGCGTCCTGGCGCTCGGAGAGCATCCGGTCGAGCGGCGGCAGGATGTACCTCCCGACGACGAGGAGGACGACGAGGAAGGCCACGATCTCTGCGATGAACGTCCCGTTGGGGACGATGAAGACGCTCGAGAGCATTGCAGTCCGCGGCCTTCCCTACTTCTTGTAGAGCACGAAGATGAAGAGGACGGTGAAGGCGAGGTTGATGAAGTACATCGCCTCCACCAAGCCAACGGTCAGGAACATGATCGTAAAGAGCCGGCCCTGCGCCTCAGGCTGGCGCGCGACGCCGGCGATGGTCTGGCTGCCGGCCAGGCCGTCGCCGATGGCAGCGCCGATGGCGCCCCCACCGAGGGCGAGCCCGCCGCCGATCATGGCCCCGCCGAGCTGGAGGCCCTGTTGGGTCGGGGTTACTGGCATGGGTTCCTTTCTCCTCCTTGTGACGAGAGTGAGAGCTGCGTGGACAGTGGCGATCAGTGCTGGTCGGCGGTGGACATCGCCGTGTCGAAGTACAGGATCGTGAGCAACGCGAAGATGAACGCCTGGATGGGACCGATGAGGAAGACGTCGAACAGCTTCCAGACGATGTCGAAGAGGAACGTGAGCACGTCGCCGATCGGGGCCGGACCGAGCTTCCACGCTCCGAGCGCGGCGATGAGCGTGAGCATGAGCGCACCGGAGAACAGGTTGCCGAAGAGCCGGAGAGCGAGCGTGACCGGCTTGGCGATCTCCTCGACCAGGTTGATGAACAGGTTCGCCGGCATGAGGTACTTCGGGAACGGTTGCAGCAGGTAGTGGCGGACGTACCCGCGAATGCCGCGGGTACGGACCGACGCGATGTGCACGAGCACGATCACGAAGATGGCCAGCGCCGCCGGCAGGTTCACGTCCGCGGTGGGCGGCCCGAGGATCGCGTACTTGCTGCCGATTGTGAAGATCTCGAAGAAGTTCGCGACGAGGATGAAGACGAAGAGCGCCGTCGCGAGGGGAACGATCGCCATGCCGCGCGGCCCGATCGAGCTTCCGAGCTGCTTGCGCACCGCGCCCACGCCCATCTCCCAGACGAGCTGGAACTTGCCGGGGACGCCGCTCGTCGCCTGGTGGCGGACCACCAGTCCGAGCGCGATCACGACGACCACCGCCGCGCCCGTCGCCCAGAGCGTGTCGAGGTCCATGGGCAGCCCGAAGACCTTCACGATGATGTGGTCGCCGACGGTGATGTTCACCGCGACGAGCGACCGCAAGAACACGACGACCCCGTCGAGCGCCATCGTCAGGCCGCCCCGCCACCGGTCGCGCCGTCGGACGCCTCGCCGACCTCGCCGACCTCGCCGACCTCGCCGACCTCGCGAGCATCGATCGGCGACCCCCCGGCGCCCTCGCTCGTGCCCGCTGCCTCGCTTGTCGCGTCAGCCGGCATGGAGCCGAAGAGGAGGGCCAGGCCTCCGGCCCCGCCGAAACCTGCACCCGCGACGCCCGCCTTCAACATGGAGCGCGTCACGTTGGCGAGGAGCA
>JAKBTL010000078.1 GCA_021844425.1 Actinomycetes bacterium | reverse complement strand
GCGCGCTCGGAGGGATTCGAACCCCCAACCTTCTGATCCGTAGTCAGATGCTCTAGTCCGTTGAGCTACGAGCGCACGCTCCGTGGCGGCACTTCACTCTATCCAGCCGGAAGGGGCAGCGAGGCAGGGGCAGCCGGCAGGGGCAGCGAGGCAGGGGCAGCTGGCAGGGGGGGACTGCCCCTGTTCCGCACCGTGCCTCCCCGGCGGCTCAGACGCCCATGTGGTGGCTCTCCCAGAGCTTGATCCCGCCGAGAATGCCCGCGGTGTTGTCGACGGTCGTCACTTTGCGCGCCAAGTCACCGAGCCCGGCGATGTGGACACGACGGGCGTTGCCTCCGCCGACGTAGAGATGGTCGAAGAAGACCAACTGCTCCAGGTTGGAGACGGCTTTGGCGAGTCGCCGGTTCCAACGCTCGTCCCCGATGTCCTTCCGGGTGCGCTCGCCGAGTTGCTCGTTGTAGGTCTCCCCCTTGCGGAAGGGCTGATGCGCGATCTCGAGATGGGGCATGAGGGCGCCCTCCAGGAAGAGCGCGGTGCCGAAGCCCGTGCCGAGCGTGATCACGAGCTCCAAGCCCACCCCGGTCACGACTGCGAGACCCTGGACGTCCGCGTCGTTGGCCACGCGGGTCGGCTTTCCGGTCATCGTGCGAAGTGCCCCGGCGAGGTCGAAGTGCTCCCAGGCGGCCTCGAGCTTGGGATCCACTTCGGTCCCAGGGCCACCTTTCGCCACGAAGTGCGGCGCGCTGAGCACGATGCCGCTACGGACCATACCGGGAAAGCCCACCGACACGCGGTCGGCTTCCGGCAGCTTCGCGACGAGGTTGCCCAGCTTCGCGATGAGGCCTCCCTCTCCCAAGGGAGGCAGCGGGTACGTCGTGGCGATGCGGACACGGGAAGTGACCATGGTCCCGGCGGCGTCGAGGACCGACGCCTTGAGCCCGGTGCCGCCGATGTCGATCGCGAGCGTGTGGGGCCGGTCGGCGCCCGGGACAGCGTTCTCGTCTGTCACATCCGCGACTGTAACCCCCCACCTTCTGTTCGCCGGCCTCTCCGCCGTTCCCATCGTGGGCGCCGTCTGCGCCTCGTGCCGCCGCGTGTGACGCGTGGCTCGTCCGGGGCGCGGCCCATCCCACCTCGCAGGGCAAGCTCGGGATCGGAGAACCACGGCCGGAGTCGAACGAGCGCTGGCGGCAGCGCACCGTAGAGAAGGACCGCTCTGCCCCTCGGAAGTCGGCGCAGCGTGTCCGGCGGCAGGAGGCGCCGCGCCTGCGGAGACGTCGTCACGGATCGTTCACCGCGCGCGCCGAGCGTGACCGACGGCGTCGCCACCTCCTGGTCCCCGGCCAGGTGGCTTGCGAAGTCCAGCGTTCCGGGATCGGAGATCCCCGGCAGGAACAGCTTCGCCCTGTGGTTGTTGACGACGGTGGCGGCGCGCTCCCCGTACCGGGCGCGGACCTGTGCGAGGTCCTGCCACACGGTGACGAGCTGGACTCCGTGACCAGCGCAGGTCGCGGCGAGCCCGTCGAGCTCCCTCAACGGAGCGATGTTCGCCGCCTCGTCGAGCACGACGAGCAACGGCGGGTCGAGCGGCCTGCCTGCCCGCGACGACGCAGCGAACGCGGCGTGGATCACCTGAGCGACCAAGGCAGCGAACAGCGCGCGAAGCCGGTGCTGGTCGTGCGCTGGCGCGCAGACGTAGAGCGTGTGGCAGCCGAGCAGCAGCGCTTCCGGGTCTATCGCGCCCCCGACTCCAGTCCCGACGGCCCCAGTCCCGACGGCCCCAGCTCCCCAGGCCGACGTCGGTTCGGGGCGCTCGCCGGCCGCGGCCGGCGTCCCGTAGGGGGGCGTGTCGAGGAGAGCGTCGAGCGCTTCGGTCGTCTCGGGCTCCGCGAACGGCTCGAGGACGGTCTCCGCCGTCGTGTACACCGCGGAACGCTGCCGCTCGTCACGGAGCCACGTCGCCCTCGCCGCCTGCAGAGCCTCGGGCACTCCCGACGCGTGGAGGATCTCGAGCACCTCCTCGGTCTCCTGGGTGTCCACCCAACGCACGACGTCGTGCATGGTTCGGCCTGCCCTAGCCGCCGCGAACAGCAGCGGCGCCAGGAGCTTCGCCGCCGTCGCGTACCAGAATTCCCCGTCGGCGCTCGTCCCCTCGCCGCGCGCGACGTCGGTGAGGTCGGCGGCCGCCCGGCGGGCGAGCGGCCACGTGCGCGCGGAGGAGACCGGGGACCACGAGCTGCGCTGCAGGCCGGTCGTCCCCGCGGGGTCGAAGCACCACACCGTCCCGCATCGCCGCCGCCACTCGAGCGTGTCGCGGACAAGGTCCGTCTTCACGCTCGCCGCGAGCACCGGTCCGTTCCACCCCAGGATCGCGGGCACGGCAAACCCGGTCGTCTTGCCGCTCTGGGTGGGGCCGATGACAGCGAGCGACTGCGCCGGTTCCGCCGCGAGGACCCGGTGGCGCAGCGCCCGGCCCACCTCCTCGCCGAGGACCAAGCGGCCACGCGGGAGCACCGCGGACACAAGGGGCCGCAGGTCGGCGCGGCGCGCCCAGCGCGCACCTTCGGGAGGCGCCGGTGCGTACAGCGGGTGGACGAGGGACCGTACGAGGCCTCCGCTCGGCGCGAACCCTCCGGGCGCTCCGCGTGCCCCGGAGCGCCCGCGTCCCCCGTGCCGCCCCGAGCGCTGCGATCCGCGAGAAGAAGGAGGGGTCCTCCCAGTCCCCCCGTAGCTCCCGAGCGCTCCGGACACCAGCATGGCGCCGACGGCGACAACGGCAACGAGAAGGCTCACGCGCCCGCTCATACGGACAGCAGCTCCCGGGAGCCAGGACCGTCGCCGACCCCAGGCTGATTGCCCATGTCGAGATGGCTGCGCCGCGTCGGCTGCGCCGTCATCGCTGCATCCGTGTCGACGATGGCTCGCTCGTCGCGACCTAGGACGTGACGGACCAGGAACGACCGCCGCCCGACCTTCCACAGCGCGACGCCGCGCCTCAGCCGGGGGACCACCTCTGCCTCGGTCTCCGACAGCGACAAGAGCTCGCGTGCCGCGGCCACCTCTCCGGGTGCCTGCCCGTAGACGACCCGCGTCTCGGAGTCGGCGAGAAGACCGTTCGCGAGCCCCACCTGCACCGAGCCCGCTGCCCCCACCGCCTGCAGATCGGACACCCGGTGGAGCACCGCCACGTTCGCGACGCCGTAGGCCCTGGAGAGCTTCCAGGACGCCTGGAGCCAACGCGCCACGCCCAGGTTGGCGAGCACGGCCCACGCTTCGTCGACGACCACGAAGACGTGTCCCGCACCGGGCGTCGAGGCCTGGCGTGCCAGCGTCGCCTGCAGCCACGCCGTCGCGCACGCCATGAGCACCCCGAGGGCGGGCGAGCTGTAGAGGGCGGAGAGGTCGAGCGAGACGAACGCGCCCCCGAGATCGAGGCCGGGCGTGGTCGGCCCGTCGAACATCCCTCGCAGGTCGCCGTGGACCAGCCGGCGGAGCTCGAGCGCGACGTCGCGGCCGTCTTCGAGGAGCGTCGCGCGGTCCGTCCGCACGCTTGCTGCGGACTCGGCGCTCGGGTCGAGGAGGGCGTCGACGACCTGCGGAAGGGTCGGCACGCCGCGAGCCGCGGAGGCCGCGCAGAGCGAAAGATCCGTCGCGGTGCGCTCGCGGGGCAGCAGCTGGCGGCCGAGGCACGCCGACGCGAGCGATGCCAGCACCTCGGCCTGGCGCCGGTTCGCCATCCCCGGAGCGCCGTCGACGACGTCGTCTGGCTCTGCCTCTCCCGCCGGACCCGGGTCGAGCGGGTTCAGCCGGACCGAGCCGCCTGGGCGGAGCGCGACGGGCCGGGTGCCCCAGGCCGCGGCGAGCGGGCGGTACTCGCCTTTCGGGTCGACCACCCACGCTCGGCGCCCGAAGACCGCCTGCCGCCAGAGGTAGGTCTTCACGAACGCGCTCTTGCCCCTGCCGATCTGCCCGAACACGACCATGTTCGGGTTTGATAGCAGACCAGCTGCGTACAGTTCGAAGGGGTCGTGCACGAAGGACCCGCCGAGCAGGTCGCGTCCGACGAGCACGCCCTTGTGGCCGAGCCCCGCCTCCGTGAGGAGCGGATAGGCAGCGCCCAGGTGTCGGGTGGTCAGCTGGTGGGCGGGGACGCGGGGGCCCGTACGCGGGATCAGCATCGCCACCGGCTCGGGGTGGCAGGGCGGAGGTGATGTGCGGGGCTGGTACGGGCTCGTCTCACCTATTGCAACGGTCGCCCCACGCGGGCCGACTGGTACCCGCCGTGGTTGCGCGGCGCAACGGCGCCCGGATCGGGTCGGCAGTTACGATCGCCAGTGAGCCGCTCAGCGTTGCAGTGGGCACGCGGTCGAAGTCTCCGAGAGCAGGGTCGAGCGATGTGCCAAGCACGACGCAGGCTGTTGGGTCCGTTGCGGACCCTCCCCGAACGGCACTTCGAGGACACTCTCGGGCGACCCGGGGACCGGGATATTGGGGCGGGCGGAGGACGCAACCGGTCGGACTCTCTTCGGCCTGCATCGCGTGTCCCGCATAGCGCACCGTTGCGCGAATTGTCATCGGGCGGGTCTTACGGGACATCCGCCCTGGTACCGGACGCTGACCTGCGGTGTTCCCACTCAGGGTTCGGCTATCGCGCGTCACTCGGACTAGCTGAGAGGGCACCGGAATGTGACCATGGGCCGACGGCTGGAGCAGGACTGCCTCACTGGCACTTTCGTCGCTATCGCGGCGGATGTGCGCACGCGTCGTCGAGCGACGATCGTCCGATGCGATACCGACCACCGTCACTTCGGTCCACGAGCTGGAACCCCGCCTTCTCCAGGACGCGCTGGGATGCCACGTTGTCGGCGTCGGTGCTCGCGACGACCGCAACCACCTCAGGCATGGTCAATGCCAAGGACACCAGCGTGCTGACGGCCTCGGTCGCGTACCCGCGTCCCTGACGCGTTGGGACGATGCCATAGCCGATCTCTACCTCGCCGCCCTTGGGAGGCCCGTGGAACCCGACGCCACCGACGACGAGACCACTGGAGGTCTCGACGACTTGGTGGTGCCCCCACAGCACCTCGCCGCCGGAGCGCGACGCCTGGTCGATCTCCCCGCGGTGAAGCCCACCAGCGATGAACACGTCGCCTGCCGCGGGGAAGTCATCCGCCCAGTTGGCGAGGCGACGACCCTGCACGACGGCCTCGACCGCTTCCCAGGGGATCGGTCGGAAAGTCAACCGGGCTGAAGCCCATGATGTCGATCCGCTCACACTCCAAGTGTGTCAGGGTCCCGAGCGCTCGACACCGGATACCGGGACACCATCCATCGCCGCTCGAGCAGGGCACTCTCGGACCCAGCGGGGTCAGGGTCGACTCGCATACCCCCGTTGTTACCAGCTCTCCGGGACGGCGTGCCGATAGCCGATCCGCTTCCGGGCGGTCCGGAGCCCTCAGCCGAGCGCCTCGCGGGCGGCGGAGAGTTGGCGTTCGGCTTCGTCGACGCTGCGTCTCACCCGCGCCACATCGACGACCTTGCCTCCCGCCGAAGACAGGGCTGCCTGGCGGACGAAGGCGGAACGGGTCATCCCGGCGGCCTCGGCGGCTGCGGCGAGCTGATCGGCCTCGGCGCGGCTGAAGCGGGCTGAGACCATCACCGACAGCGGCTCGGGTCCTCTGGCCTCGACGGGCTCGCCCCAGCGATCCTGGTCGTCTCGATGGGCCCAGTGCTCCTCGGCGCGCTCGGCCTCGGAGCTGGGTTCAAGGTGGTCGGTCATCTCAGCTCCCAAGCGGTGATCGGCCGCAGCACTCGCCGAGCGGGGTCGTGGGCCACGACCACCCGAACCCGTCGGCCACCGTCGGTTACACCTTCGGCGAGGTAGTCACCGCTGCCTCGCCGGTCGGGTCGAAACACCGGTCCCGCGGCGAGTACTTGTTCGATCTCGGCCACGCTCACGCCGTGGCGGGTGGCGTGAGCCTCGTTGGACTCATCCCACTCCACCCCCTCCCACTCCACCACGTACTACACACTAGACCACAGTGTACTACCAGAGCTGGTGGTTGCGGCCGTCGCCGGCGACTGGTGTTGACTCCGCCCGGGCCGGCCAACCCAAAGGAGGTACGCCATGAGCGCCCTACTTGTCGGGTACGCCCGATGCTCCACCGACGCCCAGGACCTGACCGCCCAGCGCGACGCGCTGGCGACGCTCGGGGTGAGCCCCGAGCGAATCTACGTCGACCACGGTCTCACCGGAACCAACCGAGAGCGCCCAGGGCTACGTGAGGCGCTCGCCGCTTGCCGGGCCGGCGACACTCTCGTGGTTACGAAGCTCGACCGCCTCGCCCGCTCTTTGCCCGACGCCCGCTCGAACGCGGACGAGCTCACCGACCGCTCGGTTCGCCTCAGCCTCGGTGGGTCGGTCTACGACCCGACCGACGCGGTCGGCCGGCTGCTGTTCAACGTGTTGGCCATGGTCGTCGAATTCGAGGCCGACCTGATCCGGCTACGTACCCGTGAGGGGATGAAGGTTGCCAAGGTCAAAGGGCACCTGCGCGGCAAGGAGCCCAAGCTCAGCCGACGTCAGGAAGCCCACTTGGTCTCGCTGGTCCGCAGCGGGGAGTACAGCACCGCCGAGGTGGCCGAGCTTTTCGGCGTGGCCCGCTCCACCGTCTACCGAGCCATCGAGCGCGAACGAGACCGAGCCTTGTGCAAGGACAGCACGCTCGCCTCGGCCATTTGTGCGGGGTGGTGACCCGCTCGGCGTCCCGCAAGCCACACCCCTGCGGGACGCCGGCCGTGTCCCCCGCACACCCGCCCCCGCTGCTCCGTATGCGGTTCCCCAACTGGCAGCCAGGTACGGTCGGGTCCCTTCGCTGCTTGGCTCCGGCTTATGCTCACTCCCGTGGTTGAGGTGATCGACTACAAGGCGGCTGGCCCCCTTACGAGCCTGGCCAACGTTCCTCCCGCGGCACTGTCGAGGATCGCTGACGACCCGGTCGCCATCTGCTGGCCGGTGCATGGCATGGTGATCCAGCCGGGCGAGGCCGAGACCCTAGGTGTGGCCGTCGCGCGGTTCGACGAGAACCAGATCCGCCCCGCCGACGTCCTCCTGGGCTTGGACCCGACCCCGTCGAGCGAGATGCGCGAGCCGCCCCGGCGAGTGGTCGGCACCTGCCGGCACTTCGCAGTGCTGGCCTGTGCCCTGCTGCGCCACCAAGGAATCGCCAGCCGGGTGCGCTGCGGGTTCGCCACCTACTTCCAGCCCGGCCAAGGTCTCGATCACTGGATCGTCGAGTACCGCGAGGACACCTCCAAGCGGTGGGTACGGCTCGACCCGGAGATCTTGGGCCAAGACGTGCTCGACCACCTCGAGGACCTTGGTCCCGGAGAGTTCCTCACCGGCGGGGAAGCCTGGCGCGCCTTTCGGCAAGGGAAGATCGAACCGGCCACGTTCGGGGTGTACGGCAGCGAGAACTGGGGCCCGGGCGAGATCCGCGGCAATGCCGTCAAGGATCTCGCCGCGCTCAACAAGGTCGAGATGCTCCCGTGGGATACCTGGGGCCGGATGGAAGACGCCTACAAGGGCGAGACCGGCCCCGACTACGACGAGCTGCTCGACACCCTGGCCGCCGCCTGGGCCGCCGACGACCCCGCTGCCATCACCGCCCTCTACGCCCGCAACTACATGACGGTTCCCCCAGAGCTGATCCGCTGACACCCCAGCAACAGCTTCCCGGTGGTGGATCGGCTATCGGGCGGCTTCATTGGGATGTCGGAGTTGTCTCTGATGATGAGCGAGTGACCTTTGGTGACCCGCTTCATTGTTACCAGGAGGCCCTGCGGTGGGTAGGGCGGCTGATGGCGGCCACGTCCGAGGAGGCGTTGGTGGATCCAACGCCCTGCGAGGACTTCGACGTTCGGACTCTCATGGGTCACCTGATCGGCACGGCTGAGCGGTCCATGGGCACCGCTGAAGGGCGCTCAGCCACGCAGATCCCGCACGTCGTAGTCGATGTTGGCGACGCCGATCTTGCCGGTCGCTACATGGAACTGAGCGAGCAAGTCAGCACCGCGTGGACCTACCTCGAGCCAGGCCAGGACGTCACGGCACCATGGGGATCATGCTCGGCCGAGGCCGCTCTTCGGGGTTTCACGATCGAGACCGTCGTGCACGGATGGGACCTCGCGGTTGCCACCGACCAACCTGTAGAGGCACCCGACGGGGTTGTCGACTCCGTCAATGCCCACGTAGACCGTGTGGTGCCGGAGGGAGCCCGGGCGAGGATGCACCCAGCAGCCCGCGCTCCTGTCGATGGCGCGGGACCGACGGAGCGGCTGGCGAACACGCTAGGGCATCACCGCTGACGTAACAGGCGTCCAGGTGGCCTACTCGACGTACTCCAGACCGCCCGCATCTCGATCCGCTTGCGGTGATCGCCCGGGGCAGCGGGCGGTGCCAGGTCGACGATCCCCAACCGGGACGACTTCCGACGGCGCGAGGCGGGAAGCGCAGAATGCCGAGTCCGCGCTCGCCGACGTGCATCGCCCGAGGAGACCTTCGCGGCGTGACGAGGCCCTCTCTCTGAGCCCAGTAGAGATCAGCGGACGAGCTCGGCGTCGGACGCTGGCCGCCACTCTCGCCTGAGCAGCCCATAGACCCACGAGTCGGAGACCTCGCCGTTCACGATGCAGTCTTCTCGCAGGGTCCCTTCGCGCACGAACCCGAGCTTCTCCAGCACGCGCGCCGAAGCGTTGTTGCGCGTATCGACCTCGGCCCGGACGCGATTGAGGTCCAGCGTGTCGAATGCCCATTCGAGCAACATGCGCGCGGCCTCCGTCGCGTAGCCGTGACCCCACGCCGCGTAGTTGAAGCAGTAGCCCAGCGAAGCGCTCCGGTACTCCGGATTCCACCGCTGCAGGGTGCACCAGCCGATGAAGCTCCCGTCGGAGACACGATCCACGGCCAGCCGTGCCCCGGTGCCTCCCACTGCCATCTCCCGGCAAGTCGCGATGAACCGCTCGGCGCGCCCGCGTTCGGTCCACACCGGCCCGTCCCAGTAGCGCATTACGAGCGCGTCGGTATGCAGGGCGAACAGGTCGTCCGCGTCGGTGTCGTCGAAGGGACGTAGTAGGAGGCGCCCGGAGTGCAGAGTCGGGGCAGGCAGCGGCATGTCGCTATGTTCTCTTGGTCGTTGGCCGTCGAGCAACCAAGATTGGTGCCCGTGTGTGACGGACCCGCATGCCGGGCTACCGGCCTCCCCCCAGCGGACACGTGGTGAAGTTGACCCGCCGGGGCGATCAGAGGCGAGACATCGTTTGAGCTCGGCCGACCGAACAACCGATCTGGGCGGCCACGAGAGCGAGGAGCCCCGGGCAGCGAACCGCCCCGATTGACGGTTCTCGCTGCCCCGACGTTGGTACTGCGTCGTCTCGCAAGCCGATCCCCTCATGGGCACCGTGGGATGGCACCAAGCGTCACCGAACACCGCAGCCGACCGTCCCAGAACATCGCTCGCCAACTGTCCTCTACCGCCGGCCGGGGGTCACTTGCGAACTGGCTCGACTCGTTGGATCGTCTCCACTCGGTCCAGTGAACGGTCGAATGATGCGATTCGCTGTACGCCCGTGCTCTCCGCACACGCGACCAGATAGGCCTCGGCAAAGTCGACCCTGTCGGTCTCGTACACCTCGACGGCCCGGAGTAGCAGGGAAGGGTCTACGCAGACAACCGAATCGAAGGTCACGAGCGAACGAAGCGCTTGGGCGACCTGAGCGCGCGGTGCCTCATAGAAGGACTCGAGCACGTAGACGGTCTCGGCTGCGACGACGTCGGTGAGCAGCAGTTCGGCCTCCGTGCTTAGGTATTCGGTCGCCGCCGCAGCCATGTCCGGGGGATCACCCGTGAGATGTCGAACCAAGACGTTGGTGTCGACGAACGCCGTCACCGCCGCGCGGCCGCCCGCGCGCTCTTCGTCCTACGGATCACCTGATCCCACGCGACGTTGCGCTTGGCAGCCGGGACCGGAACCGTGCCGGCGAGATCCAAGAAGTCCGGGACCTTCGCCAGTACCGCCCGGCTACCTTCGACGCGGAAGACGACCTCATCGCCGTCCCCGATGCCAAGGGCGTCACGGACCGCCTTCGGTACGGTGACTTGCCCCTTCGAAGTCACTCTCGCGGCTACGTCCACTTCTCGTCCTCCTTACTCCGTACACCAGGTAAGGATAGCAGAGCGGGCGGACCGCCACCTACCGGACGTCCCCGAATGACCACGTGCGAGTGCGGTGGGGTGACCCCGAACGCGGGCCTTGGGACGCTCACCAGGCTCGGACCGCATCGACCTGAAGATCGGGTGGAGCCCGTGACGAGGAGTGCCGAGGGCCCCACGCGTAACGCTGTGACGGGTGCGGACATTTGACACCGTGGAGCAGAGCTCCGAGGAGGCTGAACGATGGGCGGCCGCCTTGGCCGGCAGCGGCGAGGCGTTTGCGTGGATCTTCGACCTGCACCGCGACCGCGTGTACCGCCACGCTCTTCGAATGCTCGGCAACGTCCACGACGCCGAGGACGTGACCGCAGGTGCCTTCTTCGAGCTCTGGCGCCGGCGCGACGCCGTGACGATGGTCGGGAAGTCAGTCCTGCCGTGGCTCCTCGTCACGACGTCGAATCTTTCGCGCAACGTCGCCCGCAGCCTCCGACGCTACCGATCGCTCCTCAGATCCCTTCCTCGCTCGGAACCCTCGAGAGGAGCCGGTGAGGTGGCGGAAGAGCGTCTTGAGGTGGCTTCAGAGGAGCGCGAGGTGCGCGAGGTGCTCAGGTCGCTCTCGGCCCCCGACGCTGCCCTGATCACCATGACGGCGTTCGAGGGGTTCTCTCCGAGCGAAGTGGCCACGGCGCTCGGGATCTCAGACGGCGCCGCCCGCACCCGGCTCCACCGGGCACGGGCCCGCGTCGCGTCCGTCCTTGCGAGCTCGGTTGCCGAGATCCTCACCACCGGGCCCGAAGAAGGTGCGAGATGAGCACGACCGAGCTGGACCCCATCTTCGCCTCGGCGTTGCGTGACGCACTCGTGGCGCGCGTGGAGGCCACCGCGCGGCACCGGCGTCGGTGGCGGTGGGGACTCGGGCTCGGGTTCCTCGCCGGCACGGGCGTCCTCGCCGGAGGCGTCGCAGTTGCCGCCACGTTGCTCTCGGCACCCGGGGGACACTGAACATCCCGCTCGGTGCCCCCGTCACGGTCACCCGGACCGGGACCGCGACCGTCGCGCTCGGCTCACCACCGAAGGGGACGACCGGCATCTCCTGGGCGCTCACCTGCCTGAGCGCCGGCAGCTTCACCTTCACAGGCCCAGGGGGTGCCATCGTGACCTGTGGCGCGGGGTCCCACTCGAGCGACGTCCAACCGCTGCGCCCGGGGCAGACGTCGATCACCGTCGCGACGGGCCCGAGCGTCTCCTGGAAGCTCCGAGCCGAGTACGTAAAGACGGTGGCGACCCCGTTCGGCGTCAACGCCAAGGGCGAGACCTACGGCGTCCCGGAGGACCTGAACGGCACCCCGGACCTTCAAGAGGCGCCGCTCTCCGCCGGTATCCCGGGCGGCTACCTGACAACGAAGCAGCTCACATGCGCGTCGGGCGGCGACGTGAGCAATCCGACCCAGGCCGTCGCCTGGGACACGTTCCGACAGCACACGAACACGGTCATCCCGGTTTACAAGAGCGACGGCACGACGGTCATCGGCCACTGCGTCGTCGGTCCGACGGGCCCGGGAGTGCGGACCGTCCCCCTCACGACAGTCGCAAAGCGGTTCTGCACGTCGACAAGCACGCCTTCGACCATGGTCGTCCTCCCGAGCGTCGTCGGCGAGCCCGGAGCAACCGCTGCGAGCTCGATCAAGACGCTCCGCTTGGTGCCGCAGGAGAGCTACGTATCGAGCTCGGCCGTGCCGCAGGGCGACGTCGTCGCCGAGACACCCGGTGCCGGAGCGAAGGTTCCGAAGGGGGCCCTCGTGGTCCTGACCGTGTCGACCGGTCCACCGCCGGCTTCCTGAAAGATGCCGCCGTCTCCCCTACCATCACCAACCTTCGACAGGAGACATGACCCCGATCGCCGGTCGGGAGGCATCCCGTCTAGCACTCGGCGGGCCCGGAAGTCATTGATACAGGCACCGCCTACGGTGGCGCGATGCCGCCTTTGCCACGGTGCACCGGCCGCCAGGTGGTTCGGGCGCTGGAAAGGCTCGGTTGGATCGTGGTCGTGCAGCGTGGGTCCCATGTCCAGCTGAAGCACCCGAACCGGGGCGGACGAGTGACGGTGCCCGTGCATGCCGGAGAGACCCTCGGACCGGGCTTGCTCCGGTCGATCCTGAACCAGGCGGGAATGTCTGCCGACCAACTGCGGGACGGACTGTGAGACGATGGAATCGGTGCGTACGTACTCGATAGTCGTAGAGCCGGAGGCAGACGGGGGCTACTTCGTCACCGTTCCTGCGCTGCCGGGGTGCTTCACCCGTGGAAGCACCATCGAGGAGTGCCAGGATCGGGCAATCGAGGCCATCGAGACGCACATCGCCGGCCTCGAAGCGGACGGCGAACCCGTCCCTGAGGAGCACGGTGCGCCGAAGCTCATCTCGGTGACGGTCGCGGCGTAGAGCACTCTCGACGGGTCTTGTCGAACCCGTCGGACGGTGCCCCATAGCCGCTGTCGACCACCGAGATGGACGTGGCACGAAACGCCGGCTTCGCGCCGTCCGATCACGGGACCGCGCGGATGCGAGAAGTCAGCCACTCGGCGACCTCTTGCTCGCTCCACGTGCCGCCAGCGACGTCAAGCATCACCCGTTCTGCCTCGTCGACCGACGGGTAGGGCGACCACTCGCGGTCGTTCAGCTCGATGAAGATCCGCAGGGCCACCCAGGCTGCCCGCTTGTTGCCGTCGGGCAGAGGATGATTCTTCGTGAGGCGGGTCACGAGAACCGCCGCCTTGTCGACGAAGTCGGTGTAGAGGTCGGTCTCACCCCATCCTGCCTGTGGGGCGTGGAGCGCGGAGTCGGCGAGGTCGAGGTTCGTGACCCGGATGGCCGTCTCGACGTCGAGGCCGGTCACCTCCGTCACGATGGCCAGATAGTCGGCGAGATCCAGGTGGTAGACGATCACCGAGCGAGGCGCTCGAGCAGCTCCCGGTCCTCTTTGATGATCCGACGGACTCTGGCCTTGAAGGCGGGGTCGCGACGACGGCGTTCGACTGCTTCGGCGAGCGCTCGGCGAACCGTCTCGTTGAGGCTCGTGCCCTCAGCCCGGGCCAGAGCTTCTGCGTCGGCTGCCTCCTCATCGGAAAGCCGCACCGTGAAGTTCTTAGGCATGGTGTCATGATACCACCACACCACGGTACCTCTGCGGCCGGCGCCCCTATCTGCGGACGAGTTCGCTCGTCGACGCGTCCCAGTCCGCCGGATGGAGGACACTCGGCAGCCATCGCCATGGCGGCCAGACAGTGGCACAGACGGCTGGCCCGATGGTCCCTGTCACAAATGATAGGTAACTATACTTTCTGACGTGGACCTATCTGATCCGACCCGGGCGATTACGCCTACTCTCGATGGGCCAGTCCTCGCGGTCCTAGCGGCAGCCGGGCACCCCATGACCGTTGGCGAAGTTGCCAAGCTGGTTGTACGGGGATCCGAGATCGGTGTCCGACGGTGTCTTGCTCGGCTTGTCGATGAGGGCATCGTCAAGTCGACGGAGATGGGTCGAAATCGCGTCCACGAGCTGAACCGGGAGCACCTGGCCGCCCCCGTGGCAGAACTACTCGCCAGAATGCGGCCTGAACTGTTGGGCCGCATTCGTGCCGAGCTGAACAAGTGGCGCCCCAAGCCCTACTACGCCTGCGTATTCGGCTCAGCCGCCCGGGCTGATGGGGGCACCACAAGCGACATTGATCTCCTCCTCGTCCACGCGCCCTTTCCGGGGGACCCGCAGCCACCGAAGCAAAAGCGAACCAGCGACTCGCTCATGCAGATGTCCTCGTCGCCACCGCCGGTGCTGGCGAGTGAAGCCAAGCGATGGCCTGGCCAGATTGAGCGCCTGCGAGAGAAGGTGCGGGACTGGACTGGAAATCCCGCCCAGATTGTGGACCTGTCGTGGGCAGAGTGGGTGACCCACAGAGGAGACCCAGGGGTCTTCGATGAGATCCGTCGCGACGGGATCGAGGTCACTCCGAGGTCAGTGCTTTCTGATGCGTTGTTCTCTTCGGAGGGTTGACCATGCCACGCATGCACCGAAGGGCTTCGTGCACTCCAGCAGAAGCGAAAAGGCGAGCGGCGATTGCATCGGCCTACCTCGAGGCGGCCGAGTGCATCCTGAAGGAACGATCCGGGGTGAAGGAGGAGAATCTCTCGGTTGCCGCCGGAAACCCCGTCCTTGCAGGAATCGCAGCATCGGATGCCATCTGCGGCAAACGCCTGAGGAAGGTCCACCGTGGAGACGATCATCGAGGAGCCATCGATCTGCTGCGCACTGCTGTTCCGGATGGCAAGCTGTTGGCGACGAAACTTGGCCGACTCCTGGATGTCAAGGATGAGGCGCACTACGGCATCTTCTTCGTATCGACCCGCAAGGCATCCGAGATCGTCAGGTCGGCCCGGACACTGGTCGGGAGGGCCCGGATCGAAGTGGAGCGCTGACAGGGTCAGAAGTGCCCCCTATCACTCAGCGACCAACGCGGGCAGCGGCGACCCCGAACGCCGGGAACGGGCGCACGGGGCGGCGCCGGTCGGCTCCCGAAACTGGGCAAGTCCCGCGGCGGCACTTCGGCCCGCCCCTCCGGCGCGGTAGTGGGGCACCTGGACGTAGCGGTTGGGGGCACCCGGGGCATCGTGTCGCCGAGCGAGTCAGTCCAGCCGGGCAGACCGACCCCCGAGGTGGTGCAGCGGTACGCTTGAACTCGTGGCGCGGCCCCGCTCCGCTGCGGTCGCCATTCTTCTCGCGGTCGCCATGGTTGCCGTCGGGGCGTCCATCGCGGCCGTCGCGACGAAGAGTGCTCCCCCTCGAGCGGAGCAATCGGCCGTTGGGCCTGAAGTTCAGGTGACGGCGTTCGCAAAACTGGACGCCTCGGGCTCGTTCGGACCCCGGACCATCACCCTTGGCTCCCGGCAAGCCGTCGCCGTCATGAAGACGTTGCACGGGCTCAAACACCGGGGGGAAGCCCCGTCCCCCCTCATCTGCTCCGACGATCCAGTCCTCTACAAGATCGTCGTGCACCCCAACGACGGCCACTCCACTCCGTACACCGTGAGAGCCTGGCGATGTGAGACCACAGTGGCCGAGTTCGTGGGTGGCCGCCGCACGATCACGTTCGACGACTCGGGCTGCACACTGCTGCGGGTTGTCCAGAGGGTCCTTCCGCCCCACGAAGCTGAAGGGACGCTCACCGCGCCGTGCGTGCGCCACAGGGTCCCAACAGTCGTCGGAAAGACGCTCACTGCAGCGCAGACGACGCTCAGTGCCGGAGGCAACATCGCGCATGTAGGCATCACAGCCGAGGTCGTGGACTCTTCGGTGCCGCCCGAGACCGTGCTCAGCGAGACACGAGGCCACTGGCCCCTCGTCCCGGTCAGGATCGCCGTCCCCGGCTCAAGTCCCTGCACTGCGAGTCAGCTCGCGGTCACCTTTACAGGGGTCAACAACGGAGCCAGTCAGCACCTCTTCGCCAGCTTCACCGTCCGCGACGTCTCGGCACAGTGGTGCAGGTTTGATGGCCCGGTGAGGGTCGTCGGCCTCAACGCAACTGGCGCAGCGGTGACGACCACCGTCTCTGACACCGTCTCGACTGCCGCGCCGGACGAGCTTTCTCCAGACACGCCTCCGATACCGGCCGCAGCCACAACAAGCGGACTGCGATCGGGCCAGTTCTATCCCGTGGGCGTCTTCTGGGGTTGGATCGGCATCAGCGGACCCGACATCTGCGAACCGGGCACAACCAGCACCCGGCAGGTCACTCCTGCGACGTGGCTCGTCGTGCTCCCCGGGACAGTGACGCTCACCACGCCCAATGGAGGCTCTCGACCCTTGAGCACCTGCCAGGGCGTGCTCGAGACGCCCTTTCCTACAGGGGCTTCGGTCAGGGACGGGCAAGGGCCGCGCCAACAGTGGTGACTCCCGCTGAACGCGGGAGGTCCCAAGGCTCCAACGTCTCCTGCCGCGACGGACCCTTCACGTACCCCATGGGCAAGGCAGGCCCGGCGCATGGGTATCACCGGCACGGGGTGACAGGAGCGGGCTGGAGTCGCCAGCGAGTCCGGACTGCGTGCACCGAGCGTCGGCAGCGTACGGCTTGTGCCATGAAGTTCGGTTCGGCTACGGCTGCTCCTTCGTGTCCCCGTGGTCCGTCCATCATCGACGGCAGCCGTGACCCTGATCGCCGGGAGCGTGGCGCCCACACAGTGTGGCTGCTGGCGAGTCATGATCAGGTGGTGAGCTTCTTCGAGGACTTCCCCGGCTATGTCGAGCGGCGGCTTCCGGACGGGGCCTCGGGGCCGCCGCCTGGAGTGATCGGCGGGTTCGTCCCGTGGCGGATTGTCCTCGTTCGCTCCCGCGATGCCTATGCAGCGGTGCAGGACTTCGAGGCGTTCCCCTCGGGGGCGCTCTTCGAGTTGGTCCTGAGGGTCCAAGATTG
>JAKBTL010000095.1:3469-16786 GCA_021844425.1 Actinomycetes bacterium | reverse complement strand
TCCGCGGAAGCAACCTGTCGTCGCGCGCCAAACCGATCCCGCCGCCGGGCGCTGACTCGACCGGCGCGGATTGGAATGGTACTGGAACGCCCGGCGGGACTTGAACCCGCGACCTCCGGATTACAAGTCCGGTGCTCTGTCCGTTCTGAGCTACGGGCGCACAGCTGCCGTCTCACTGCGCGACGGCGAGAGCCCACATTACCCACCCGCGCCCGGGTGGTGGGTGAGGTAGTCGAGCAACGCGCGCACTCCGAACGCGGTCGCACCCTTCGAGACGTACCCGGAGCTCTCCTCCGACCGGGCAGGTCCTGCGATGTCGAGGTGCGCCCAGGGCACGCCGTCGACGAAGCGTGCAAGCAGCATCGCCGCGGCGATGGTCCCAGCCTCGCGTGGCTTGCCGATGTTCTTCATGTCGGCGATCTCGGAGTCGATGTGGTCGCGGTAGTCGTCGGGCAGCGGCAGCGGCCACAGGCGTTCGCCTGCGCGCACTCCTGCGGCCTGGAGGGAGTCCATGAGCGCGTCGTCGTTCCCCAGCAACGCGGCGAACCCCTTGCCGAGCGCGATCACCTGCGCGCCCGTCAAGGTCGCGACGTCGATGATCGCGTCCGGCGAGAGCTCCGCTGCGAGCGCCAGGCCGTCGGCGAGGACCAGCCGCCCTTCGGCGTCGGTGTTCAGCACCTCGATGGTGGCGCCGTTACGCGCGGTGAGGACGTCACCGGGCTTCTGCGCACGACCTCCGGGCATGTTCTCCGTCATCGGAGCGATCGCCGTCACCTTCACCCCCACTCCGAGCTCTGCGCACGCCGAGACCACGGAGAGCACGATGGCGGCTCCGCTCATGTCCGTCTTCATGGTCATCATCCCGTCGGCCGGCTTGAGCGAGAGCCCTCCCGAGTCGAAGGTGATCCCCTTGCCGACGAGGACGACGTGCGGGACGTCCCCGCGATCACGGCTACCACAGGGCGTGTAGGTCGCCCGCACGAGCCGAGGCGGCTCCCCAGAGCCGCGGGCCACTGCGAGGAGCCCGCCGAGCCGCTCGGCAGCGATCCGGTCCTGGTCCCAGACCTCGACCGACGTGCCGTCGAGACCGGACAGCCGCTCGCGCACCCGTTCGGCGAGGTCGCGCGGGGTCATGTCGCTCGCAGGCGTGTTGACGAGATCACGCGCGAACGCAGTCGCGCGGGCCGTCGCCGCGCCGTGCCGCAGCCCGGACGCCCAGTCGCCGCGCCCGACCACGACGAGCCGGCCGACGCAGCCTGGCTTGGGGGCGGACCGGTACGCGTCGAAGCGGTACGAAGCGAGCGACGCGCCCTCGGCGATCGCCGCAGCGACCGACGCGAGGTCGCCGCCGGGCGGCTCGTCTGGCACGAGCAGTGCCGCCGCGCCCCGAGCCTCGCCCGCCGCCCGGACCAGCGCCGCTGCAGCCAGGCGCCAGCGATCCAGATCCGCGCCCACGAGCGTCCCGAGGCCCAGAAGCACGACCGACGGAGGCCCGGACGCCGCCCGCAGCACGAGGGACGTCCCCTTCCCCGCCGAGAAGCCCTGCTCTTGAAGCCATTGCTCCACGGGGGAGTCGGGGAGCAGCCCGCGGACAGCCTCTCCCGATGCCCCGTGTACCGCGTCGGGCGGGACGATCCAGCCGAACGGCGAATGGCCCTCCCCCTCCTCCGCTGCGGTCCCGGCCAGGACAGGGACCCCGACGGCTACGACGCCGTCGGGGACCGAGGCAGCAGCCTCGACTTCCAGCATCAGCGCACCTCCTCCACCCGGCCGGGCTCCCCGCCCAGCCGCACGTCGCGACAAGAGAGGCTCCGGGACGCGACCGACGGCATCACCCCGCCCGACGCCGGCGCGGCCGTTCCCGGGCCGCGAGGTGGACCTCGCCCTCCTGCCAGCGTGCCATCGTCCAGAGCAAGTCCGACAATCGGTTCAGGTAGGGGCCGACGTGCGATGGCTCGCCTTCCCCCGCCCCGGCCCCATCGGCACCCCCGTGGAGCGGCGGCATGGACGCCAGGACCCGTTCCGCCCGCCGAACGACCGTGCGAGCGACGTCGAGGGCCGCAGAGGCTCGGTTTGCTCCCGGGACGACGAACTCGGTGGGCATCGAGAACCGCTCGCTCAGGCGGTCGATCCACTCCTCGAGCCGCAGGATCATCGGCTCGGTGACCAGGCTCTTCCCGGGGACGAGCCTCCTGCGGTTGGCGGGGGCGGTCGCCACCTCGGCCATCAGCACGTACAGCTCCCGTTCGAGCGTGACCAGGAGCTCGTCGAGCTCGGAGCCCGGCACCGACTCCGCGCGCGCCGCGCCGAGCGCAGCCTGCGCCTCGTCGACGGCACCGTTCAGCTCGATACGAGGGCTCGCCTTCTCCACTCTCCCGCCGTAGAGGAGCCCGGTCGTCCCGTCGTCGCCCCTGCGCGTGTAGATGCGCACCCGGGGAATGGTACTGGGGGACGAGCGAATAGCCTCTGGCGTCAGATGGCATCGACTCCCCTCGGCCGCCTCGATCCCGCGCGATCGGATTACCTCAGCGCCCTCAGAGAGCGCGTGGTGATCTTCGATGGCGCGACCGGCACGAACCTCCAGCTCCAGGATCTCGGCGCGGACGAGTTCGGCAGCGCGAAGCTCGAGGGCTGCAACGAGGTGCTCGTGGTGAACTACCCCTCCGCCGTCGAGCGTCTGCATCGTTCCTTCCTCGACGTCGGCGTCGAAGTGGTGGAGACGGACACGTTCGGCGCGTTCTCCGTCGTCCTCGACGAGTACGGGCTCGGCGACCAGGTCCGAGAGATCAACGTCACCGCAGCGCGGATCGCCCGCAGGGTCGCCGACGAGTACGCGAGCCCCGGCAGCCCGCGGTGGGTCGCAGGGAGCATGGGGCCTGGGACGAAGTTCCCGACGCTCGGGCAGATCTCCTACTCCGAGCTTCGCACCGCCTACGAGGCGCAGGCTGCAGGACTGCTCGAGGGAGGGGTCGACCTTCTCCTCGTCGAGACCGTCTTCGACCTCCTCTCGGCCAAGGCTGCGATCAACGGCGCCCGGCGGGCGATGGCCGCTGCGGGGCGCCAGGTGCCGCTCCAGGTCCAGGTGACGATCGAGCTGACCGGAAGGATGCTCCCGGGCACGGAGATCGCCGCGGCCCTGACGACTCTCGACGCGATGCAGGTCGACGTCGTCGGCCTGAACTGCGCCACCGGTCCGGCGGAGATGGACGAAGCCATGCGCTACCTCGCTGCGCACTCCCGAGTGCCCGTCTCGGTCCTCCCCAACGCGGGGTTGCCCTCGGTGGTCGAAGGCCGGATGCACTACGACCTCACGCCCGAACAGCTGGCCACACACCTCAGCCGCTTCGTGTCCGAGTACGGGGTGACTGCAGTCGGAGGATGCTGCGGTACGACGCCCGACCACCTTCGCGCGGTCGTCGAGGCGCTCCGCCCGGTGGCGCCCGCGCGCCGCCACCCGCTCCACGAACCCGCCGCCGCATCCATCTACAGCTCGGTTCCGCTGACGCAGGAGACGTCCTTCCTCGTCGTGGGAGAGCGCACGAACGCCAATGGCTCCAAGCGCTTCCGCGAAGCGATGCTCGCAGGCGACTGGGAGACGTGCGTCGCCATGGCGCGCGACCAGATCGCCGAAGGCGCACATGTCATCGACGTCTGCGTCGACTACACCGGTGCCGACGGCGTGGCCGACATGACCGAGGTCGCGAGCCGGCTCGCCACCCAGTCGAGCGTGCCGCTCATGATCGACTCGACCGAAGCGCCAGTCGCCGAGGCAGCCCTTCGATGGTTGGGCGGTCGCCCCATCTTGAACTCCGTCAACCTCGAGGAGGGCGACGGCGAGGGCACCAGGCTCGACCGGTTCCTCCGCCTCGCTCGCGAGTACGGGGCGGCGGTGGTGTGCACCTGCATCGACGAGGAGGGGCAGGCTCGCACCGCAGAATGGAAGCTCCGGGCTGCCCGTGCGATCCATGACGTCGCCGTCGGACGCTATGGGCTCGAGCCCTCCGACCTCATCTTCGATCCCCTCGCGCTGCCGCTCTCGACCGGAATGGAGGAGAGCCGGCGAGACGGGATCGAGACGATCGAGGGGATCTCAGCGATCAAGGCCGAGTTGCCGGGCGTCCACACGTTGCTCGGCCTGTCGAACGTCTCGTTCGGCCTGAACCCGGCTGCTCGCCAGGCGCTGAACTCCGTCTTCCTGCACGAATGCGTCAACGCCGGACTCGATGCGGCGATCGTCCACGCGGCCAAGATCCTGCCGCTGTCGCGCATCGACGAACGTGTCCAGGAGGTGTGCCAGGACCTCGTCTACGACCGGCGCCGAGACGGGTACGACCCTCTCCAGGTGCTCCTCGCGCTGTTCGAAGGGGTCTCCGTGTCGCAGGCGGCCGACGACGTGCACTCCGACTGGCCGGTCGACCGCCGCCTCGAGCAGCGGATCGTCGACGGACGACGCCAGGGGCTCGAGGCCGACCTGCAAGAGGCGCTCGACAGCGGCCACGAGCCGCTCGAGATCGTCAACGACATCCTCCTCAGGGGTATGAAGACCGTCGGCGACCTCTTCGCTTCGGGGGAGATGCAGCTGCCCTTCGTGCTCCAGTCCGCCGAGACCATGAAGGCTGCCGTCGCCTACCTCGAGCCCCACATGGAGCGCGCGGACGCGGGGGGAAAGGGCAAGGTGGTGCTCGCGACGGTGAAGGGTGACGTGCACGACATCGGGAAGAACCTCGTGGACATCATCTTCACGAACAACGGCTACGAGGTGGTGAACCTGGGCACCAAGGTCGGCATCGGCGAGATGGTTGCCGCAGTGCAGGAGCACGATGCCGACGCGCTGGGGATGAGCGGTCTGCTCGTCAAGTCGACGCTGATCATGCGCGAGAACCTCGAAGAGCTGAACCGGCGCGGCCTCTCGGACCTCCCGGTCCTGCTCGGCGGTGCCGCCCTCACGCGGACGTACGTGGAGCGGGATCTGCGCGAGGTGTACAAGGGCCGCGTCTTCTACGGACGCGACGCGTTCGAGGGCCTCCGCACCATGGACCGCCTGGTCGAGCTCCGACGGACCGGCGACGAAGATCCTCTCTTCGGGCGCGAGATCTCGCAGCGCAACGTGCCGTCTCGATTCCGGTCTTCCCGAAAGGCGTCTGGGGACGGCACCGACGGCGCGAGACTCCCGGCGCGCTCACCGGAGGTGGAGCTCGACAACCGGCTCTTCCGCCCGCCGTTCATCGGGACGCGGATCGCCCGAGGCATCCCGATCGACGAGATCGCCGCCTACCTGAACCTGACCGCGCTCTTCCGGAACCAGTGGGGGTTCCGCCCTGCCACAGGGGAGGACGACGCCGCCTTCAAGACGAGAGTCCGAGCGGTGCTCCGTCAGGAGCTCGACAAGGCGAAGCAGTCCGACGTCCTCGTTCCCCAGGTCGTCTACGGCCACTTCGCCGCGGCCTCCGAAGGCGACGACCTCGTCATCTACAAGGACGAGTCGCGCAGCGCCGAGTGGATGCGCTTCACGTTCCCCCGCCAGGACAAGCCGCCGTGGCTCTGCATCGCGGACTTCTTCCGGCCAGCCACCTCCGCCGACGAAGACTTCGCATCCTTCATGCTCGTGACCATGGGGCCCAAGGTGTCCGAGGAGACGGCCCGCCTCTTTGCCGAGCACCGCTACCAGGACTACCTGTTCCTCCACGGCCTCGGCGTGGAGATGACCGAGGCCCTCGCCGAGTACTGGCACCGCCGCATCCGGGAGGAGCTTGGCTTCGCAGACCAAGACGGCCCGACTCTGACGGGGCTCTTCCGCCAGCAGTACCGCGGCGGCCGCTACAGCTGGGGCTACCCGGCGTGCCCCGACCTCGACGACAACGCGAAGGTCGTCGAGCTCCTCGGTGCCGACCGGATCGGGGTCTCGGTGAGCGACGGGTTCCAGCTGGTCCCCGAGCAGACGACGGACGCGATCATCTGTCACCACCCCAAGGCGAAGTACTTCGTCGCCTGATCCGCCCACCCGGACCCGGCGGGACGCACGCGCCAACCTCCGTTCGTCGTTGCAGGCCCAGGTTCGTTGACCCTTCGGGTGAGGGGGGGCTACCGTCTCTCGCCGAGGGGAGGGTGACATGGACACGACGGTCCTGGCGGCCATCAATCACAACGTGGTGATCATCGAGGCGGTGATCGGCGTCGTCGTCGTCCTGCTGCTGGTCGCCATCATCGTGACGAGCCACCGGCGGAAGAAAGCGGCAGCGCCGAAGCCGCCCGAGGCAGTGCCGAACTACTACGCCGACCTCCAGCAGCAGCCCGCAGGACGTCCCGATCCGTTCAGCACGTTCGCCTCGGCTGCCTCCCCGTCGGCGCCCCCGGTCACTGCACACACGGGAACCTACCCTGGGGACAACGCGACGGCGGCCTATCCCGGGGGAAGCGCGACAGCAGCCTACCCAGGACCTTTGGCGCCGGGTGCGTTCGCGGCGGCCGTCCCGGGCCCCGAGCTGAGCCCCGCAGCCGCGGCCGTCCCAGGCTCGGAGCTGAGCGCCGCAGCGGCCGTCCCGGGCTCGGAGCTGAGCGCCGCAGCGGCCGCCGCCGCCGTGGCTCAGGCGTCGCCGCCGCCCGCGGGCACCCCTGCCGGCTGGCTACCTGACCCTGGGGGAGCTCCCGACACGCTGCGGTATTGGGATGGGAACGCCTGGACGCAGCACTTCGCCCAACGAAGCTGAGCCGGCGGCTGCGTCCGCAGCCTGCTTGGCGTGGTAACTCGAGCGGGTCAGCGGCGAGGCCTCCACGTGCGCGAGCCCGAGCGCGCGGCCGGCAGCTGCGAGGGCATCGAGCTCGGCGGGGCTCCACCAGCGCGCGACCGGGAGGTGAGCCGAGCTCGGCCGGAGGTACTGGCCGATGGTCGCGATCGACACGCCGACCGAAGCCATGTCGGCAAGCGTCGAGACGACCTCGTCCTCGGACTCCCCGAGCCCGACCATGAGGCCGGACTTCACCACGAGCCCCGCTTCGGCGGCGCGTCCGAGCACCGTCAGGCTCCTCGCGTACCCCGCGGAGGGACGCACCGCTCGCTGGAGGCGCGCCACCGTCTCGACGTTGTGGTTCAGCACGTCCGGACGGGCGTCGAGGACGAGCTGGAGCGACGCCGCGTCGCCCTTGTAGTCGGAGATGAGGACTTCGACAGCCGTCCGGGGGCTGCGGCGCCTGATCGCCCGAATGGTCTCCGCCATCGCGCCGGCACCGCCGTCGGAAAGATCGTCTCGCGCGACGCAGGTGACGACGGCGTGCGCGAGCCGCATGCGCTCAACCGCCTCGGCGACGCGCTCAGGCTCCTCGGGATCGAGTGGCATCGGACGGCGGGTGTCCACCATGCAGAACCCGCATGCGCGCGTGCAGCGCGACCCGTTCACCATGAACGTCGCCGTCCCGTCGGCCCAGCACTCGAAGATGTTCGGGCAGCCTGCCTCCTCGCACACCGTCACCAGACCGAGATCGCGGATCGTCTGGTCGAGCGAGAGGAAGCCTTCCCCCATGCGCGCACGAACGCGGAGCCATTCAGGCTTTCGTGCTCGGAGCGGCACGCTCGCGTCGGGATTGCCCCCCGCTTCGCGGAGCCGTCGAAGCGCGGGGCGCTCCACGGGGACCACGGGGTCCTTGTCCGTCCAAGGTCGCCGTACGCCTCCCACGTGGACGTCCTGCCGGTCGGTGCCCTCGCTGCCCCACGCTGACACGGCGCGGGCCGTGACGGCTTCGATCACGTCGCCCATCGCTGCGCTCACGCCCTCGGCTCGAAGCGACGTCACCGAGTAGCCGACGATGCCGCACGGCACGATGTGGCTGAACATCTCGATGTCGCACTCCACGTTGAGAGCGACGCCATGGATGGCCCGACGCCGACCGTCCTCCACCCGCAGCGTACGGACACCGATTGCCGCGATCTTGCGGGCGCCGGGACCGCCGGATCCGATCCATACGCCGGGATATCCCGCGTGCCGGGACGCCTCGACCCCCAGATCGGCCAATGCGTCGATCACCACCTGCTCGATCTGCCGCACGTGCTGGCGACCCGCGCCAGGGTCGTCCTCGAGCGTGACGATCGGGTAGGCGACGAGCTGACCGGGTCCGTGGTAGGTGACGTCTCCACCGCGGTCGGTTCGAAAGAGCGTCGCGCCGACCGCCTCAGGGTCGTGCAGGACATGCGCGGGGTCGGCGTGCACTCCCAGCGTGTAGACGTGCGGGTGCTCGAGAAGAAGGAGATAGTCGTGGTCCGCGCGCTGCGCCAGAGCGTGTTGCAGGTCGTACGCCTCTGCGTACGTGACCTGCCCGAGGCGGCGGACACGCAGCACGTCTACAGCTCGGAAGCCCAGTCGCGCGTGTCGAGCACGTGGGCGACCTTGCGCAGGAAGGACGACACATATGCACCGTCGACTGCGCGGTGGTCCCAGCTGAGACCGATCACGCCGACCGAGTGGACGGCGATCGACTCGCTGCCGTCGGGCAGCTCCACGACGACGGGTCGACGTCGGACCCCGTCCGTCGCCAGGATCCCGACCTGCGGCTGGTTGATGATCGGCACCGTGAAGTAGGTGCCGAACGGTCCGTCGTTGGTGATCGAGAACGTGCCTCCGGAGATGTCGTCGGCGGTCAGCTGCCTGTTACGGGCGCGCTCGGCAAGGTCTCTGATCCGCCTGGCGATCCCTCGGAGCGTGATCTCCTCGGCACGATGCACGACCGGGACGATGAGCCCCTCGTGGTTCAGGTCGACCGCGATTCCCAGGTTGATCTGCTGGTGCACCACGAGCGTGTCGTCGACGACAGATGCGTTCAGGTTCGGGAATTCTCGGAGCGCTTCGACGGTTGCCCGCGCGATGAAAGGAAGATAGGTGAGCGAGAACCCTTCCTCGCTCTTGAACCGCTCGCGCCACGCGTTCCGCACGCGCTCGACGCGCTCGAAGTCCGCTTCGTACGCGATGTACGCGTGCGGCGACGTCGCCTTGGACCGGACCATGTGCTCGGCAGTTCGGCGCCGCATGTTCGAGAACGGCACGACGCGGTCGGTCGACGGGCGGAAGACCGCGGTCGCGGTCCCAGGTGCCGGCGGGGCGGGCACCGGCGCGGCCGTGGCGGAGGCATCTGGGAACGCCGGCGGCGGCGCCTGCACGGGAGAGGCCGGCGGGGCGGGCACCGGCGCGGCCGTGGCGGAGGCAGCTGGGAACGCCGGCGTCGGCACCTGCACGGGAGAGGCCGGCGGCGGCGCCACCGGAGCGGGGCCGGCGGGTGCTGGCGCGGGTCCAGCTTGCGGAGCGGCTGCACGAGGCGCCCCAGCGCCGGGGCCGCGACGCGCGTCGATGAACGAAAGGACGTCTTCTCGCGTGATGCGACCGCCCAGACCCGTGCCGGTGACCTCGGACGGGGAGATGCCGTTCTCGTCGAGCAACCTGCGGACGACCGGCGAGAGCAACATCGATTCGGCGCCGGACGCAGGCGCGACCCCTGCGTCTGAGGCCTGCCCCGACGGGCCCGCCGGTGCCTCGTCGGAGCGTTGCACGTACCCGGCTGGCGGGGGGGGTGGCGGTGCCTGCGGAGGCGCTGGCGGGGGGGGTGGCGGTGCCTGCGGAGGCGCTGGCGGGGGGGGTGGCGGTGCCTGCGGAGGCGGTGGCGGAGCTGGCGGTGCCTGCGGTGCAGCGGCCTCAGTCGCCGTGGCAGTGCCACCCGCACCGTCCGAGATGACAGCAAGACGGGCGCCCACCGGCACCGTCTCGCCCTCTGGAACGAGGATCTCCGAGAGCACGCCGGACGCGGGGGCAGGGACCTCGGAGTCGACCTTGTCCGTAGAGACCTCGAAGAGCGGCTCGTCGCGGTTCACCTGCTCTCCGACGGACTTCATCCATCGGGTAATGGTCCCCTCGGTGACCGTCTCGCCGAGCTGCGGCATCGTGACGTCAGCCAACGTGCAATCCCCTTCCCGTCAATGCGAGCACCGTCTCCCCGAAGGTCTCCGAGAGCGACGGGTGCGGCTGGATGAATTGTGCGACCTCTGCGGGAGTGGCCTCCCAGTTGACCGCGAGGTAACCGGAGCCGAGCTGCTCGGTGACCCACGGGCCGACCATGTGGACTCCGAGGATCTTGCCGGCGCTCCCGTCAGGCAGCTGCTCGGCGACGACCTTCACGAGCCCCTCGGTGTCGCCGATGATGCGCGCCCGGCTGTTGCCGCCGAACGGATCCTTCTTCACGAGGACCGGGATGCCGCGTGCGACCGCCTGGGCTTCGGTGAGCCCTACGAAGGCGACTTCGGGATGGCAGTAGATGGCCCACGGCACCCGCTCGTAGTCGACGGGCACCATCGGCTCGCCGAGGATCCCCTTGATGACGAGCACCGCCTCCTCGAAGGCGACGTGAGCGAGCTGCGGGGTTCCGGCGCAGACGTCCCCGACGGCCCAGACACCCTGCTCATGGGTCTGCATGAGGTGGTTCACGACGACGAACCCGCGCTCGTCCAGCTGCACCTCGGTGCCCTCGGAAAGAAGACCCTCGGTGCGCGGGCGGCGCCCGACAGAGACCACGACGGTCTCGACCTCGACCTCCTTGCCGTCGCCGAGCTGGACGACGGTGCGCGACCCGTCGGGCGACGGGGTGTGGCCCTTCACCTGCGCCCCGGTCACGATGTCGATGCCTCGCCTCTTGAAGGATCGCGCCACGACGGCTGAGACGTCGTCGTCACATCCTGCGAGGATCGTGCCCAGCGCCTCGAGGATCGTGACCTTGGCGCCGAGGTCGGAGAGGAGCGAGGCGAACTCGCAGCCGATCGCTCCCCCGCCGATCACGGCGACCGATGAGGGCACGTGCTCGAGCTCCAGGAACTCGTCGGAAGTGAGGACGTAGCGCCCGTCCACATCAAGACCCGGCAGGGTCCGCGGCACCGAGCCCGAGGCGAGGATGACGTGGCGCCCGGTGACCTCGCTCCCCGCGTCCGGGCCGTCGATCACCCGCACGCGCCGCCCGGGGAGGAGCACACCCGTGCCAGAGAGGATGGTGACCTTGCGGCCGCGCAGAAGCCCGCTCAGCCCGCGGGTGAGCTGGTCGACGACAGCCACCTTCCGGCGCTGGTTCACGGCGAAGTCGACCGTCGGCTCGCCGGTGGAGATGCCGAACTCCGAGGCCCCGCGCACCGTGCGGTACACGGCCGCGGACTCGAGGAACTCCTTGGCGGGCACGCACCCGCGGTGCAGGCAGGTGCCGCCGACCTTTGTCAGCTCGACGATGGCGATCTTGAGACCAGCCGACGCGCCGTAGAGAGCGGCGGCGTAGCCCCCGGGGCCTCCACCGATGATCACCACGTCGTAGTCCACTCCACCCTCCTCCGGCGCGGCGCGCCTCGACAACCCCTAGGAGACTAACGGCGTCCTCTAGGCCCGAAGGCCGTCGAACACACGGCGGATCCGGCGGCGGACCGGTCCCGTGCTCGAGCCCAGTGCCGAACGGACCGGCGAACGAACGGGGTGGTACGCGTCCGAGGCGGCGCGGAGCATGTCGTCCTCCGCCGCGCTGAGCTCGATATCCGCCGACGCGGCATTCTGCTCGGCCTGCTCGACCGACGACGCTCCAGGGATCACGACGACGTTCGGGTGCCGGACCAGCCAGGCGAGCGCGATCTGGGCTGGGGTCGCGCGATGAGCGCTCGCCACCTCGCGCAGCACATCGAGCAGCGGTGCGGACCGCTCCAGGTTCTCCTTCCGGAAGGCGCCGGTCCGCGCGCGGAGCCCGGTCGGTCGCTGGCCGGGACCGTACCTGCCCGACAGCAGGCCCTGCGCGAGCGGACTGTACGCGATGACCACGCGTCCGTTGGCTTGCGCCCAAGGCAAGAGCTCGCGTTCGGCTGACCGGTCGAGAAGGCTGTAGCGGACCTGGTTGGAGAGGACCGGGCGGCCGAGGAGGCGCTCGAGCTCCTGCCAGCGTGAGAGCGGGTAGTTGCTCACCCCGACATGACGGGCGAGCCCCGAGTCGAGGAGCTTCGCGAGCGCATCGGCGACACCGCGCGCAGGCACGACGGGGTTCGGCCAATGGAGCTGGTAGAGGTCGACGTAGCCGGTGCCGAGGCGTCGCAGGCTGCCGCGTGCACGCCTGCTCATGATCGGGTCCAGCGGAAGAACGGGGAGGAGCTTCGTCGCGAGGAACGCCTCGTCGCGCCGCCCCGAGAGCGCCGCTCCGACGATCCGCTCGGATCGCCCGAAGGCGTAGATCTCCGCAGTGTCGATCACGTTGACGCCGAGGTCCAGCGACCGTTCGACGATGCGCGGCGCGACGTTCGTCGCGTAGGCGGTGCCGTAGCCCCACTCCCCCGACCCGAACTGCCAGGTGCCCAACCCGACCGGGAACAGGCGGACCCCATCGGCCTCGACGTGGCGCACGCGGCGTGTCGCTCCTCGTCTTCGCTATTTCGGCGGCATCCTGATGCCACCGTCGAGTCGGATGACGTCGGCGTTCAGGTAGCTGTTGCGGGCGATGTGCACGACGAGCTGCCCGTAGCGCGCGGGATCACCGAGCCGCTTCGGGAAGAGGACCGACTCGCCGAGCGCCCGGCGCTGCTCCTCAGGGAGCATGCCGAGGAGCGGCGTGTCGAACAGCCCGGGCGCAATGGCCACCACCCGGATGCCCACGACAGAAAGGTCACGGGCGGCAGGGAGGGTCATGCCGACGACGGCACCCTTGGAGGCGGAGTACGCGAGCTGTCCGATCTGGCCGTCGAACGCTGCGACCGACGAGGTGTTGACGATGACGCCGCGCTCTGTGTCCTCGAGCGGCTCGGTCTTCGCGATGGCCGCTGCGGCCTTGGTCATCACGTTGAAGGTCCCGATCACGTTCAACCGCTGGATGAACTCGAACGGTCCGAGCTCGTGGGGACTGCCTTGCCGATCGATCACCCGGCCGATCCAACCGGTCCCCGCGCAGTTGACCGCGATCCTGAGCGGACGCCCCGACGCCGCATGGTCCACCGCGCGCTGGCAGTCCTCTGGGATCGTGACGTCCCCCGCCACGTAGCTGCCGCCGACCTGCTCGGCGACGGCTTTCGCCCCGTCCTCGTTCAGGTCGAACACCGTGACGTGCACGCCTTCGGCGGCGAGCGCTCGGGCCGTCGCAGCGCCGAGACCTGACGCTGCGCCGGTGACGAGCGCAGACGAACCCTCGAGCTCCATGGCTGCGATCGTAGGTGCGGACGGGGCGGCAGGGCCAGGCGAAAGCTCCCGTCCTCCTTCCATCGCACCGCAGTGCTAGGCGGCCGGGTCACGGGGTGCCGGAGGGGCCGGGTCAGAGGGTGCCGGAGCGGCCGGGTCA
>JAKBTL010000095.1:0-3369 GCA_021844425.1 Actinomycetes bacterium | reverse complement strand
GCGGCCGGGTCACGGGGTGCCGGAGGGGCCGGGTCAGAGGGTGCCGGAGCGGCCGGGTCAGAGGGTGCCGGAGCGGCCGGGTCAGAGGGTGCCGGAGCGGCCGGTCCCGGTCGTCGCAGCCGTGTTCGCGAGCTCGTCGACGACGTCGTTCCACCGGTCGCCCGAGTGCCCCTTCACCCACTGGAAGCGCACGGGCGTCGCCGGGTCGAGAGCCAGCGAGAGCAGCGGCTCCCACAAGTCCCGGTTCGCGACGGGCTTTCCCTGCGAGTTGCGCCAGCCCCGTCGCCGCCAGCCCACCCACCACCGCTGGACGAAGCAATTGACGACATAGGCGGAGTCGCTCCGCACCAAGATGCCGTCGCTGCCCGAACCCGGTGCGAGCGCCTCGATGGCGCGGAGGGAGGCGGTGATCTCCATTCGCTGGTTCGTCGTCATCGGATCCGCGCCGCTCTCGTACCGCCCCTCGGGCACAACCCACGCCCAGCCGCCGGGACCTGGGTTCCCGAGGCACGAGCCATCCGTGTAGACGGTGATCATCCGAGGTGGTCTACACCCTCGGCGCGGCGCGCCGAGCCGGCCCCGACCGGTACCGTGTACACGTGCTCTTCGACGGCGTGTCCCATCAGGTTCCGGACATCGACTCGCAGGAGACCGCCGAGTGGCTCGACTCCTTCGACGCGGTCGTGGGCACCCGGGGTCGCCCGCGGGCGCGCTTCTTGCTCATGAAGCTGCTCGAGCGGGCGCGGACGCTCCAGGTCGACTTCCCTGCGACGGTGTCGACGCCGTACGTCAACTCGATCCCGGCAGACGAGGAGCCATGGTTCCCCGGCGACGAGTACCTCGAACGGCGGATCAGGGCATACATTCGCTGGAACGCTGCAGCCATGGTGGTCCGGGCGAACATGCGCACCGACGGCATCGGCGGCCACCTGTCCACCTACGCGAGCTCTGCCTCCCTCTACGAGGTCGGCTTCAACCACTTCTTCCGGGGCAAGGACGACGGCGGTGCCGGCGACCAGGTGTTCGTCCAGGGCCACGCGTCGCCGGGCATCTACGCCAGGGCATTCGTCGAAGGCCGACTCACCGAGCGCGACCTCGACAGCTTCCGGCACGAGGTCGGCGGCGGGCTCCCGAGCTACCCGCACCCCCGATCGCTCCCCGACTTCTGGGAGTTCCCGACCGTGTCGATGGGCCTCGGCCCGATCGACGCGATCTATCAGGCGCACATCAATCGCTACCTGCACCACCGTGAGCTCGTTGACACGAGCAGTAGCAGGGTGTGGTGCTTCGTCGGCGACGGGGAAATGGACGAGCCCGAGTCGATCGGCGCGCTGGGCGTCGCAGGGCGTGAGCACCTCGACAACCTCATCTTCGTCGTCAACTGCAATCTCCAGCGCCTCGACGGGCCGGTACGCGGCAACGGCAAGATCATCCAAGAGCTCGAGGCGCTCTTCCGCGGCGCCGGGTGGAACGTCATCAAGGTCATCTGGGGCTCGCGCTGGGACGAGCTGCTCGCCCGCGACGTCGACGGCGTGCTGCTCGACAAGATGAACACCACGGTGGACGGCGAGTTCCAGAAGTACGCGGTCGAGTCCGGCGCCTACATCCGCGAGCACTTCTTCGGCCCCGACCCGCGCCTGCGCAAGCTGGTCGAGCACCTGAGCGACGACGAGCTTCGGAGCCTCCCCCGTGGCGGGCACGACTACAGGAAGCTCTACGCCGCGTACAAGCTCGCCACCGAGCAGCGCAGCGCTCCGACGGCCATCCTGGCCAAGACGATCAAGGGCTGGACGCTCGGGCCGCAGATCGAAGCGCGCAATGCGACGCACCAGATCAAGAAGATGACCCGGGACCAGTTGCGGGCGCTGCGTGACCGTCTCCACCTCTCCGACGAGATCCCCGACGAGGCGCTCGACGCCGACGCCCCGCCGTACTACCGGCCGCCGGAGGGATCCGAGGCGTTCGAGTACCTCATCGCCCGGCGCAGGATGCTCGCCGGCGCGCTGCCCCGCCGTGTCGTCCGGCCCGCCAAGGTCGTGCTGCCCAACCCCAAGGTGTTCGCCGACCTCATGTCGGGCTCGGGCAGCCAGGCCGTGTCGACGACCATGGCCTTCTCCCGCCTGCTCCGCAATCTCGTGCGGGACCCGGACTTCGGGCCGCTCGTCGCGCCCATCGTCTCTGACGAGGCCCGCACCTTCGGGCTCGAGCCCATCATCGCCGAGGCGCACATCTACGCTCCAGGCGGTCAGCGATACGTTCCGGTGGACGCCGACCTCCCCCTGAAGTACGCCGAGAGCGCATCAGGGCAGCTGCTGCAGGAAGGCATCACCGAGGCAGGAGCCACGGCGGCGTTCAGCGCGCTCGCGACCTCGTACGCCACGTGGGGGCGTCCGATGCTTCCGGTCTTCTTGTTCTATTCGATGTTCGGCTTCCAACGCGTGGGCGACCTGCTCTGGGCGCTCGGCGACATGCGGGGCCGCGGGATCCTCGCGGGCTGCACGGCCGGACGCACGACGCTGCTCGGAGAGGGTCTCCAGCACGACGACGGCCACTCTCCACTCCTCGCGACCACGAACCCGGCAGCCGTCGTGTACGACCCCGCGTTCGCGTACGAGGTCGCGATCATCGTCGACGACGCGATCCGTCGGATGCTGGGCGAGGCCCCAGAGGACAGGTTCTGGTACATCACGCTCTACAACGAGAACTACGCGATGCCGTCCCTCCCTGAGGGTCCCGAAGGCGAGGCCATCCGCTCGGGGATCCTGCGGGGGATCTACCGGTACGAAGGTCCCCCCCAGGTCGCCGCCGGCCTGGGCGGACGCCCCGCCGAGCAGGGCGGCAGCCGATCGGCGCCACGCGCCTCGATCTGCTTCTCCGGCCCGATGTGGCAGGTCGCGACCGAGGCGCGGCGCGTGCTCGCAGAGGAGTGGGGCGTCGCCACCGACACGTGGTCGGCCACGTCGTGGGCGACGCTGCGCAGCGACGCGCTGCTCTGCGAACGGTGGAACCGCCTGCACCCGGGCGCACAGCCCAGGACCCCGTACGTCACCGACGTGTTCGGATCAGGGGCGGCGCCGGTCGTCGCTGTGACCGACTACATGCGCGCGGTCCCCGACCAGGTCTCGCGCTGGGTGCGCCGCCCGTTCACGTCGCTCGGCACCGACGGGTTCGGCCGGTCCGACGCGCGCGCCGCGCTGAGGCGCTACTTCGAGGTCGACGCTCCCCATGTCGTCGTTGCGGTTCTCTCCATGCTGGCCGACCAGGGCGAGGTCGAGCGCTCCGCCGTCGCGGAGGCGATCCGCCGCTACGGCATCGACGCCGACGCGGCCGCGCCCTTCTCGACCTGAGCCCGCAGGTCCGACGCGGCCT
>JAKBTL010000043.1 GCA_021844425.1 Actinomycetes bacterium | reverse complement strand
GTCCCGCCCACACCGCGGCCGCGATGGTGCCAGGGGCCCACGCGTCCCCGATGCAGCGCACGGAGCGCAGGCCATGACGGCTCCACTCCGATCGCCTGGAATCGAGGCGCTGGTAGAGGTCGTCGACGGGCAGGCGGGCCGTCACGAGCACGACTGCGTCTGCTCGCTCCGCCCTCTCTCGGCCGGTGAAGACGCAGGCGGTCCGGACTGCTCCTGGGCCGATCTCTGCCACCGTGCGGCTGGTGACGATCTCCACCCCTGCTGCGAGCAGGCGGCGCTGGACGGCCGTGGCTTCGAGGGTGTGCACGGTCCACGACGACGCGAGGGGTGCGGGCGTCACGAGGCGAACCGCGTGCCCGAGCCCGGCGAGGAGCTCTGCTGCGACTCCCCCCATGTAGTAGTGGTCGTCGTCGAAGACGACGACCTGGCGGCCTTCTCCGAGGCGCTCGACGGCGTGCCCGAAGAGGTCGTCGGGCGTGAGGACGACCGCAGCGGGATCGACGGGCAAGGGGGCGGTGTGCCAGCGCCCCACCCCGTCCCTCCGCCACACAGAGCCGGTCGCGACCACGACGTCGGTCACGTCTGCGGACAAGACGTCTTCTTCGTCCATCTCGCTCTCGCGGTACACCTCGACATGCTCGTCGTTCGAGATGCGAGAGAGCCGGTGGTCCACCACCCTCCTCCACGCGCCGAGCGACGGCAGGGTCGCTTCCCGGGCGACTCGGCCGCCGAGCGTGCGCCCGGCTTCGGCGAGCACGACGCTGTAGCCGCGCCGCCCGAGCGAGCTCGCGGCTTCGAGCCCTGCGGGGCCTGATCCGACCACGAGCACCGACGCGTCGGAGGCCTTCGGACGGATCCTCTCGGGATGCCACCCGCGCCGCCACTCCTCGCCCATCGAGGGGTTCTGCGTGCAGCGGATGGGGGACATCGTCATGTCTCCCGACACGCAGATGTTGCAGCCGATGCACTCGCGGACGTCCTCGGCGTGGCCGTGCTCGATCTTCCAGGGCAAGAACGGGTCGGCGATGGACGGCCGTGCCGCGCCGATCAGGTCGAGCACGCCGGAGCGGACCTGGGCGGCCATCGTGTCTGGCGAGGTGAACCGGCCGACCCCGATGACCGGCTTGTCCGAGAGGGCCTTCAGCCCTGCGACCAGCGGCTCGCGCTCGTTCTCGGGGCTAAAACGCGACGTCGCGGAGTCCGACTCCCAGCTGCCGAGCACGAAGTCCCAGGCGTCGGTCAGGTGGTCGAGGCGCACGACCGTCTCCTCGGCGTCGTGGCGCGTGATGCCGCCGGCGGTGTCGACGTCGGCGATCGTGAGGCGGCACACCACAGCCGCGCGCCCCTCGCACTCGTCTTTGGTGTCTTGGAGGACCTCGGCGAGGAGCCTCGTGCGGTTCTCGATCGAGCCTCCGTACTCGTCGGAGCGGTGGTTGTAGCGCGGCGAGAGGAAGTGGTGGAGCACGCTCAGGCTGTGCCCGGCGTAGACGTAGACCACGTCGTAGCCGGCGCGAAGTGCCCGCCGGACCGCTGCGCGGTGCCAGGCCCTCAGGTCTGCGATGTCGGACTTCGACATCATGCGTGCCTGGACGGGGTCGTTCGCCCAGGTCGCCACCGGTAGGTGCTCGGGGCCCATCGGCGCCTCTCGAGACGTGAGGTTCGGGGCGTTCATGCCGTTGTGCGCGAGCTCGATGCCAGCGAGCGCGCCGCCTTCGTGGATCGCGTCGGCGATCCGTGCGAGCGCCGGGATGTCGCCGTCGTCCCACAGGCGCAGCTCGATGTACGGCGTGATGTCCGAGGTCGGATGGATCTCGACCTGCTCGGTGCAGACCACCGACCAGCCGCCCTCCGCCTTCACGCGGCGCATGGCTGCGTGCGCCGTCGGGTCCCGGTAGCCCATCCCGTTGCAGTGGGGGACCTGGACGAACCGGTTCTTCGTCCGCACCGGTCCGAGCTGCACCGGCTCGAACAGCACGTCGAAGCGTTGCTCGCGCACCGGTCTACCTCGGTTCTTTCCCGGTGGCAGCCGATGGTGCGGCGACGAGGGCAAGCACCCGTTCAGGGGTGAGCGGTAGCTGCTCGGGCCATGCCCCGATCGCGTCGGCGACAGCCGCAGTGACCGCCGCCGACGGGGGCCCGATCGGCGGTTCGCCGATCCCTCTGGCACCGAAGGGCCCGAGTCCCTCACCGGACTCGAGAACGACGGTCTCGATGTCGGGAACGTCGGTGAAGGTTGGCAGCAGGTATTGGAAGAGGCCTCCGGTGAGATTGACCCCATCTTCGACCTGGACCTCTTCGAGCAGCGCCATGCCGATCCCCTGGACCGCCCCGCCGCTGATCTGCCCTTCTACGGAGCGGGGATTGATGGCTCGACCCACGTCATGCGCTGCGACGTAGCGCAGCACCGAGACCTTCCCGGTGTCGAGATCGACCTCGACATCACACAGGTGAGTCCCGAAGGTGAAGTCGGGGAACACGCGGTCGGTGGAGAGCTCCGTTTCCACCGCCCGCATGCCGCCCGGGCCGAAGAAGGTGCCGAGCGCCTCGGTCGAGATCTTGCGCCGCCGACACGACGCGAGCGCGTCGGCGAGCGTCACCGAAGTGGTAGGGCCGACGACAGCTCCGTTCTCCAAACGGAGCGAATCGACGGGATCTCCGAGATCGGCGGAGACGGCCCCGAGCAGCTGCTCCTTGAGCATCGAGCTTGCGACGTAGACGGCGTTTCCCGACATGAGCAATTGGCGGGTGGCCGTGGTGGTGCCGGCGAGGGGGGTGAGGGAGGAGTCTCCGAAGTGCACCGTGACGTCGTCGATCGCCGTGCCAAGCACTTCGGCTGCGATCTGTGCAAGTGAAGACGCTTGGCCGCCGCCGATGTCGGGCACGCCGCAGCGGACGGTCACGGAACCGTCCACTTCGAGCCCGATCCACGCGGAAGCCGAGTCGTTCAGCCAGACCAAGCGTCCGTAGGACTGCATGTTGGAGGCGATACCACGCCCGACCGCCTTGCGAGGCCCCGAGGGCGGCGCCTTCGGGCCGACTCGCTCGAGCACCGCGTCGATCGTCTGAGGGAGCAGCACCTCGGTCTCGATTCGCTGGCCGACGGGAAGCACGTCGCCTCGCACGAGGGCGTTGCGCTTCCTGATCTCACCGGCGGGGATCCCGAGGTGCTGGGCGAGCCGGTTCATCTGTGACTCGTACGCGAACACCACCTGCATCCCTCCGAACCCCCGGAATGCCGACGTCGGAGGGTTGTTCGTGTACGCGCAGCGCGCGCGCAGCCGAACCGCTCCGGTGCGATAGGGGCCGCAGGCGTGGACCGACGAGTAGAGAAGGACAAGGGCGGACAGGTATGCGTACGCGCCGCCGTCTGCGACGATCTCGATGTCGTGTCCAAGGATCGTCCCGTCCGCATGCGCCGCGGTCTTGTAGGACATCTGCATCGGGTGTCGCTTTGCCCTGGCGAGCAGCGACTCGTCGCGCGTCCACTGCATCCGGACCGGACGGCCGGTACGCCAGGCGGCCAGCGCGACATAGGGCTCCACCGTCATGTCTTCTTTCCCGCCGAACCCTCCGCCCACGTAGGGGGCGATGATGCGGACCTTGGACTCGGGGATGCCGAGGAGCCGGGCGACGTCGCGGTAGTGCTCGACGACCTGGGTCGCGACCCGGATCGTGAGGACTCCTTGGTCGATCCACGCCACGCCAGCCTCTGGCTCGAGGTACGCGTGGTCGACCAGCTGGGTCCGGTAGTCCCCCTCGACCACGACGTCGGCCTCTGCCATCGCAGCCTCGACGTCTCCCCTGTCGATCCGCCACTCCGCAAGCAGGTTCCCTCCCGGATGGACCTCCGGGGCGTCAGCCGCCAACGCTTCCTCTGGGGTCGCGACCACAGGCAGCGGCTCCGTCTCCACCTCGACGAGCTGGCACGCTCTTGCGAGCGCGTCTTCGCTCTCTGCTACGACGAGGGCGACCGGCTCGCCGTGGAACCGGATGCGCTCGGTCGCGAGCACCTCCATACTGGCCCGAAGCGCGGAGACCCGCACCCCTTGGCCCGGGACATCGATCCAGATCGTGTTGTGCGGAACGTCCTCGCCGAGGAGCACCGCCACCACTCCCGGCACGCCGCAAGCCTCGGAGACGTCACGACGAACGATCCGAGCGGACGGCACCTGGGCGCGCACGAGCCGCGCGTGCAGCATCCCGGGGAGTGAGAAGTCGCCGGCGTACCGGGTCGTGCCCAGCACTTTTTCCAATTGGTCGTGACGGGGAAGCGGTCGGTGGACGACGCGTAGCTCGTCGACCTTCGACGTCCTGATCTCGCCGCGGACGAAGAGGTCATCGGGCATTGTCTTCACCCCCTTCTCGGCAGGCTGCTTCGATCGCATCGAGGATCGGGCCGTAGCCCGTGCAGCGGCACAGATTGCCGTGCAGGGCTTCTCGCAGCTCCTCACGCGAGTGCGTGCGGCCGTCGGACACGAGCGCGGCCGCAGCGACGATCATCCCCGGGGTGCAGAAACCGCACTGGGCCGCGTGATACTCGTAGAAGGCTCGCTGCAAAGAGGAGAGACCTCCGTCCTCGTCGCACAACCCGGACGCGGTCGTGATCGAGGCTCCTGCGACTTGTGCAGCGAGGACGTTGCAGCTCGACACCGGATCGCCGTCCACGAGCACAGTGCAAGCACCGCAGATCCCTTCGCCACATCCGTACTTCGGGTCAGTGACGTTGGACAGGTCCCGCAGCCAGCTGAGCAACGTGAGATGCGAAGGGCCGCTGGCCGTCATCTCACATCCGTTCACCACGAAGGTGAGGGTCACATTGTCGCTCACTGCCCCTCCGATCTGGCGAAGGCTTGGTCGATCCCGCGACGGACGAGCACTGTGAGCAGGTGTCGACGGTAGCCCGCGGAGGCGACCCCGTCCGACACGGGATCAACCTCAGTGGCAACGGCAGGAGCGTCTCCGAGCCGGCCTTGAAGCTCTGTTCTCGTCGCGCCCGACAGCGCCGCCTCTACGCCGCCGAGGCGCGTCGGCCGGGCTCCGACGCCTGCTGCGGATACTCGGGCTTCGAGCACGTAGCCGTCCGCGCTGCGGATCAGGACCGCGACCGCCACGATCGCGAAATCTCCCGTCCGTCTCGACATCTCGGAGAAGCTCCAGCCCCAACCTGGACCGAGAACAGGGACCCGCACCCGCGTGACGATCTCGTCTGGCGCGAGCTGGGTGGACAGATAGGACAGCGCGAGCTCGTCCGACTTGATCTCGCGTGTGCTGCGCCCGTCGGTCGCTACGAGCGTGGCACCGAGAGCGGTCAGGACAAGAGGAAGCTCGGCTGCCGGGTCGGCGTGCGCGAGAGAGCCACCGATCGTGCCGCGGTTGCGAACCCGGGGGTTCCCGACGTGGCTCGCGGCCTCGGTGAGGAGAGGCTGGCTCGCCCTGACGTCCTCACTCGAAGCCAGCTCGACGTGCCGGGTGAGGGCTCCGAGCTCAAGGTACCCGTCGCGCTGTGAGAGTCCCTTCATGTCGGCGATGTGGGAGATGTCGACGAGCAGGTCGGGATCGACCAGCCCGGTATTGATCAAAGGAAGGAGGCTCTGGCCACCGGCAAGCACCTTCGATCCTTCCTCGTGGCGGAGAAGGTCGCACGCCTCTTCGACGTCGGCGGCTCGAGCGTAGCGAAACGCTTTCAGGAGCACTGCTGATCGATCCTGCCCGAAGGGTCGCCCATGCTCAAACGCCCGGCGCCACGACGGCATTGGGTTCTTGAGCCGGCGATGCCGAGACGGTCGGAGGCGCTGGCGACCAATTCCGGTCGAGCCCGAGCACTTGCTCGCAGTTGACCTTCGTGATCTTCTCCAAGTACTCGTAGGGAACGTCGAGCTCGAGCAGCGCCGCCAATAACATTCGCAGCCCCTCTGGGTGGGGCGGGCCGGCGAACTGGCCGAGGTCGGATCCGAGCACGACGTGCTCACCTTTCAGCTCGACGATCCAGCGAGCGAGCTCTTCGGGCTGCTGTTCCCAGAAGATCGGCGACACGCACGAGCAGGCGACGTACTCGATGGTGGCACCTCGAGCGATGAGCTGCTTTTGCACCTCGAGGTCAAGCTTGCAGAGGGACCAGTTCGCATGCGTCACGATGAAGCGCGTCACCCCTGCGCCGCGAGCCGCGTCGAGCAATGCGGTGATCTCGGCGAGAGAGAGGTGACCGGTCGCCAACGCGACGTCATTCTCGGCGACGATCTCACAGATCGTGCGAGCTTCGGGCTTGAGCGTGTGCCCGTCATCCTCGAACACCGTGACGCCCTCTCCTGGGAGCTGCCTGCGCAGCCTGCCGAACTGCGGGTAGTCAGGAGTGTCGAAGTACTCGGCATGGTGCTTGGAATGGTTGGAGGGCATCCACACGACCCTCGCTCCGTATTGGATGGCCGCCTCGACGACGTAGGGATTGAGACCTCCGACGGATCGGTTGAGCACGACCGCACCGATCGACTCGACTCCGGGGTACATGCGGTTCACGTAGTACGCGCGACCGGTCGTCGAGGCGTCGTGGTCCTTCAGCACGAAGCCGCGCATCCCGTACGAGGCGGCAGTCTCGGCCAAGGCTGCGTCGTCGATGTGTCGCTTGAAGAGCGCAGGTGACGTGTGCGCGTGCATATCGATCGCGCCACGCAGAAGTGCGAGGTCAGGCCGCTCCATGGGATCCTCCGGTGCCGTGCCAGTCGATGAATTCTTACAATACGAGAAGCTCTTTCACTACACGAGATTGCAGGCTAACATAGCGAAAAGTGACGCTCAAGGTGCGTGAGCGAGACCGTGGACCAGGGAAGGGAGGGCGAGTTGCCCTACATCGAGGTGAAAGCGGTGGACAAGCGCTTCGAGGACAAGGAGACCGTGGCGAGGCTGATCGCCGCGCTCACCGACGCGGCGTGCTCCGTGTTGGGCGAGGATGCGCGTGCGCATATCTGGGTCGTCGTCGACGGAGTGCCGGCCTCGCGCTTCGGCGTTGGCGGTCGGGCTCTCGGCTGAGCGACGTGCGCAGCCATCTCCTGACGACCAGCCTCACGTCGGGCTCGGCCGCGGTGCCAACGATCGCCGGCGGCTCCGGGGCGTGGTTCCAGCTCGAAGACGGCCGACGCGTCATCGACGCGAGCAATACCGCCGCCCCGCTCGGTCACCGGCACCCCGAGATCGTCAAGGCCATCCACGGTGCCGCGGACGCGCCGGTCGTCAACGAAGGCTGGGCATGGCGTGAGCGCGAGCTGGCCGCTGACGACCTTCTCAGAATCGCCTTTGCTGAAGAGGAGTGGGTCGGCGCCGTCCGCTTCTTCGTCAGCGCTGGAGAGGCGAACGATGCCGTGCTCGCCCTTTGCCAGGCCCTCACTGGCAGGGCGCCACTCGTCACCCGCGAAAGGGCCTACCACGGAGGCGTGGGACTCTCTCGGGAAATGACGCTGCAGCCGCAGTGGCACGGCGGGATCTCCTCGCCCTCACGAGTCGCAACCCCACCGCGACTGGCCGAGGTTCGGACGCTCTCGTGCCCGCGGGGCTCCCGGGTGAAGGGAGAGGTGGGCACCCCCCTTGATGAACAGTGGCGGTCCGAGAGCGCGGAGACGCTCGCAGACGCGGCAGCGGTCCTTCTCGACTACAGCCAGGGTGGGACGTACCACGTCCCCCAGTTCCAAGACGCCGTGGCGGACCTCGCACGGCGCCAAGGGGCGCTGTGGATCGCCGACGAGACGGTCACCGGCTTCGGCCGCGTCGGCGGGTGGTTCCAGTTCCAGAAGGCGACATCGAAGCCCGACCTCGTCACGCTCGGCAAATGCATGACGGCAGGTGGAGCGGCTGCGGGCGCGGTGGTCCTCTCTCGGGACATCCTCGATCAGCTCGAAGGTTCCAGCTGGCAGAGCTACTCGACCTTTCGAGCACACCCGATCGCGATGGCGTCGCTGCGAGCGCATCTGCGTGTCTCCGCACAGGAAGGCCTGGTGCAACGCGCATCGGAGCTCGACGATCGCATGCTCGAGCGATTCACCAAGATCGTGTCCGATCATCCCGCTGTCGATCGGGTCGACGGACGTGGCCTGCACTGGACGGTGGAGCTGCACGGACCCGACTGGCGGCTGTGGCACGGGCAGGAGCCGGAGCCTCTCGCGAGCCGTGTGGCGGCGGCGGCGCTTCGAGCCGGTGCGCTACTGGCGACGAGCGGAGAGCAGACGTCGCTCTTCGTCGCGCCCCCTCTCATCGTGAGCGACACAGAGCTGGACGTCGTCTTCGACGCCCTGGACGTTGGCCTCGAGGTGGCCGATCGGGCGCTCCTCACGACAGGGCGGAAGCCATGACTACTGCCACGGTGCGCGCCAGCGGCGGCACCCGGCTTGGCCGCACCTCGTGTGACGCGGCGCCCGAAGGAGGACGTCCCGTCCTCCAGGTGCTCGAGCGCACCTTCGCGGTGCTCGAAGTGTTCGTCGAAGCACGTCCCGAGTGGGGCACGAGCGAGATTGCACGCTCGTTGGGTCTGCCGGTCCCCACGGTGCACCGGATCCTCATGGACCTGCGAAAGCTCGGCTACGTCACCCAGGATCGCCGTACGAAGCGCTTCCGATTGGGCTCGGCGGCAGTCGTGCTCGGCTCACGCGCTCGGGTTGTCGCCGATCTCCGCTCGGTCGCACTCGAGCCCGTGCGACTCCTCTCGAGCGAGCTGGGCGAGACCGCGCTCCTCACGGGCGTGAGCACGGACCGGACTGCGAGCATCTGCTTGGAACGTGTCGAAAGCGTCAAGCCTCTGCGCTTGTCGGTCGAGCCGGGGCGGCTCCTGCCTCTGCACGCGGGGGCATCGCAGAAGGCACTCCTCGCCTTCATGCCAGAAGAAGAAGCCGAGCGGGTCATCTCGGGACGGCTAGATCGCCTCTGCCAGTCGACCCTCATTGACAAGAAAAAGCTGCGCCAGGACCTCGAGCGCATCCGGCGCCGCGGCTTCGCGACCAGCCTCGAGGAGACCAATGCGGGCGTCTGGGGCATCGCCGTGCCGATCCTCACAGGCACGGGCGTCGTGTGCGCGGTGGGAATCGCGGGCCCGAGCGTGCGGTTGACCAGGGAGGGCGTGCGACGCTCGGTTCGGCGGACGCATGCCGCCGCCTCGGAGATCGCGCGCACGCTCGCGTACCGAGTACCCCCGCTCTCAATCGAGCTCGGTGAGAACGAACTGTCTCTAGGAGGCGGATCATGAACAAATCGCTGGCCGGCAAGGCTGCAGTGATCACCGGCGGAGCCAAAGGGATCGGCGCAGCTGTCGCAGAGATGCTCGCAGCCGACGGTGCGGAGATCGCGATCGGAGGAAGAGACGCAGAGGCTCTGGAGAAGTACGCAGCCTCCCTCGACGAGCGATACTCCGGACGCTCCACGCTTCCTGTCCGTTGCGATGTCACGGTAGAAGATGACGTCAAGCACATGATCGCGGCCGCAGCCGAGCGCTTCGGTCGCATCGACGTCCTCGTGAACGCGGCCGGAGGAACTGGCCCCATCGAGACGCCCGCCGAGCACTACCCCGTGGACGAGTTCGCGCGGATCCTCTTACTCAACGTCGTCGGGACCTTTCTTCCCTGCAAGCACGCGATCCCCCACCTGAAGGTGGCCGGCGGAGGATCCATCGTGAACATCTCCGGGACGTCGGGCTTACGAGGCTACCGAAACCGGAGTGGGTACTCCGCGTCGAAATGGGCTGTGCGCGGGTTGACTCGTACCCTCGCGCTCGAATTGGGTCCGTACAACATCACGGTCAACGACGTCTGCCCGAACGTGACCAACGGCGATCGTATGGCGCGCATCGTCCGCACGAAGGCGGAGGTCTCGGGGCGCTCCCCAGAGGACGTGTACACTGAGTTCGCGTCGCAGACCGCCCTCGGGCGCTTCGTGGAAGAGCAGGACGTCGCCGCTGCGGTCCGCTTCCTCGTCTCCGAGGGCGCCCGCAATATCACCGGCCACGACATCCCCGTAGACGCGGGATGGGACGTCTAGCGATGACGTCGTGGACCGCAAGCATTCGACCGGCATCGATCAGTGAGCAACCAGCGGGAGGATAGTCCGCACAATCCCAGGGGGGTTCCGAAGTGAGGTCATTCATTCGTCGGGCGTTCGTCACTCTGGCCGCGGCACTCTCCGTCGGCATGGCTGCATCTAGTCTTGCGGGCGTGTCGACGGCCGCAGCGGCCACAACTGGCAACGCCACGTTCGCCGAGCTCGTGGGCGAGCCGCCGACCTACTTTTTCCCTATGTTCATCGCGTCCAACTGGACAGTGGCCTATGTTCCGTGGGCCTCCTACCTCATGTGGCCTCCCCTCTACCTGTGGGGGAAGAACGGCAAGACGCAATTCAACCCATCCCGCTCGCTCGCCACACCGCCCACGTTCTCGACGAACTCCGCTGGAGAGACGGTCGTGACAATCACGCTCAAACCTCGGTACTGGTCGGACGGGCAGCCGGTCACCACGCGCGACATCCAGTTCTGGATGAACCTGCTCCAGGCGAACAAGACAACATACGCAGCACACGTTCCGGGCGAGTTCCCCACAAACGTCAAGCAGATCCGCTACTTGTCACCGACGAAGTTCCAGATCGTCTTCGACGCGAAGTACAGCTCACTGTGGCTTCTCGGAAACGTGCTGACCAACATCACCCCTATCCCCCAGCACGCATGGGACAAGACGTCGGCGACCGGTCTCGTCGGCAACTACGACATGACCCCCAGCGGCGCCAAGGCGGTCTACAAGTTCTTGCAGACTCAGGCGAAGCAGGCCACCAACCTTGCGACCGATCCGCTCTGGAAGGTCGTCGACGGGCCGTGGCAGATCAGTTCGTTCGATTCGACCGATGGCCGGATGTCGTTCGTACGCAATCCCAAGTTCCCATCGCCGCAGGCACACAAACACAGTTTGTCTACCTTCACCGAGCTTCCGTACACGAGCACAGTCGCGGAGCTCGACGCGCTCGAGAGTGGCTCCCTCGATGTGGGGTTCGTGCCCCTGACATCCCTCAAGGCGATCCCCGCCCTGAAGGCGAAGGGGTACAAGATCGCGACATGGGTCCAGGCGGCCTACGGGGGACTGATCCTGAACTATGCGAAGCACGACCCCTCCACGCCGATCTTCAATCAGCTCTACTTCCGCCAGGCCCTCACGCACCTGATCGACATGAAGCAGATCGTGGCGAAGATCTACCACGGGAGGGCTTCGTACGCCTCCAGCCCCGTCCCCAATCCCAACCAGCGTGGGGAGTACGTGACGGCGCTCGACAGGAAGGACCCCTATCCGTATAGCATCTCTGCGGCGAAGAAGCTCCTCACCGCGCACGGTTGGCACATCGTGCCCAACGGCACCTCAACGTGCACGAAGCCGGGAAACGGCCCCAGCGAGTGCGGGAAGGGCATCAAGAAGGGTGCCAAGCTCAGCTTCAAGATCGTCGGCACCCAGTCCAACAACTCGGAGTACGAGATCCTGCAGTACCTCATCTCCCAGTTCAGCACGGTCGGTGTGAACCTGAAGACCAAGCTCGTCACCGCCTCGGGCCTGGTGTCCGACGCTGCCAGCTGTGCGGGCACCGCGGCACGGTGCAGCTACGACATGGAGCTGTGGATCACAGGGCAGTGGCCGTGGGGCTGGCCGACCAACGTCCCGATCGGCACAGAGAACTTCTACTGCGGGGCGACGTCCAACTACATGGCGCTCTGCAATTCGCGGAACGACTCGCTCATCAAGGCCACCACGACGAGCTCCGACCCGGTCGCGGCGATCAAGACCTGGGAGAACTTCATGGCCAAGGAGCAGTTCCAGATCTTCCTGCCCGTCCCCGCCTACCGGGTGGTCGCCTACAAGTCCAACCTGCACGGCGTGCAGCCATTCACACCGTACCTGTACATCTACCCGACACAGTGGTACTTCGCGAAGTGATCGGCACCCACGTCCGCAGGTCGCCGGCCGTCCCACTACCGACCACGACGTGCCGCTCGGCAGTGTCGGCCCTCGACTAGCTGCGCCGCCCGAGGGTGTCGATCTAGGAGGCACTGGGAACGATGCTCGCCTACATCGTGCGCCGGCTCATCCAGGCGTTGATCGTCGTCATCGGCGTCACGCTGGTGGTCTTCCTCTTGATCCACCTGCTCCCTGGCGGTCCGGCCCGGGCGGCGCTCGGGGCCCGTGCCACCAAGGCGGAGATCCACAACTTCAACGTCGCCAACGGGTACAACCGGGCGATCCCGGTGCAGTACGGCCTCTACATCTGGCGTCTGCTGCATGGCAACCTCGGGTACTCGTACAAGTACAACCAGACGGTGCTCTCGCTCCTCGAGACCAACCTGCCGAAGACGGCGGTCCTCGTCGGGCTGGCGTACGCGCTCTCGTTGGTCGTCGGGGTGCCGCTGGGGCTCTACCAGGCCGTCCGACGGAACAAGTTCGGCGACCATGCGGTGACCGCGTTCGCCTTCGCCGGCTACGCCATGCCCAATTTCTGGGCGGGGATGCTCCTGATCCTGGCCTTCGCCGTCGGCCTGCACCTGCTCCCCGCCGAGGCACCCCAAGGGGCGACGGTGGGGGCGATCTTCACCGACCCGCGCGCCCTGGTGCTCCCGGTGGTGACGCTCGCCCTCGTGAACTTCGCCCAGTTCAGCCGGTTCATGCGCTCGTCGGCGATCGAGAACCTCGTGCAGGACTACATGCGCACCGCCCGCGCCAAGGGCATCTCCACTGGCCGGGTGATCTTCCGCCACCTGCTGCCCAACTCGGTCACGCCCATCATCACCTTGATCGGGTTGACACTACCGATCGTGCTGTCCGGTGCGATCGTCATCGAGGCGGTGTTCAACTATCCCGGCATGGGGCTCCTGTTCTGGAACGCCGCCCTGAAGCAGGACTACCCCTTGATGATGGGGGTGACGGTGGTGGTCGGTGTCGCCACCGTGGTCGGCAGCCTCCTTGCCGACCTGCTCTACGCTGCGATCGACCCCCGGGTGCGTTATGACTGACATTGTGCAGACGCCGACGCCCGGCGGCGTGTCCGCCGCTCCCGGCGCGACGACCGTGGCCGGGGCACCGCTGGCCGGGGCACCGCTCGCCGGGGCACCGCTCGCCGAAGGTGGCGAAATCACCTCGTCGGCGAGCTTGCTGCGGCTCTTCGTCTCCGTGTTCGCCGAGAACCGCCTGGCGATCGTCGGACTGGTGACGATCGTGCTGATGGTCCTGTTCTGCTACCTCGGCCCGGTCATCTACCACACCACACAGGTGCACACGGCGTTGCTCACAGCCAACCTGCCGCCGAGCAACGCACATCCGCTGGGCACCACAAGCGTCGGCTACGACGTCCTGGGCCGGTTGATGGTTGGCGGCCAGGTCTCCTTGGAAGTCGGGCTCGGCGCCGCGCTGCTGTCGAGCCTGTTCGGGGCGGCGTGGGGCGCGGTCTCGGGCTTCTTCGGGCGCTGGACGGACTCGCTGATGATGCGGATCGTGGACTCGATCTACGCCATCCCCCCGTTGCTCCTGATGCTGCTGATGGTGACCATCTTCTCGCCCACGACGTTCATGTTCATCGTTGTGGTGGCGATCGTCTCGTGGCTACCGACGGCCCGCCTCGTACGCGGCGAGTCGCTCTCGGTCCGGACGCGCGAATACGTCGAGGCCGCACGGGGCGCCGGGGTGACACGGGGCAAGATCATCGTCCGTCACATCATCCCGAACGTGATGGGGACGATCGTGGTCCAGACGACGCTACAGGTCGCCAACGCCATCCTCCTCCTTGCCGCACTGAGCTACCTGGGCCTCGGCCCACCGCCGCCGGCCACGAGCTGGGGCGCGATGCTGAACAACGGGCTCAACTTCATCTACGACGGCTACTGGTGGTTGATCTACCCGGCCGGATTTGCCATCGTGGTCGTGGTGCTGGCGTTCAACTTCGTAGGGGACGCGCTCCGTGATGCGCTCGACGTCAGGTTGCAGCGACATTGATGCGGGCCATACAACGTCGGCACGTTCCCACGGGCACGGGGAGGACGACTCTTGACCGATGAGCTCCTCCGGATCGAGGACCTCCGGGTGGAGATCCCGGTCCGCAGCGGCACGGTCCACGCCGTGGGCGGCGTCTCGCTCGGTGTCCGCCCCGGCGAGACCCTCGGAGTGGTCGGCGAGTCCGGCTCGGGGAAGACCATGGTGGCGATGTCGGTGATGCGCCTCCTGCCGCCCGGGGCGCGCATCACGGGAGGCTCGATCACCATCGCGGGCACCGACGTCACCGCAATATCCGAGAAGCAGATGCGCCAGATCCGTGGCAGCGACGTCGGGATGGTGTTCCAGGACCCGATGACCTCGCTCAACCCGCTGATGACGCTCGGGGCCCAGATCGCCGAGTCTGTGCGGGCGCACAAGGGCGCCTCACGGAAGGAGGCGATGGCCCGAACGGAGGAGGTGCTCGGACTGGTCGGGATGCCGCGCCCCGCCGAGCGCCTCCGGAGCCACCCCCACGAGCTCTCGGGAGGACTGCGCCAGCGCGCCATGATCGCCATGGCGCTCGCCTGCTCCCCGAAACTCCTGATCGCCGACGAGCCAACGACGGCCCTCGACGTGACGATCCAGGACCAGATCCTCGCCCTCCTGGACGACCTTCGAGCCCGGTTCGACATGGGCCTGCTGCTCATCACGCACGACATGGGGGTCATCGCGGACCGGGCCGATCGCGTGGCGGTCATGTATGCCGGACAGCTCGTCGAGACGGGCGACGTCCGGACGATCTTCACCGAGATGCGCCACCCTTACACCCAGGCGCTCCTCGAGTCGATCCCCGGGCTGCAATCCGACCGCTCAAGGGCCCTGTACAGCATCCCCGGCGCCCCACCGGACCTCATCTGGCCGCCGCGAGGCTGCCGGTTCGCGGCGCGGTGCCGCTACGCGCAGGAGCGGTGCATCGAAGAGGCGCCCCAGCTCGTGACCGACGCCGGCGGGCACCGGTTCGCCTGTCACTTCCCCGTCGACGGGCAGCGCGCCGCGCACCTGCTCGGCGTGGGTGCCGAGGTCCTCGTGCGCAGCGAATCCCGGCGCAGTGGGGGCAGCGTCGAGAACGCCACGCCGCCGGCAGCCGGAGGCACCGGAGTCTCCCAGCCTCCAGGCGAGCGCGTGCTTCTCCGCCTCGAGCACATCGTGAAGGAATTCCCGATCCACAAGGGGCTGCTGCGCCGCACCGTCGGCTCGGTCAAGGCGGTCTCGGACGTCTCGCTCTCGATCGGCGTCGGGGAGACCTTCGGCCTCGTCGGCGAGTCGGGGTGCGGCAAGACGACGCTGGGCCGGCTCATGGTGGGCCTGACCGAGCCCGACTCGGGAACGGTGACCTTCGACGGCGTCGCTGCCACCTTCCGGGGTGCTGCCCTCAAGCGGCACCGCAAGGACGTGCAGCTCATGTTCCAGGACCCGTACGCGTCGCTCGATCCCCGGATGCGGGTGGCGTCGATCCTGCGCGAGCCGCTCAACGCCCAACGGATCGGTGACCGCAGCCAGCGCACAGCCCGGATCCGGCACCTGCTCGACGAGGTTGGCCTGCCGCGCCGGGCCCTCGAGCGCTATCCGCACGAGTTCTCCGGCGGCCAACGCCAGCGCATCGGGCTGGCGCGAGCCCTGACCGTCGAGCCACGGCTCGTTGTCGCCGACGAGCCGGTGTCGGCGCTCGACGTCTCGATCCAGTCCCAGATCCTGAACCTCATGCTGCGGCTGCAAGCCGAGCGGGACCTCAGCTACGTGCTCATCTCCCACGACCTCTCCGTCGTCCGCTATCTGGCCGACCGGGTGGGCGTCATGTACCTCGGCAAGCTGGTCGAGGTCGGACCAGTGTCCGACGTCTACGAGCACACGGCCCATCCGTACACCGCCGGCCTGCTCGAGGCCATCCCCACGCCCGATCCCTCGAGGCGCGGGACACGGGTGGCAAAGGTCCGGGGCGAGCTGCCCTCCCCTGCCAATCCCCCTTCCGGGTGCCGGTTCCGGACCAGGTGCGCGCTGGCCCAGGAGATCTGCGCCCACGAAGAGCCGCCCCTCCGTCCCTTCGGCCACTTAGGACATCTGGCGGCCTGTCACTTCCCGCTCGCCCAGCCGCTCGTGGTCGAGGGGTCGGCCGGCGCGCACGCCGCCAGTTCCACCGAAGCGCCGGCCTGACGCGGCCGGCCACGCCCTTCGGTCTCGGCGGTCGGACGCGCGGGTCGGACTCGGGGGCCGGGATCGTCAGCCCATCGCCGCGGTCGCCGGCCGACTGGCGAGCGCCTGTGTGCCGAGAACCACGTCCGCCCAGTCCAGGCGACCAGCCGGTACTCGTGGATGAGGCCGCCCAGACGGTCTGACCTTCGTAGCCTGCCGGCGTGCACGTCGACGATGATCGGAGCGAGTCGGCCAGTTCCAGTGATCACTGCACGGCGGCAGCAGCGTACAGCGCGGCAGGGCTCTGGTAGCCGAGGCTGCGGCGGCGCCATCATGACGAGCGTACGACCACCCTGACGAGCCTGGGTGGCGTCCCCGACCGACCGACGGAGCACACCGACGAACCCGCGGATAGCAGTCGTCCCATACCACCACCGTAAGAGTTCGGTGAACCCATCGACTCCGCCCGCCTCGTCCGGCCGGGAGTGAGGAACGGAGGGGCCCGGGTCAGTGCGGATAGACGTTGCCGACCTCGACGAGCCGCCAAGTGTTGTTCAGTCGGGCAAGCGTCGCGTTCACCCCCCATCCGACCTGAGCGAGCTCGGAAGCCCGCGTGGAGACCTCGAGCGGGCCGATCCCCCCGCTGAAGAACAACGCCCCAGGCTCGACGCGCTGGATGACGAGGTAGTCCTCGACGAGATCCTTGCGCCCGAGCGCGTCGGGGTCGAAGGGCGGCGTGGAGCGGCTCTGCTCGTAGAGCAGGTTGGCCAGGCGCTCGGCGCGAGGAAGGTTCCTGGCCGCGCGGCCCCCCTGCTCGATCGCGACCTCGCGTTCGTCGGAGCTCACGTAGCCGTGCTCGAAGAGCCAACCCGCAAGCTTCTTCGTCACCGTGCCGGCCGAGCGCAACAGCTCCTGGGAGGCCCAGACCTTTCGGACCATGAAGTAGCCGAGAAACTCGCCGAAGTGCTCGACGATTCGCTCGGGACCGAAGAGGTGGCAGAAGGCCTCCTCGTCGCCTTGGTCGTAGGCCTTCTGCCAGCGCCGGAGCTCGGTCTTTTCCAGCCCGTTGGGCCCATAGC
>JAKBTL010000017.1:8892-17408 GCA_021844425.1 Actinomycetes bacterium | reverse complement strand
TGCAGTTCTTCACCGGTGCCCACGACGATCCGGTCGGAGGCTTGTGCATCGGCCTCACCGGCGTCTACGTGAGCGACGTGTTCGCCACCGTGAAGGCCGATCTCCCCCCCGAAGCTCAGGAGCTTCGTCGAGCGATCCCTCGGCTTCTTCCACCTCGGGACGGGCCTGTGGCTCATCTATCTGATGTTCGCCGTCGCGCTCAACTGCGTCCTCGCGCACAACGTCCCGCTCTGAGGAGCCCGGCACTCTCGGGGAGACGAGCCACGGGGTCAGCCACTGGGCGAGCCGGGCATCGGTTCGCCCGAGGAGGGGCGGCGGATGATGGACAAGGCGACCGCCGGATCCGACGAGTCGATTCTGCCTCGTTCTCGAAGGGGATGAGGTCGTCGACGAAGGCCCGAAGCACGTGCCTGGATCGCGAAGTCCTCCACGGTCAGCTGGTGCACCCTCCCGCTTCCCTTGCTGGGGCCCTGCGCAGATCCGGCATTGACTAAACGTTCAGTCTATGGCAGAGTTGCCATGACTTCGAACTGCTCCACGAAGAGCTGCAGCTGCAGGGCTCGAGAGAGCCAAGAGGGGGGGTCTGTGAAGATGCTGCCGAGATCTGTGAGCTGCCCGCGGCGCCGTCTCCGCTCGCGGGCGAGGAGCCCGTTCTGGCGTCAGGGGATCGGGATCTCGGGCGCGGTGCTGGTGGTAGCGAGCCTGACCGCCGGTCTCGCCGGCGAACCCGTCGCATCTGCCAGCACGAAGTCGCACCAGAGCGCCAAGGCTACGAAGGTGGCCACAGGCGCGATGCCGAGCTACGCGCTCGCTCCGGGTGACATCTTCACATGGGTGCTCCCCCTCGAGCCCGAGAGCGCATACGAGGACTGGGACTCGAACATCGAAGGCGACATGTGGCTGCCGCTCTACTGGGCGGGGAAGGGCTCCAAGACCGGGATCGACTACACACAGTCGATCGGCAAGCCCCCCGTCTACTCGAACCACGACACGACCGTCACGGTCGCGATGAAGGCGAACTTCAAGTGGTCGACAGGCGCGACGGTCACATCCAACGACGTCAGGTTCTTCTTCCAGCTGATGGACGCAGGCAAGAAGAAGCTCGGGAACTACCTGCCCGGTCTCATGCCCACAGACATCTCGAGCGTCACATACCCGAACCCGACCACCTTCGTCCTCCACCTGAAGCACTCCTACAGCCCGACCTGGTTCACCGGCAACCAGCTCACCTGGATCTACCCGCTCCCGGTCCAGGCGTGGGACCGGACCTCCATGGCATCGCCCGCGGGATCTGCCGCCTCGACTCCCGCAGGGGCGAAGCAGGTCTTCACATTCCTCGTCTCCCAGTCGAAGGAACGCGGGTCCTACGGCACGAACCCGCTGTGGAAGACGGTCGACGGACCCTTCGAGATCAGCGCCTACAACACAGCGACCCACGAGGCGCAGTTCCTGACCAACCCGCATTACACCGGGCCGACAAAGCCGCGCATCGCCGGCTACAAGGTCTACACGTTCACAACAAACACCGCCGAGCTCGACGCGCTGCGCTCGGGCACCCTCACATTCGGGTACATCCCCTTCGGCGACCTGAAGGAGATCTCCTATTTCAAGAGCCACGGCTACACGATCAAGGCGTGGCCCGTCTTCTACCAACAGGGGGTCGAGCTCGGCTACTCCTCGAAGACATGGGGCCCGCTCGTCAAGCAGCTCTACATCCGTCAGGCTCTCCAGCACCTCGTCACAGAGAATCTCTACATCAAGCGCACCATGGGCGGTTACGGAATTCCCGACTACGGGCCGATTGCCGACTATCCGGGATCCAAGTACGTGAGCCCAGGGATCAAGAAGGACCCCTATCCCTACGACCCGCGGGCCGCCGCTGCACTCCTCGAGGCCCACGGCTGGGTGAAGGGCCCCGGCGGGGTCGATGTGTGCAAGCGCCCTGGGACCGGCTCCTCGGAGTGCGGCAAGGGCATCTCGAAGGGGAAGAAGCTCAGCTTCCTCTTCGTGTACACGACCGGGACAACAACCTTCTTCGCCGAGGTGTCCGCCTTCCGGACGGCTGCCGAAAAGGTCGGGATCGGCATCAGCCTGAACGGTCAGACGCTGACAACGATGTACTCGACCATCGGCGTGTGCCCGAGCACACCGCCGTGCAAGTGGGGTCTGGCCGGCTACTCGGGGTTCTTCTGGGACTACGGGCAGTACGAGCTCGTGCCCACCGGCACACAGCAGTGGGCGAAGGGCAACTATTGGGGCGGCGGCTACTACACAGCGCATGCCCAGCAGCTGATCACAGCTGCCGAGACGAAGCCCAGCCTGAAGCCCCTCTACGCCGACGAGAACTACCTCTCGAAGAACGTGGCCTCCCTGTGGTGGCCGCTCGAGGACTACGAGGTCGCCGCGGTCAAGAACAGCCTGTCTGGCTGGCAGCACCTGAACCCATACGCGAACTACGTTCCCCAGACGTGGTACCTCAAGAAGTCGGGTTAGGCGCTTTCGCGGCGCGTGTACTGGGGCATCGGCACGATCCGAGTGAGAAAGGGGTGACATGAAGACCCGCCCGCAGGGTACGTGCGTTGGTTCGGAGGCCTCAGAGGCCGGGTGCAGCAATGCCGAAGGGTGACGTCGTTCCGATCGGCGAAGTGCCGCCGGTCGGTGTCGTGCCCAAGAGGATGATCGCCCAGGTCGTGCGCCAAGATCGCTTCGGCGATCCCCGCGAGGCCTTCCAGATCGAAGAGGTGCCCGTCCCAGAGCTGGCCCCGGACGAGGTGCTCGTCGCGGTGATGGCCGCAGGGGTCAACTACAACAACGTGTGGGCCGCCCGGGGCATCCCCATCGACGTGATCGCGATGCGCAAGCGCGCTGGCATGCCGTGGGACTTCCACATCGGCGGAAGCGACGCGTCGGGCATCGTCTACGCAGTGGGCGACGCGGTCCGGACGGTCTCGGTCGGCGACGCCGTCGTGGTCCATCCCGGCTGGTGGGAGGCCAAGGACTCCTGGGTGGTGGCTGGCAGGGATCCGATGCTGGCACCGTCCGCGAAGATCTGGGGCTACGACGCGCCCTCGAACTTCGGGTCGTTCGGGCAGTTCGCCGTCGCCCAGGAGCACCAGGTGCTCCCGAAGGCGCCGCAGCTCACGTGGGAGGAGGCGGCTGCTCCCACGCTCGTCGGGACGACTGCCTACCGCATGCTCCACGGCTGGCCGCCGCACACCGTCCAGCGAGGAGACGTCGTGCTCGTCTGGGGCGGCTCGGGCGGGGTCGGCTCGCAGGCGATCCAGCTCGCGGCACTCGCCGGTGCGCGTCCGATAGCCGTGGTGTCGGATGCGAGGCGAGGTGAGTACTGCCAGAAGCTCGGCGCCGTCGGTTTCATCGATCGCACCGAGCTCCACCACTGGGGGATCCCTCCCCACTGGGACGACGCCAGCGGGCAGAAGGAGTGGCTCGCAGGTGCGAGGGCCTTCGGCTCACGCATCTGGGAGATCCTCGGAGAGCGACGCAACCCCACCATCGTGATCGAGCATCCCGGGGAGGCGACGTTGCCCACCAGCGTCTTCGTCTGCGAGCGAGGCGGCATGGTCGTGATCTGCGCCGCGACCACCGGCTACTCCGGCGTGGTCGACCTGCGCTACCAATGGGTCATGCAGAAGCGTCTCCAGGGTTCTCACGGGTCCAACGACGAGCAGGCCAGAGCCTTCAACGAGCTGATCCTGGCTGGCTCGGTCGACCCTTGCCTCGGTGAGGTGGTCCCATTCGAGCAGCTGCCGACAGCCCATCAGGCCATGACAGCGGGACAGGACGTCTTCGGCAACCGCGTCGTGCTCGTGGGCGCGGCGCGAGAGGGGCTCGGCGCGAGATGACTGAGGCCGACACGGTGAGCGACTCGATGCAGTACGAGACCATCGACTGCGCTCGGGACGGCAGCGTCTTGCTGCTGACCTTGAACCGACCCGAGCAGATGAATGCCATCTCCGAGGAGCTCGAGACGGAGCTCCACGATGCCTTGGGCCACGCAGAGAAGGACGAAGCGGTTCGGGCGATCGTCTTGACCGGAGCTGGCAAGGCGTTCAGCGCCGGCTACGACATCGTTGACGACCAGCCGAAGGAGGGTACTGTCCGCGCCCGCGACGTCGTCAGACGCTGGTGGAACGTGAACACCCCTACGGCGAGCAAGCATCTGGCACTGATGCGCCTGGAGAAGCCCGTCATCGCAGCGGTCAACGGGTGGTGCTTGGGTGGGGGCATGTGGTATGCGCTTTGCTGCGACATCACGATCGCCTCCGATCGGGCGGTCTTCGGCCAGCCCGAGGTGCGCGAGATCCAGGGGTCGACCTTCCTCCTCGCTGCCCTTGCCGGCTGGAAGCACGCGCACCGCTACGCGCTCACCGGCGACCACTTCGACGCCCGTGAGGCGGAGCGGATCGGCATCGTGAACGAGGTCGTTCCCCACGAGGAGCTGCTCGAGCGCGCGATGGCACTCGCGCAGCGCATCGCACTGCTTCCTCCCGACTCGGTGCGGATGAACAAGCTCATCACGACGCTCGGCATGGAGGCAATGGGGCTGCGAGTCGCGCTCGAGACCGGTGGGATCCTCTCCGTGATCACCCAGGCGTATGGAGATGCCCCGGAGCTCGACGAGCTCAATCGTGTTCGACAGACCGAAGGACTGGCGGCGTCCCTCAGGCTGCGGGACACGCCGTTTCTTCCCGAGCCCGGGGGTCCTCGCAGTAGCGCTCCTCGACCCCTTTGAGCGCCGACGCGGGGCTTCCCGCGCCGCGCGCGACCCGAGGACGGGCCGCGGAGCTACTTCGTGCTCGCTCGGGCGGCGTTCTCGGCGAAGCGCTCGAAGTTCGCGATGAACCGCTCGATGTCACTGTCGTCGTGCTGCACCGAGAGGAGCCACTGCTCGGTCTTTCCCCATGGAGGCAGGAAGACCCCGCCATTGTGCTGGCACAGCCAATGCAAATGGTTGTAGCGGCCGTCGATGGAGAGAAAGTCGCGGTAGTTCCGCACTGGAGCAGTGGAGAAGGTGACGCAGCCCTTGGCGCCGATTGATACCACGTGTGCTGGGAGCCCGGTTCGCTCGATCGCTGCGGTGAGTGTCTGGTCGATGCGTTGGCGCAACCGGGCGAGCCGCTGGTAGGCGTCCTCGGTCGCCACGCGCTCGAGCATGGCACGCGCTGCCGCCATGGAGAGGGGGTTGCCGTTGAACGTGCCCACCATCTCGTAGTCACCCTGTGCCACGTGGGCCATCAGCTCCTCGGTCGCCCCCACGGACCCGACGATGAGGCCGCCACCGATGGCCTTGGCCAGGCACACGACGTCGGGGACCACGCCGTAGATCCCCGTCGCCCCGGACGGTCCCGCCGCCAGCCCGGTCTTGACCTCGTCGAAGCAGAGCAGCGCATCGTGGCGGTGCAAGAGCTCCTTCAGGCCGTCGAGGTAGCCCGGCTGGGGAGGGATGATCCCTGCGTTCATCATGATGGGCTCCACGATCATCCCCGCCACTTGGCCGGGGTGCTCCTCGAGGAGCCTCTCGACGCAGGCCAGGTCGTTGAACGTGGCGACGAGCATGAGGGACGCGACCGCGCTGGGGATGCCGGTCGACGATACGACGGCCAGTGGATGTTCGATGGGACCGATCGGCTCTTCCTCCCTCGGCGCGACGGAGACCTGGACCGAGTCGTGGTGACCGTGGTAGCAGCCCTCGACCTTGATCACGAGCTCCCGGCCGGTCACCGCCCGCATCAGATGGATGGCGTCCATCGTCGCCTCGGTGCCCGAGTTCATGAACCGCCACATTGGGAGCCCGAATCGCCGAGCGAGCAGCTCGGCCACGGCCACGGCGTCGTCGCTTGGTTGGGCGAAGTGGGTCCCACGGCGGACCTGCCTGGTCACCGCCTCGACGATGGCGGGGTGGGCGTGCCCGGCGAGGCCCGCACCATACCCTCCGTGGAAGTCGACGTACTCGTTGCCGTCCACGTCCACGATCCTCGAGCCGCTGCCGTGGTCGATGAACACGGGCTGGGGCCGGGTGATCTGCCAGTTACTGGTGACCCCGCCGGCGAGGACTCGACGGGCGCGTTCGTACAGCTCGCCAGAACGTGGCTGACGGGTGAGGAAGACCCGCTCTTCTTCGGCGACGAGAGCGTCGAGCGTCGTTCCGGGAGTCGAGGCGTCCGACGTCGTGGTGTCGAGCCGGTTCAGGGCCATCAGGAGGTGCTCCGTTTCCAACGAGGAAATCTGGTGTTGACTGTACGTTCAGTCTAGAGCGAGGTCCGATCGCGCCGCAAGGTCCTGGTCGTGCCCTCGGCGAATGTGGCCGCGACGTCGATGGCCCTGGTCGTCGACGACACTGCCAGGTGCCGTCTCGACCAGGACGTCGAGCGCGAGGGTGCCCGACGGCCCACAGGCGAGCGGGTTCACGTCGAGGGCGGCGAGGACCCCTTCGAGCTCGACCGCCATCGTCGAGACGGCCACGACCGCGTCGAGCACGGCGCCCATGTCCACCGCTGCGCGCCCGCGGTAGCCATCGAGGAGAGGACGCACGCGGAGCCTGTCAAGGAGGCGGGCCGCAGACGTGCGATCGATCGGCGGCAGCGCCACGACCGTGTCCCTGGCGAGCTCGACCAGGGTGCCCCCCGCCCCCAGGACGACGAGAGGTCCGAGCAGCGGGTCGCGCACGATGCCGAGGGCGAGCTCGACGCCCGAGGGTGCCATCGCGGCGACCGTCGTGCCGGGGCCGAGGCGGCGCGCGAGGTCAGCGTAGGCGTCGAGGAGCTCGTGCTCGGAGCGCAGGTCGAGCACGACGCCGGCGACGTCGGACTTGTGGGCCCGCGTCGCCGTCTTCAGCACCACCGGGTAGCCGATCCTTTCCGCTGCCGAGACGGCGTCGGTGGCGCTGGAGACGTACGCCGAGCTTGGGGAGGCGATGCCGTAGGCGGCGAGGAGCGAGAACCCGTCGAGCGCGTCGAGCGGGCCTGCAGCAAGGCGACTGAGCCAGCGCGCCCTGCGCACGCGGTCTACCCGCGCCGCCTCGACCGGGCGACGCCCGGCGTGGTCTCGCCACTCGAGCAGGTGGCGGAGGGCGAGCAGTCCTGACCGGGTGCCCTCGAGGATGGGGATGCCTACGGTGCGCAGGCGTCGCGCGGCATCGCGGTCGAGGGCGCTCGGGACGTGCGACAGCACGCACATCGGGATCGACGACGCGTGCCATGCAGCGACGGCAGCGTCACGGTAGGCCTCGTTGCCGTCGTACTCGGGAACGAGGTCGACCGCGAGCGCGACCGCGTCGACCGCGTCGTCTGCCGCGAGTGCGAGAAGCGCTCCTGCGAAGAGGTCCTCGGTCTCGTGGCCGCTCCCCCACACGTCGAGCGGGTTGCCGACCTCGAGACCGGGGTCGAGGAGCTCGACGAGGCGCTGCCTGGTGCTCGGGCCGATCGAGGCGAACGGCACGCCGAGCACGGCTGCCGTGTCGGCGAGCAGGGCACGCTCAGCTCCCGAGTCGAGCACTGCCGCGATCCCCGTGCAATGTGCGTCGTCACCGTCGGATGCAAGAGCCCCGGACGGGCGCGTTCGGGGGCGGCGACCGGAGACGAACAGCTCGAGCGTGTCGCACAGCTCGTGCAGGTCGCGGACTCGCAGCGCCCCGTAGGCGTCGCACAGCGCCTCCCAGGCACCGTCGCTCCCTGCGAGCGCTCCCGAGTGCGCCTCCACCATGGCCCGCCCGGCCTCCGAGGCACCGACGGCCAGAACGACCACCGGGATGCCGGCGCTCTTCGCGCGTGCGAGGGAACGACGCAGTCGGTCTGGGGTGCGCAGCGTCTCGAGCACGAGGGCCACGACGCCCGTGTCGGGGAGGTCGAGGGCGTACTCCAGGTACTCGGCCGCCGTCGTGACGAGCTCCTGGCCGGAGGACACGGCGAGCGACCATCCGAAGGGTCGCTCGGCGCGGAGGAGGGCGGAGAACGCCGATCCTGAGTGGGTGATGAGGGCGATCGGTCCTGCGGGGAGCGGGTCGGGCTCGAGGAAGCCGATGGCGCGCACCTCACGGGAGACGAAGCCCATGCACCCGCCGCCGCACAGGGCCATTCCCGCGTCGGTGGCGATCTCGGTCAGCCTCCTACGGAGGTGGGGGGTGCCCTCGCCGGTAGACGGGTCGAACGCGCTGGCGAACACGACGGCGCTTCGGTCACCTCGGGCTGCCGCCTTCGCGAGCTCCTGCTCGACGTTGGCGTCGCCGACCGCCAGCACCACGAGGTCCACGGGCTCCGGAAGGTCGTCGAGAGAGGCGACGACCTGGTGGTTCCCGATGGGCTCCCCGGCGTAGCGGGGGTTGACGAGGTGGAGCGCAGGCTTGCCAGGGCTGCGCTCGAGCTCGACGAGTGCTCGCTTGCCCAGGCTGCCGGGACGCCGGCTCACCCCGACGAGCGCCACCGACCTCGCCTCGAGCATGCGGCGGAGCGCCGAGCCGTCGTCGAGCGCCGAGCCGTCGTCGAGCGCCGAGCCGTCGT
>JAKBTL010000017.1:0-8792 GCA_021844425.1 Actinomycetes bacterium | reverse complement strand
GAGCGCCGAGCCGTCGTCGAGCGCCGAGCCGTCGTCGAGCGCCGAGCCGTCGTGGTGCTCGTCGCCGCGCACGTCATGGTTCGTGTCGTGGAGAGGCGGTCTCATCGGTCGGCGGTTCGCGTCGTCCGAGACGTGTGCGGCTGCTCCTCGGAGTTTGACTGAGTGTTCAGTCTACGCGTGCGGCTATCATCGCACAAAGCGATGTGCGAGGGGGAATGTGTGAGCGTCCTAGAAGAAGAGTCGCGGCGTGCCCAAATGCTCGAGGCGGCGCGCAGGGTCATGGTGGAGCGCGGTTTCCCCGGCGCACGGATCACGGACGTGGCCGACCGGGCTGGCGTGAGCCCTGCGCTCGTCATCTACTACTTCAAGTCCAAGGACAAGCTGCTCACCGAGGCAATGCGCCAGTCGGAGGACCTCTGGTACGCCGAGATGTCGAGGCGCGCGGCGAAGATCCCGTCGGCGGCCGGGCGCCTGGAAGAAGTCGTGGCGATGACCTGCCATGTGTCGGGCAACGGCGTGCCCGAGGGCTCCTTGGAGCTGTGGCTGGACCTGTGGGCGCAGGCACTGCGCGACCAGGAGGTTCGCGCCGTGCGAGAGGAGTTCGACGAGCGCTTCCGGGAGACGATCCGCCAGATCGTCCGGGACGGTATCGCGACCGAGGAGTTCTCAGAGGTCGACGAAGACGAATTCGCCGTGGCGTACTCCGCGCTTCTCGACGGGTTCGCCATCCAGATCGCCCTCGAGGATCCGGTGGTGGGTCCTGAGCGCGCCTTCGACGCCGCAATGCGTGTCGCCTCGCGGCAGCTCGGGTTCACGTGGGAGGCTCGCCGTGCACGCCGCGCTTCGAGCGGGAGGCAGCGCACCAGAGAAGCGCGCTAGGCCGCGCAAGTCCGGAGCTGGGCCGCGCAAGGCCTTGGGTCAGAGCGCGGCTCCAACGTGGAGCCCCTCGAGCACGGCCTCTTCGACCGAGCGCGGCGCCAGGCAGTCTCCGATCCCGACGACCTCGATCACGGTCGAGAGCTCGCCGGAGAGCTCGTCCAAGAGACCGTTGACCGGCACGTGCCCCTCGGCGAGGACCAGGCACGCGATCCCTTCGATGATGACCGGCTCCTTCGTCAGCACGTGCTGGAAGAAGACGGCGTCGTCGTCTGCGCCGAAGAGCCGGACGAGGGGCACCACCTGCACCCTGCTTCGCTGCAGGGCAGCGAGGTGGGCGTCGCGGACGTACTGCTGGAGCCCTTGCACCGCCGCGTAGCCGTTCACGCACAGGACGACCTCGTGGCCGCGCCGGGCGAGGTCGACCGCCACCCCCGCGCCGATCCAGTCCGCTCTCCAGTCGGACACGACGATCTTCCCATCTGGCACGTGCGCGCCGTCGATCACCTGCCAGGCGTCGAGGATGTTCGGATCGCCCAGGACCTCGATCTCCGGGCGGCGGGGAAGGGCCCCGGTGGCGATGACGGCAGCCTCGGGGCGTTCCGCGCGGACGAGATCGACGTCGGCGGTCACATTGGTCACGATGGTCACACCCGCCCGCTCCGCTTCAGCGTGCAGGTTCATCGCTGCGCCGCCGAACTCCTCGCGTCCAGGCAAGCGCTCGGCAAGGAGCACTTGGCCGCCGACGCGCGGTCCCTTCTCGTACAAGGTGACCTGATGCCCGCGTTCGGCAGCGACGGCGGCAGCCTTGAGGCCGGCAGGGCCGCCCCCCACCACCATGACCTTCCGCGGCCTCGGCGCAGGGCGCCGCCGCCCGTAGGCGCGCTCACGACCGGTCTCTGGATGCTGGATGCACGAGATCGGGTAGCCGGCGTGGAAGTGCCCGATGCATGCTTGGTTGCAGGCGATGCAGGCGCGGATCTCCTCGGTGCGCCCTTCCTCGGCGAGCCGCGGCATCGTCGGGTCGCAGATGAGGGCGCGGTTCATGATGACGGCGTCGGCATATCCGGCCGCCAGGACGCGCTCGGCGTCTTGGGGCTGGTTGATCCTCCCGGCGGCGAACACCGGGACGGACACCTTCTCCTTCACACGGGCGGCGTAGGGAACCGCGTACCCGATTGCCTCGGTCATCGGGGGCACGATGTGGTCGGAGCCACGCAGGGAGGCCGACGTGCCGAGGGTGACGCTCAGATAGTCGACGAGGCGGGCAGCGTCGAGGGCCACGCACGCAGCGAGGGACTCGTCTGCCGGGAGACCCTCCTCTTCGAGCTCGTCCGCGGAGATGCGCACCCCGACGGCGAAGTCGTCGCCGGTCTCCGCGCCGATCGCAGCGAGGATCTCGCGCAAGAAGCGCAGCCGGTTCTCGAAGCTCCCCCCGTAGCCGTCGTCTCGGCGGTTGACCCTGGGGTTCAAGAACTGCGACGGGAGGTACCCGTGGCTCGCCACCACCTCGACCCCGTCGAGACCGGCGTCCTGTAAACGTCTGGCGGCATGCCCGTACGAGGCGACGATGTCGGCGATCATCTCCTCGGACATGGCACGCGGCATCACGTGGAAGCGCTCGTTCGGTACCGCCGAGGGAGCGAGCGCGACTGGTGCTGAGCCGTCTTGGGACTCCATCACCTCGCGGCCCGGGTGGAAGAGCTGGCCGAAGAGCCTCGTCCCGTGCGGCCCCACTGCCTCGGCGACTTTCCTGTAGCCGCTGATGCACGAGTCGTCGGCCGCCATGAGGACGTGCGACGTGTAGCGGGCGGTGTCGTGCACGCCGGCGGCTTGCAGCACGATGAGGCCGACGCCACCGGCAGCGCGTGCCTCTTGGTAGGCGACGAGCTGGTCGCTCACCCGCCCCTCGTCGACCATGACGGTGTCGTGGCCTGGCGAGACGATGCGGTTCTTGATCGTCACCGGTCCGACCTGCAGCGGCTCGAAGAGGTGCGGGAAGTGGTCGCCAGCCATCGATGTTCCGCCTCAGGCTGCCTTCTCGACGCCGTCGCCCGTCCCGAGCACCAGTCGAGCGACGTGCAGGACGAGCTCGCGGAACCGGCTGGGTGACATCCCCGAGAGTCGGACGGCCGTCGCGACGTGCAGCCCGTCGACGACGGCGTCGATCACGTCGACGACGTCCTCTGGTGAGCGGGCAGGGGAGAAGGCGCCGAGAGCGACCCCCTCGTTGACCGCCCCGACGAGGATCTGACGCCAGTTGGAGTAGACGCGGAGCACCGGCGGGCGGAGCCGCGCGTGCCGAGATGCGCTCGCGCAGAACTCCAGCCACGTTGAGCTGTGGCCCCGGAGGTCGGGCTCGCCCGTCAGCTCGTCCACGAGCCCGACGATCTTCTGCCAGGGGTCGGTCTCGCGCGCCGCGCGCTCGCGCCATCGGTCGACGAGCTCATGGCACATCCACGAGAAGGCCTCCTCGAACATCTCGTCGCGGGTGGCGAAGTAATTCTGGAGGAGGCCGATCGACACCTCTGCCATCTCGGCGACGTCCCGAAAGCGCGCTCGCTCGAAGCCGCGCTCGGCGAGCACCCGGGCTGCCACGGCCAAGATGCGATCGCGTTGGACGAGAGTGCCCTCCCTCCTCGTCGCGGGCCTCGTGCTCGTGGCGCGTGCCCGCCGCGCTCCGATAGCGGCGCGCGCCGGCCCCTTCGGGCGTCTCTCGTTGCGCATGATCAAATAATACGGTATTGTGAGGCAGCGGCAAGGGGATCGTGCGGTGCCGCAGAGCTTCCTCGTTGGACCCGTGGTTCGCTCTGCCTGCCGCGGCATGCCACCCCTCTTCACACCCAAGAGAGAAAGCCGACCGGGCTCCTCACGTGCACACGATCAGTGAGAAGACATCATGACCGTCGATCTCTCCGAAGAGCAGCTCGCGCTCCGAGCCCGTGCGAGGGGCCTCGTCGAGACGATCGCGCGCTACGAGCTCACGTGCGAGCGCCAGCATGGTCTCGATGCCGAGGACCTCGCCTTCTTGAAGGGCGCCGTCCTGGAGGCTCGGCTGAACGCTGTGAACATGCCCCGCCGCCTCGGGGGTCAGGGCCTCAGCGTCCTCGAACAGGTCGTGGTGGAAGAGCAGCTCGGCCGGCTCACGAACTCGCTGTGGGCCGTCGTGTGGCGGCCGGCCAACGCACTTCTCGCCGCCTCACCCGAGCAGGAGGAGGCGTACCTCGTCCCGGCGATCGCCGGGAGGCGGCGGGGTGCGGTCGCAGTGAGCGAGGCGGGAGCCGGCTCGGATCCGAGCGCGATCGCCACCGTCGCCGTGCCCACCGGGTCGGGCTACCGGCTGAGGGGTGAGAAGTGGTTCGTCACCTCGGCCGATGTCGCCGACTTCCTCATCGTCCTCGCCCGGGTGCAGCCAGAAGGCGCCTTCGCCCTGTTCCTCGTCGACAAGGACCTCGCTGGAGTGAGCTTCAGAGAGGTGCCCGAGTTCATGCACACCTACGTCTTCGAGCATCCGACCATCACTCTCGACGTCGAGGTGTCGCCGACCGCGCTCCTCGGAGCGATCGGAGAAGGCTACGAGCTGATCCGGTCCTGGTTCGTCGAGGAGCGGGTGATGATCGCCGCTCGCTGCGTCGGCGCAGCCACCCGCGCCCTCGAGAGGGCGACCACCTGGGCACACGAGCGAGTGCAATTCGGCCGGCGCCTTGCGGACAACCAGATGGTCCAGGCGATGCTCGCCGACTCGACGGTCGATGTCGCGCTCTGCCGCTCGCTCGTCTACGACGTCGCCGGGGAGATCGACTCGGCGAGCGATCGCAAGCTCGTGCATGCCAAGGCGGCCATGGTGAAGCTGGCTGCTTCGGAGGCTGCGGGACGGGTCGTCGACCGCGCCGTCCAGATCTTCGGCGGGCGCGGCTACCGACGCGACTTCGCCGTCGAGCGCCTCTACCGTGACGTCCGGGTGGACCGCATATGGGAGGGGACCTCCGAGATGCAGCGCCTCATCATCGCCAACCATCTCGCCAAGCGGGGGCTCGATGGGCTCCTCGCCCCTCCCTGGGGCTGATCGTGGCATCCTCGCTCACGCGCCTCCTCGAGGCGAGCTCCGTGGCGGTCGTCGGCGCGAGCGAGCGGGCCGGGTCGGTCGGCGAGACGACGCTGCGCCAGCTCGTCGAGTGCGGGTTCAAAGGAGAGGTCTTCCCGGTCAACCCGCGCCACAGGTCGTTGCGGGGTCTCTCCTGCTACCCGAGCCTCGAAGAGCTCCCGGTCTCGGTCGACCTGGCTGTCATCGCCCTCCCTGACGCCCTGCTCGAGGAGCAGCTCTCGATGGCTGCACGCCTCGGTGTCGGGTCGGCCGTCATCTTCGCCAGTGCGTTCGACGAGCCGGCCGAGGGCGAGACCCGGCTCACCGAGCGGCTGGCTGCCATCGCCAGCGAGGCCGGAATGGCGCTGTGCGGCGCCAACTGCATGGGCTTCGTGCACCCGGCTGCATCGCTCGAGATCTGCGGGTTCAGCCTTCCTGCCGAGCTGGGACCCGGACCAATCTGCTTGCTCTCACACTCCGGGTCGAGCTTCTCGGCCCTCCTCCACAACGATCGCGGCCTCAAGTTCAACCTCGCGGTCTCCTCGGGGCAGGAGCTCGTGACGACTGCCGCGGACTACGTCTCCTACGGCATCTCGATGGAGGGCACTGCCGTGGTGGGCCTCGTCGTGGAGCAGCTGAGGGACGTCCCTCGCTTCTCGGAAGTGGCGCGGGAGGCGAGCGAGCGCGACATCCCGATCGTCGCGCTCAAGGTCGGCGCCGACCCTCGAACCGCCGACCTCGTCTCCGCTCATTCGGGGGCGCTCGCCGGAGACGACGGTGCCTACGAAGCGTTCTTCGACGCCTACGGGATCCATCGAGTCCGCGACCTCTGCGAGCTCGCCGACACCCTGGAGCTCTTCGCCGCCGGCAGGCGGGCAGCGGTCGGCGGCTTGGCCGCCGTAACCGACTCGGGCGGGGAGCGGGCGCTTTTGATCGACCTGGCCGGCGAGGTCGCGCTGGCGGCGCCGAACGCCGCCACGAAGGCCGAGCTCGCTTCCGTCCTCGACCGCGGCTTACCCGTCGTCAACCCGCTCGACGCGTGGGGGACCGGCGCCGACTCGGACAACGTCTTCAAGAGGTCGCTCCGGGCGCTCCATGACGACCCGGGGACCGGCGCTCTCCTCTTCGCGGTCGATCTGACCGCCGCGAGCTCGGAGAGCTACGCCGCGATCGCGATCGCGACGTCCGAGGTGACGGAGAAGCCCTTTGCCGTGCTGAGCCACTACCCGGGCGGCATCGACCGGGCAGTGGCAGCGAGGCTTCGCCGAGCTGGGGTGCCCCTCCTCGAGGGGACGATCTCGGGGCTTGCAGCCGTGCGCCATCTCTTCGACCACCGCGACCTCCGTGCTCGCCCGCAGCTCGATCCTCCGGCACCCGTAGCGGCCGATGTGCGTCGGGCCTGGCAAGAGCGGCTGTCTTCGGGCGATCAGCTGGGAGAGGCCGAGGCGCTCTCGCTCCTCGCCGACTGGGGCCTCCCTGTTGCGCGCACCCTTCCCGCAGCGAGCGAGGCCGAGGCTCTCGCTGCCGCGGGGGAGCTCGGTTGGCCAGTTGCCATGAAGACGGCAGCTCCTGGTGTGGGGCACAAGACGGAGCAGGGTGGTGTCGCTCTCGGCGTGACAGGCGACGAGGCGCTGCGCCAGGCCTATCGCAAGATCTCCGCCCGGCTGGGTCCTCTCGTCGACGTCCAGCGCATGGTCGAAAGAGGGATCGAGATCGCCCTCGGAGTGGTCGAGGACGCCGACTTCGGCCCACTCGTGGTCGTCGCGGCCGGCGGTACCCTCGTCGAGCTCCTCGGCGACCGGCAGCTCGCTCTTGCACCTCTCGACGACTGGCGAGCGCGCCGTCTCCTCCAGCGTCTCCGCTGCTACCCGCTGCTGAGAGGGTTCCGTGGCGGCGAGCCCGTGGACGAAGACGCCCTCGTCGCCGCGGTCGTCAGGCTTTCGGCTCTCGCCTGCGACCTCGCGGGCTCGCTCGGTGCCCTCGACGTGAACCCGCTCGTCGTCGGTCCACGCGGGTGCGTGGCCGTCGACGCTCTCGTCGTCCAGCCCAAGAGGAGCACGTGATGCACACGACGACGGAGCGTCCGGCCCAGCTCCTGCTCGTGAACGGCTCCGTGCACACCGTCGATCCGTCGTTGCCGTCTGCGACCGCAGTCGCCGTGCGCGACGGCCGGATCGTAGCGGTGGGTGGCGAAGACGTGGCGAGCGAGCTCAGCGGGCCGCGCACCGAGACGATCGACGTCCGCGGCTGCACGGTGCTCCCGGGCTTCCAGGACGCCCACGCGCATCCGTCGGACGCGGGGCTCGATCGCTCGCGCTGCGACCTGTCGGAGCTCGGCGACGCCGACGCCTACTTCTCGCATATCGCTGCCTACGCCGCCGGGAAGCCCGACGCGCAGTGGATCACCGGCGGAGGTTGGTCGATGTCGGCCTTCCCCGGCGGGGTGCCGTCGAAAGAGGACCTGGACCGGGCGGTCCCCGGCCGTCCGGTCTTCCTCCAGAGCCGCGACGGCCACTCGGCGTGGGTGAGCTCCGCCGCCCTCGCGCGGGCCGGCATCGACGCCCAGAGCCCGGATCCCGTCGACGGCCGGATCGAGCGCGACGCGCGCGGCGAGCCAGTTGGCGCGTTGCAGGAGGGGGCGATGGACCTGGTCCGAAGGATCGTCCCTCCCCCGACCACCCAGGAGATCGCGGACGGCCTGCTCGAGGCACAGCACTACCTCCACAGCCTCGGCATCACCGCGTGGCAGGAGGCCATCGTCGGCGACACCCCGAGCATGCACGACTGCTTCGACGCGTATCTCGCGCTCGACCGCGCAGGGAGCTTGACCGGCAGGGTCGTCGGTGCGCTCTGGTGGGCACGCGGCGTCGGCGATCGCCAGCTCGCGACACTGCTGACGCGGCGCGAGCGTGCTGCCGCGTCGTGCACCAGGTTTCGCGCGAGCTCCGTCAAGTTCATGGTCGACGGCATCTGCGAGAACCTCACTGCCTCGATGACGGCTCCCTACCTGGACCATGCCGGTCACGGGAGCCACACCTCGGGCAAGAGCTTCTTCGACCCCGAGGAGCTCGCGCACTTCGTGGCTCTCGTCGACGCCGAAGGGTTCCAGGCGCACTTCCACGTCATCGGCGATCGCGCCGTGCGGGAAGCCCTCGATGCCGTCGAGGTGGCGCTGCGGACCAACGGACCCTCCGACAACAGGCACTGCGCTGCGCACGTCCAAGTCGTCCACCCTGAGGACGTGCCCCGGTTCGCTCCACTCGGCGTCGTCGCCAACGGGCAGCCTCTGTGGGCGCATCACGATGCCCAGATGGTCGAGCTCACCCTCCCAGTGCTCGGTCCGGAGCGCTCCTCCTGGCAGTACCCGTTTGCCAGCCTCGTCCGTGCGGGAGCCCGCCTCTGCTTCGGAAGCGACTGGTCCGTCTCGACCCCCGACGTCATGGCCCAGGTGCACGTCGCGGTGAACCGGACGGCGCCCCCGGTGGAGGCTGGCGAGGGTGACGATGCCGGCGCCGTCGCGTTCCTTCCCGATGAACGTGTGGACCTCGAGACGGCGCTTCGGGCGTTCACGATGGGTTCTGCGTACGCGAACCATCTGGACGAGGAGACGGGCTCGATCACCGCTGGGAAGCGAGCCGACCTGGTGGTCCTCGACCGGGACGTCTTCTCGGCGCCGAGCTCGGAGATCGGCCTCGCGCGCGTTGGCCTGACCTTCGTCGACGGCGAGATCGTGCATGCCGCGCCGTGATGGACGATCTCGCTGCTGAAGGGATGAATATGGTTGTCGTGAACCACGAAATGGGTTTTGTGCGTCAAGTGGCGGACCGTGTCG
>JAKBTL010000068.1 GCA_021844425.1 Actinomycetes bacterium | reverse complement strand
CCAGACGAATCACGAACGGCGCCCGGTGACAGGTCCTGGCGCGTCCGGACCGAAGGAGCTTCCTTGCCCGTGCCGGGTGGCACGGCATGAGGGGGTGTCCGTGGCGGTCGACCACGAGCACCCTCTCGGCCACGGGTACTGCTGGTGCTGGTGCTGCGGATACTGCTGGTGCTGCTGGCGGGGTCGCAAGACCCCGTTCTCCCATTGGGTCGGCAGAAGCCGTCCCGCCTGGGTGACGCCGTGGTGCGCTGGTGAGCCCACCAGCGGTCTCCCCTCGACCATGTTGCACACCAGTTTCCGGGTCTCCCCGGTGTCCGCGTCCCGTTTCGTCCTTACCCCCAAGGGTGTCTGCTGACGCGGATTCCAGAGCGTCAGACTGAGGAAGCATCTGACGGTGGGTCTTCTCGCTCGTGTGCAACGTAGTTCACCTCCCTTCGAGGTTCACTTGGTCTGGTCAACCCGGGCTCGGGGGACCTTCCCTCAAGCCCCCGGCTTCAGCCGTGGGGTGGTTGACGGCGCCACCTCCTCTTGGCCGACGGGCCGGGCCGGATCCGGCCAGCGCCCTCCCGGCGGTCCCCCACACTGTGCGAACCGGGACCTGTGCGAACCGGGACCTGTGCGAACCCGGAGCGACGCCCATCCCATGAGCTTGGCGCAGCCTTTACGATTTGTCAAGGGTGCGTTGACGTGTCGTCAATCCTGGGCGGCCGTCAGGTAGGCTCGGGGCGATGTCGCGGGTGCGGATCGAGTTCACCGTCGAGCCCTTTCGGGAGGGGGAGCTGGGCACCCACGTCGAGGCCGCACTCGACTCGCTGCGCGCGTCGGGCTACCCGCCCGACGTCGGGCCGTTCGCCAGCTCCGTCGAAGGCGACGCGCGGCCGCTCTTCGACGCGGTCGCCGAGGCGGCGGCGGCGGCGTTCGAGGCGGGAGCCTCGGGGATCGTGCTGAGCGCCCGCGCGATCGACGCCGACGACGCGGACGCCTTCCTCTCGGCGGTCCGCCCGCTCGCCCGCGCGCTCGGCGGCCACGTGGTGTCCCCCGAGCAGTTGTCGGAGGGCGCGGTGCCGCTCGTGTGGCGGGGGCGCCTGGTCGGAGCCGTGCGACGGCAGGGCTCGGGCGACCTGCGCAACGGGCTGGCCAACCTGATCGACCAGATCGAGGGCGAGCTCGGCGGCGTGCTCGCCGACCTGAGCCGCGTGGACAAGCAGCGCGCCGTGCGCATGCTCGACGAACGCGGGGCCTTCGCGATCCGAAATGCCGTCGACGAGGTGGCCGACGCGATGGGCGTGAGCCGGGTGACCGTCTACAACTACCTGAACACGACCCGCGCCGCGCCCCCTCGGCCTGAACCGGCCTGAACCGCCCCGGTCCGTCCCGATCCGGCGGGCTGGGCCCCGTCTTCACGCTCACAGGCGCGCGGACAGGCTCAAAGGCGCGCGAACAGCCGCGTGGCCTGCTCGGCGGCACGCGCGCGGACCTCGTCGGCGTCGACGCGCGTCGCACGGCCTTCGGCGAGCACCTTGACGCCGTCCACCCAGACGTCGCGCGCCCGCACTCCGGGGGTGAAGGCGACGCGCCAAGGGTCGTCGGCGCCGTCGTAGCTCCACCGGACGCGGTCGGCAGCCGCCTCGGGAACGAGCTCGGCGCCCGCGCCGAGCCACGCCCACACCTGTTCGGGGGTGGTGGTCACGTCGTCCTCCCTCGCCCGCACGTAGGCCACGCGCGCCTCGTCGAGCATGTCCGCCCCGATGCCGTCGCTCCCGAGCACCACCCGTCCCGGCCACGTGCTGGGGCGCGCGTAGCCGACGGCGTTGTGCATGTTGGAGCGCGCGTTGTGCGCGAGCGTGGCCAGGGCGAGCGTCTCGGGCGGGGGTGTCGGACGGTGGACCCCGTGAGCGAGGAGCCAGTCGCCCGTGGCGAGCGGAGCGAGACGCATCGGCGCGTCGGCGTCGACCTGGCCCTCGGCGACGTGGACGTGGACGCCGACGCCGAGGTCGGCCGCGAGCCCTGCTGCGGCGGCCAGCGTCTCGTCGCTGCACGTGAACGCCGCGTGCACCCCGACCATGCCCCGGCCTCCCGCGCGCAGGAACCGTTCGTTCTCCTCGAGCCCTCGCCGGGCGCCGTCGGCCCCGTGGCGGTCGGTGACCCCGTAGCAGGCGACCACGCGGATCCCGACTTCGGCACAGGCCTGAGCGATGACGTCCAGGCTGCCTTCGATGGCCCCCGGGCTCTCGTGGTGGTCGACGATCGCGGTCGTGCCGCACTCGAGCGCCTCGAGCGCCCCGAGCATGGCGGACCACCGCAGCATCTCGAGGTCGAGCGCGATGTCGAGGCGCCACCAGATTTGCTCGAGGATCTCGACGAAGGTGGTCGGGGTCACCGGCGGCGCGGGCATGCCTCGGGCCAGCGCGGAGTAGAGGTGGTGGTGGCCGCAGACGAGCCCCGGCGTGGTGTCCCCCACCTCGCAAGCGTGCAGCGTGCTTGACGATCTGTCAAGCGCCACGCGTCTACCTGGACGGCATGTGAAGCACCGCCGCCTCGCACTACCATCGCCGTCGATGCTCATCCGCGGCGGCCGCATCGTCGACGTCGCCGGCGACCGCGTCGGGGACGTGCGGGTCGGGCGGGACGGGCGGATCGCGGCGACCGGAGCGGGTCTCGAGCCGCTGGCAGGCGAAGAGGTGGTCGACGCGAGCTCCTGCCTGGTCGTGCCGGGCGGGGTCGACGCGCACACCCACCTCCAGCTCCCCGTGGGAGACGTGCGGGTGAGCGACGACTTTCGCACCGGGACCGCGGCTGGCGCGGTCGGCGGGACGACCACGGTCGTCGACTACGTGACCGCGTACCGCGGCGAGGACCCGCTCGAGGCGTTCGCGACCTGGCGTCGCTGGGCAGAGCCCGCGTCGGTCGACGTCGGGCTGCACATGACCTTCACCGAAGCGGTAAGCGAGGCCACCGTCGCGGCCTGCGTGGAGCAGGGGGTCACCTCCTTCAAGCTCTACATGGCCTATCCGCAGACCCTGCAGGTCGACGACGGGGTGATCGTCGACGTGCTGCGCGCCGCGGGCCGACACGGCGGGCTCGTCACGGTCCACGCGGAGAACGGGGGCGCGATCGAGGCGCTGCGCCGCACGGCGCTCGCCGAGGGCCGCACGGGGGTCTTCGAGCACTCGCGGACCCGCCCGGCGCTCCTCGAGGGCGAGGCGGTGAGTCGCGTCGGCGTCCTCGCCGAGATCACCGGCGCGCCCGTCTACGTCGTGCACGTGTCCTCGGCTCCCGCTCTCGCCGCAGTCCGTGAGGCGCGCAGGCGAGGCGTCGACATGCTGGCCGAGACCTGCCCGCAGTACCTAGAGCTCGGTGCGGAGCTGCTCGAGCGCGCGGACGGGGACAGCTTCGTGTGCACCCCTCCGCTGCGCGATCCCTGGCACCACGAGGAGCTCTGGCAAGGGCTCTCGGACGGGACGGTGCACACGGTCGCTACCGACCACTGCCCCTTTTCCGTCGCGGACCGCCGGGCCGGCCTGCGCGCTCGCCCGGAAGGCTGGGTCGACTTCACCGAGATCCCCGGGGGGCTTCCGGGGATCGAGACGCGGATGGCCCTCGTCTGGGAGGGTGCGGTAGCCGGCAGGATCACCGTCGCCGACTGGGTGCGGCTGTGCGCGGAGGCTCCCGCCAAGACGTTCGGCCTGTGGCCACAGAAGGGCTCGCTGCTCCCCGGCGCGGATGCGGACGTGGTGGTGTGGGATCCCTCCCTCCGCCAGCGGCTCGACGCCGACGCCCTGCACATGCGCACGGACCACTCTCCCTATGCGGGGCGCGCGGTGTCGGGCTGGCCGAGGCTCGTGCTCAGCCGAGGCCGGGCCGTGGCGCGCGACGGGCGCTACGTCGGGGAGCCGGGGTGGGGGCGGTACGTGCCGCGTAGCCCGCGTCCGGGCGCTCGGGGCTGAGCGACCCACAGGTCTTGACATTTCGTACGTGTCAGTCCAGAGACTTGACAAACTATACAAGTTAGAGGCACACTGAGCGTATGCGCGTGTGGGTTGACCAGGATCTGTGCACCGGGGACGGTCTCTGCGAGGAGATCGCACCCGCGGTCTTCCGCCTGCTCGACGACGGCCTCTGCTACGTGCTCGACGCGGGGGAGGTGCTCTCGGGGGGCGGCAGCGAGGCGTTGGCGTCCGTGACCTCGACACACGAGGACGCGGTGCGCGAGGCGGCCGAGGAGTGCCCCGGTGAGTGCATCTTCTTGGTCGACGACGCCGCGGCGGCCGAGGACGGCGCTGCCGGGAACACCGCCGCCGAGGGCGGCGCGGCCGCCTGATCCTGAGCCCGGGCTACCCGGGCGGCGCAGCAGCTTCGGCGCGGCAGCTTCAGTACGGCAGCTTCAGTACGGCAGCTTCAGTACGGCAGCTTCAGTCGAGCGTGACGCCGACCCCGGCAGGCGGCCGGTTCGCCGACTCTGTGCCGGCTGCGAGCAGGCGCTCTTGCTCCTTGGCCTGCTTGCGGACACTCGAGTAGCCGAGCACCAGGTAGACGAGCGCCCCGACCCCGATGCCCAGGTAGACGCTGAAGTCGGCGAATGTCGTGTGGACCGTGACCTCGTTCAGCCACGTCGGCATCGTGAAGTAGATCTTCGGTGTCACCGACAGCCCGGAGGCTGCGGCGAACATGCCGACCAATTGGGCGATGATCGCCGGCCAGAAGAAACCGCCATTGCGGTAGTAGAGCGAGTCGCGCCCGGTCCGCTGGAGGTGCGACGGGACGTACTTGAACCGCCGCAGGACCCAGTCGGTCATGTAGATGCCGAACCACGGGGCGATCCACACGATCACCATGAACACGAAGTCGCCGAGGTACGTCGAGAAGGACGTGCTCAGCACGGCGAAGATCGTGAAGCCGAGGACGATGACGCAGTCGATCAAGACCGCGACGTACCGCTTCACCCTGAGCCCGAGAGCCTGGAGGGTGACCCCCGACGAGTACAAGTCGAGAGCATTGATCGCGAAGAGCTGGAAGATCGCGAAGATGAGGAACAGCACGACGAACCACGACGGGATGGCGGTCTGGTGGGCGAGCGCTGTGAACGCGTCCCCTGTGCCGAGGCCCTTCACGAAGGTGAAGACCGCCGCGCCGAGGGTCATCACCAGGATCTCGGGGACCGCCGTGGAGACGAACACCCACCCTACGATCGAGGACTTCTTCGCCTCGGGCGTCAGGTAGCGCGAGTAGTCGCTCCCACACTCGGTCCACCCCAGTCCCGACAGCGTGATCGTGAACGCAAGGCCCACCATGTACAGCGGCCATCCCACCCCGTGATGGGGGCTCGCGGTCGTGACGTGGGGGACGGCGAAGGCGAGCAGGATGGCGAAGATGACCACGAAGGGGATGGCCAGCCAGCGCAGGACCTTCACCATCGTCGCGTGGCCGAGGAACGGCAGGATCGCTTGGATCGCGACCGCCACGATCACGAAGACGACCTTCGCCGGGTCGCCCGGGGTGAAGCCGGCTTTCACCGAGAGCACGAGGCCGGCGCCGACGATCAGGATGATGCCCTCGACCTCGAATCCGAGCTGGGTGAGCCAGTTGAAGAAGGAGATGATCCGCGACCCGTTGGGCCCGTAGGCGGCGCGGTTCGTCCCGAAGACGGTCGTCCCGGCCTGAGGTCCCTGGAGGCTCGAGAGCCCGAGGAGGAAGTAGGAGAGGTTCCCGATGATGATGACCGACAGCGCCTGGAAGAAGGTGAACCCGAAGGTCATCAGGATCGCGCCGTAGATGAAGTACTCGACCTGGACGCTCGCGCCCGCCCAGAGCCAGCCGATGTCGCGTGGCTTCGCCCAGCGCTCCGAGAGCGGGATGTAGTCGACCCCGTGTGACTCGATGCGGAACGGCTCGTCGGACGTGGGCAGCACGCCCGTCGGGATCTGGTCCTGCGCTGCAGTCGTCATCCGCTCACTCCCCCCGTCGCCTTCCACCGTAGCAAGGCCTGTGGCGCCAGGCGAAGCCTACGACGTGGTTGACGAAGTGTCAACGCTCGTACCAGATATTGACGACTTGTACATCGATGCGCCACAGTGGATGCGCCACGCCTCGGAGGCGGCGTGTGGCGAGGTCGGACCGGAGGGAGGACGCGTGGCTGCAGCGACCGGCGACCCCACGGACTTCGTGGCTGGGCTGCCCAAGTGCGAGCTTCACGTCCACCTGGAAGGAACCCTCGAAGCGGACATGGCCGACCTGCTCGCGCAGCGCCACGGCATTGCCGCCCTCGGTGCCGGGCGGCCCGCCGACTTCGACGGTCTTGCAGACTTCCTCTCCCGCTACTACGCCGCGATGGCGGGGCTGCGCACCGAGCAGGACTTCTACGACCTCGCGGCTGGCTACCTCGACGTCGCCCGGCGCCAGGGGGTGGTGTACGCCGAGATGTTCTTCGATCCCCAGGCGCACACCGCTCGTGGCGTGCCCTTCGAAGACGTCGTGCGCGGACTGCATCGCGCGCAGATCGACGCCCGCGCGTCGGGCGGGCCGGACTCCGCGCTCATCTGCTGCTTCCTGCGTGACGAGCCGGTCGAGTCGGCGGCTGCGACGCTCGACGCCTCACTCGGGTTCAAGGACTTGATCCTCGGAGTCGGGCTCGACTCCGACGAGCGCGGCAACCCGCCGGCCAAGTTCGCCCCGGTCTTCGAGCGCGCGCGGGCTGCGGGGTACCGGCTCACCATGCACTGCGACCCACGTCAGGAGAGCTCCCTCGACCACCTCTGGCAGTGCCTCGAGGTGGTGGGCGTCGACAGGATCGACCACGGTGTCGAGTGCCTGGCGGACGACCGACTGGTCGCTGAGCTCGCACGCCGGCGCCTCGGGCTCACCGTGTGCCCCCTGTCGAACCTTCGGCTCTACGGCGACCTGATGGGCGACGCGGTGTCCGAGATGCTGCGCCGCGACATCCTCGTGACCGTCAACTCGGACGACCCCGCCTACTTCGGAGGCTACGTCGCCGACAACTACCGCGCCGTCGCCGACGACGCCCATCTCGACCGGGCAGCGCTCGTTCGCCTGGCCCGCAACAGCTTCGAGGCGTCCTGGCTCGCTCCCGAGCGCCGCGCCGGCTACCTGCGGCAGGTCGATGACTACGCGGCAGGAGCGTGACGCGCGAGATGGGCGAGGTCGAGCGGGGCGCCGACGTTCGGGTCGCGTTGCCGACGACCGTGGACGAGGCGGTCGACGCCATGGCCACGACGCCCGAGGCCCAGTACCTCGCCGGCGGCACGGACTTCTGCGTCGAGGTGAGCTTCGGGCTGCGCCGGCCTCCTGCCGTGGTGTGCCTTCGGCGGGTAGCCGAGCTGCGCCGGGCCGAGGTCACCCCGACCGAGGTGGTCATCGGCGCGGGGACCACCTACGCGGACATGGGCACCGGGGCCCTTGCCGACGCCCTCCCCGCCCTGGCGGCAGCGGCGCGCACGGTCGGCTCTCCTCAGATCCGCAACGCCGGCACGATCGGCGGGAACGTCGCCACGGCGAGTCCCGCTGGTGACACGCTCCCGCTGCTCCGCGCGCTCGACGCACGCGTGAAGGTCCGCGGCCCCGGTACCGAGCGCGAGATGGGCATCGACGAGCTGGTGACCGGGGTCAAGCGGACGGCGCTCGAGCCCCAAGAGCTCGTCGTCAACGTTCGCGTGCCTCGGCTCGACGGCCCCCAGCAGTTCTTGAAGGTGGGGACCCGCAATGCGATGGTGATCGCGATCGCCTCGGCCGCGGTCGTCTTGGACCTCGAGGCTCGGCGGGTCCGCGCCGCGTTCGGGTCGGTCGGCCCGGTCCCCATCCGCCCGCTCGAGGCCGAGGACGAGCTGAGCGACGCGATCGACTGGGGCCGGCTCAGCGCGAGCGAGGCGGCGGTCAGCCGGTTCGGCGAGCTGGCCGCGCGGGCCTGCTCTCCGATCACCGACCACCGCAGCACGGCCGCCTACCGGCGCCGCGCCGTCGAGGTCATCGCCGCAAGAGGACTGAGGAGGTGCCTCCGTGACGTCGCATGACACCACAAGGGCCCCTGGGAGGCGCGAAGAGCTCGAAGAAGAACCGACCGATGCGCCGGCCTACGAGGTCGCCAGCCGCTACGAGCTGCACGTCAACGGTGCCGCCCGGACCGTCGAGGAGGCGTGGCTTGGGGAGAGCCTGCTCTACGTGCTGCGCGAGCGTTTGGGCCTCTCGGGGGCGAAGAACGCCTGCGAGCAGGGGGAGTGCGGATCGTGCTCGGTCCTGCTCGACGACGTGGTGGTGTGCGCGTGCTGCGTGCTCGCGGTCGACGCGGTCGGAAGCCACGTGGAGACCGTTGAGGGGCTCACTCGGCGCGGGGTGGCAGCCGACATCCAAACGGCCCTGCTCGATGCCGGCGGCGTCCAGTGCGGGTTCTGCACCCCCGGGTTCGTCGTCGCCGTCTACGACCTCCTGCGGCGGCGGCCCGACGCGGGCGATCTCGAGGTGAGAGAGGCACTCTCGGGGAACCTGTGTCGCTGCACCGGCTACGGGCGCATCCTCGAAGCGGTGCGTGCGGTGCAAGAGGAGCGCTCCCGTGCTGGCGTCTAGCGCGCCTACGGACACGCGGCCGGGAGCGCGAACGCGACCGAGGGCGGGCGTCGGGGCCGATGCCGCGCGGCCCGACGGCGTGCCGAAGGTGCGTGGCGAGTTCGGCTTCTCCTCGGACCTGTGGATGGACAGGATGCTGTGGGGAAAGACGCTGCGCAGCCCGCACGTCTCGGCGCGCATCGTCGCCGTCGACCCGTCGCCGGCGCTCGCGATCCCCGGCGTACGCGCCGTGGTGACCGCGGCGGACGTTCCCGGGCGCCCCACCTACGGGCTGGAGGTGCCCGACCAGCCGGTGTTCGCCTCCGACGTCGTGCGCTACCACGGCGAGCCGGTCGCGGCGGTCGCCGCGGACCATCCCGAGACGGCACGTGCTGCAGCGCGGGCGATCGAGGTGGTCTACGAGCCGGTCGAGCCGGTCGTCGACGCCGAGCGCGCGCTCGACGCGCCGCCGCTGCACCCCGACGGGAACCTGTTCCGGCACCTGGTCATCCGCCACGGTGACCTCGACGCGACCGGTGAGGTCGTGGTCGAGGGCGCCTACGAGGTCGGCATGCAGGACCAGGCCTTCATGGGGCCCGAGTCCGGGCTCGCCGTCCCGTCCGAGGACGGCGGGATCGACCTGTACGTCGCCACCCAGTGGCTGCACGTCGATCGCGACCAGATCGCCGCCAGCCTGGGAATGCCGGCCGAGCGCGTGCGCCTGCACCTCGCCGGCGTGGGCGGCGCCTTCGGCGGGCGCGAGGACGTGAGCCTCCAGATCCACCTGTGCCTGCTCGCGCTCGGCACCGGGCGGCCGGTCAAGATGGTCTACTCACGCGACGAGTCGTTCTTCGGCCACGTGCACCGGCACCCGGCCAAGATGTGGTTCCGCCACCACGCGACCCGTGACGGCGACCTCGTGAAGGTCGAGGCTCGCATCGTCCTCGACGGCGGCGCGTACCTGTCGTCGTCCAACGCCGTGCTCTCGAACGCAGCGTGCTTCGCGCCCGGGCCCTACAGGGTCCCCAACGCGCTGATCGACGCCTACGCGGTGCGCACGAACAACCCGCCGTGCGGGGCGATGCGCGGGTTCGGGGCCGTGCAGGTCTGCTACGGGCACGAGGCGCAGATGGACAAGCTCGCGGCCGCGCTCGGGATGGACCCGGTGGAGCTGCGGCTGCACAACGCGCTCGAGCGCTTCGACCGGCTGGTGACCGGCCAGGTGCTGACGGGTGCCGTGCCGGTACGTGAGTGCATCCGCGCGGCGGTGGCGCATCCGCTCCCGCCTGCGCCGACCCCCCTCGACCCCCCGATGGCGCGCCCGGGCGGCGCCGGGCTCACCGCGGACCACGCCGATGTTCGACGGGGCGTGGGGGTGGCGGTGAGCGTGAAGAACGTGGCCTACTCGGAGGGGTTCGACGACTACGCGACGGCCCGGGTTCGCCTGGAGGCGGGCGTGGGGGGCGAGCCGGTGGCGACCGTCGTGGCCGCGACGGCTGAGGTGGGCCAGGGCTTCGTCACCGTCGCCCAGCAGATCGTGCGCGAAGAGCTCGGCGTGGTCGACGTGCTGCTCGCCCCCGCCGGGACGAACGACATCGGATCGGCGGGTTCTTCGAGCGCGTCCCGTCAGACCTGGATGAGCGGCGGCGCGATCCAGCTCGCCTGTGCTGCGATCCGGCGCCAGCTGATCGCACGGGCCGCTGCATCCTGGGGCTGTCGCGAGGACTCGGTCGAGTGGGGCGCGGGAGAGGTGGTGCACGAAGGGACCGGCGAGCGCCTTGGGCTCGCTGCGCTCCTCGCCGACGGTGCCGTCGAGGCGGAGCACGAGCACCACCACCGGCCCACCGTGCCGCTCGACGCCGACGGACAGGGCGACGCCCACCTCTCGGTGATGGTGGCAGCCCACCGTGCCGTGGTCGACGTCGACCCGGGGCTCGGCCTCGTCAAGGTGGTGCAGGTGACGACGGGCCAGGACGTCGGACGCGCGCTCAACCCCACGCAGGTCACCGGGCAGATCGAAGGCGGCATCGCCCAGGGGATCGGGCTCGCGGTGATGGAGGAGATCGTGCTCGACGAAGGCCGCGTGAAGAACCCGTCGTTCACCGACTACCTCGTCCCGACCACGCTCGACATGCCTGCGGTCGCGGCGACCCTCGTGGAGGAGCCGGAGCCGGACGCGCCCTACGGCGCCAAGGGGGTTGGCGAGCCCCCCGCCATCTCGTCGGGGCCGGCCGTGCTGGCAGCGATCCGCGACGCGACCGGCCTGGCGCTCAGCCGCGCCCCGGTGCGCCCGGAGGACATCGCACTGGCCGGGCACCAGGCCTGAGCACCTCGTCGAGGATCGCGCCGCCGGCGCGCCTGCCCCCTTCGCGCACAGCCGTCGCGGGCGGCGGACAACCGACGTGCTCGTGCGGGGCAACTCCGCGGCGTTCAAGCAGCTCAGCAGCAGTTCGGGTCCAACACCGTCACGAGGGCCCCGAGCGCGAGCCGGTCAGCGGCGTAGAAGGTGCTCGCGCCTTGGCGGGTCGCCAAGAGCAGCCCCGCACGGCTGAGCTGGCCGAGATGATGGCTCACCGTCGCGTCGGTCAGCTGCAGCTCGCGGGCGAGGTCGATGTTGCGGGTGCCCTGGGGGCCGGCAGCGAGCACCAGCGAGAGGAGCTTGATCCGCACCGGGTCCGCGAGGGCCTTGAGCCTGAGGGCGACCTCGAGCGCGTCGTCGTCGCTCACCACTCCGGCCGCGACCGGCGGGCAGCACAGCGCACCGGACAGCTCGATGGTCGGAAGGGACTTCGGCACCGTCCCAGCGTAGCCATTAGCTAGACGTATGTCGAGGTATGGACTATCCTGAGCCTCGACATTCGTCTAGGCAAGGAGAGCGCCATGCCACATGAGACGGCGACGGACGACGCCGGCGACGTGAGAGAGGTCGTTCGGCGTCGCTATGCCGCAGCCGCCGCAGCCGCCGCAGCCGCCGCAGCCGCCGCAGCCGCCGCAGCCGCGGGCGAGGACAGCGCAGCCGCGTCGTGCTGCGGGCCGTCCTCCCCGTCCGGTCTCAGCACCTGCGGACCGACAGGCAAGGCGGTGTTCGGGGCGGCACTATACGGCCGAGCCGGGGAGAGCACCCACCCTGACGCCGTGTCCGCGTCGCTCGGCTGCGGCGTGCCGACCGCGGTTGCCGACCTGCACCCCGGCGAGGTTGTCCTCGACCTCGGCTCCGGAGCCGGTGCCGACGTGCTGATCGCCGCTCGTCGGGTCGCTCCAGGCGGCCGGGCGATCGGGCTCGACATGACCGCGGAGATGCTGGCTCTCGCTCGACGAAACGCCGCCGCCGCGGGGGTCGACAACGTCGAGTTCCTCGAGGGCTACCTCGAGGAGATCCCGCTGCCCGACGACAGCGTCGACGTGGTGATCTCCAACTGCGTGATCAACCTGACGGCCGACAAGTCGGTCGTGCTGCACGAGGCGGCTCGGGTGCTCCGCCCCGGCGGGCGCCTGGCGGTCTCCGACGTGATCGCCGATCCGGGCATGGATCCTCGGACCCGCGCGGACATGGCTGCGTGGACGGGCTGCATCGCCGGAGCGCTCTCCGAAGCCGAGTACCGGGTCGCGCTGGCCGGCGCAGGCTTCGAGCACGTCGAGGTCGTCGAGACCCATCGCGTGCACGCGCACGCCGCCGCCGCGGTCATCCGAGCGCGGCTCGGCAGGACGGACGACTCGACGGGACCGATCGCGTCGAGCTAGGAAGAGCTAGGACGAGCTCGTCCCGTCGCCCGGCGAGGCCTCCTGCGCAGCGGCGATCTGGACGAAAGCGAGCCGGATCTGCGCGAGCGCGTCGCGCAGCGACGCGTGCGCCTCTCCCAGGCGCTCGCCGAGCCCGTCGACGAGGAAGCCGAGTGCGTCGATCGCGAGGCGCGCGTCGCCGAGGTGCGGTGGCGAGCCCGACAGGTACATCGCAGCGAGCTCGAAGAGCCCGTAGCAATGGTTGGCCACGACGACCTCGGCCGGTGCCTCGGCGAGCTGCCGGCGGAGCGCTTCGACCTCGGCGTCGGCACCGGCTGCGTCGCTTTCGTCGTGGCCTCGGCCGGGGACGCCCGGCCCCTGGCCGGCGCCCGGCGCCGCGCGCTCCGTCGGGGAACCCTCCACGCGGCCCTCCACGCCCCCCTTCGGGTGCTCGTCTGGCCGGTCGCGGCCGACCGGGTGCTCCCCTGACGGGGTCCACAGGCTCATGCTGGTAGCCTATGCAGCCGAGGAAGCGGGGCTCTCGGTCTGCGGGGGTCTCCACCCGGCCACTTGCGGTGCGCCGGGTCGATACGGCATCGCCCGATCGGGTATGGCTCCGCTTGCATGATGATGGTCGCGGAAGGACCGCCGGCCCGAGACAGAGAGGACGATGCCGCATAGTCACCGCCGCTGCACCTGAGCACCGGATCAACGACCGCATCCGCGCCCGCGAGGTCCGCCTCGTGGACCCCGACGGGCAGCAGCTCGGGATCAAGCCGCTGCCCGAGGCGCTGAGCATCGCGAGGGGCCTCGACATGGACCTGGTCGAAGTCGCCCCCATGGCGAACCCTCCGGTCTGCCGGATCATGGACTACGGGAAGTTCAAGTTCGACGAGGCGCAGCGGGCGAAGGAGAGCCGGCGCAGGACCGTCCACGTGGGCTTGAAGGAGATGAAGTACCGGCCGAAGATCGGGTCGGGCGACTTCGAGACCAAGACCCGCCAGGTGGCGAAGTTCCTCGAGGACGGCCACAAGGTCAAGATCACGATCATGTTCCGGGGGCGGGAGGTCTTCCACCCCGAGCTCGGCAAGCGGATCCTGGACCGGATCGCCGAGCAGATGGACGGCACGGCCAAGGTCGAGGCAGAGCCCAGGCTCGACGGTCGAAACATGGTGATGGTGCTTGCCCCGGACAAGCGAGCCAAGCAGTCGGCCGCCGCGCGCCAGCAGCTCCAGGACCACGACGGCACGACCGCCGAGCAGCCCCAGGACGAACCCCAGGACGAACCCCAGGACTAAGGGACTAAGGGAACGACATGCCGAAGATGAAGTCGGACAGGGGCGCAGCCAAGCGCGTGAAGATCACGGGCTCGGGTCGCCTACGGCGCCGCCAGCAGAACCGGTCGCACCTGCTCGAGAAGAAGAGCAGCATCCGGACCCGGCGGCTGTCACGTGAGAAGGATTTCGCCAGCGCAGACGAGCGGCGCGTGAAGCGCATGCTCGGCATCTGAGAGGGGAGCAGCCATGGCACGAGTCAAGCGCGCCGTCCACGGCCGTAAGCACCACCGCGCGATCTTGGAGCAGGCCAAGGGCTACTACGGCAACAAGAGCCGCACGTATCGCGCCGCGAACGAGCAGGTGCTCCACTCCATGCAGTACGCGTACCGCGACCGGCGCGCGCGCAAGGGGGACTTCCGTAAGCTCTGGATCCAGCGAATCAACGCGGCCGCCCGGCTGCACGGCATGAGCTACAGCAGGTTCATCGCCGGGCTCCACGAGGCTGGCGTGCGCGTGGATCGCAAGGTGCTCGCCGACCTGGCAGTGACCGACGATGCCGCGTTCGGAGCGCTCGTCGCCGTCGCAGGCGCGGCGCTGCAGCCCTCCTGAGCCTCGCGTACGCACACCAGCGGGTGCGCCGGATCCGGCGCCTGCTCGAGCGCCGCTCCGTCCGGCGGGCGGAGCGGGCGTTCGTCGCGGAAGGGGTCGAGGTCGTCCGCACGGGGATCCTCGCAGGCGTCGCGCCCGAGTCGCTCTACGTGGCGGCCGGGGCGGCGGAGCTGGACGCGGGCACTGCAGAGGTCGTCGGGTTGGCACACGTCGCGGGCGCGCGGATCTTCGAGCTCGCTCCCGGCGTCATCGAGCGCGTCGCCACCACCGTGACGCCCCAGCCGCTGCTCGCCGTCTTCCCGATGCTCGACGTCCCCGCGGTGCCCGCACCTTGCGACCTGGTCGTCGTCATGGCCGACGTGCGAGACCCTGGGAACGCAGGCACCGTGCTGCGCAGCGCAGACGCCTCGGGTGCCGATGCCGTCGTGTGCTGCGGCGGCACCGTCGACCCCTACAACCCGAAGACCGTGCGCGCGTCGGCGGGTTCGCTGTTCCACGTGCCGTTCGTGCTCGAGGGCTCGGCCGCAACGGCTCTCGACGCGCTCGGTGCGGCGGGGCTCCGCAGGCTCGGAGCGGCGGTCTCGGGGGGAGAGGACTACGCAGCGGTGGACTGGTCGGTCCCCACCGCGCTGGTGCTGGGCAACGAGGCGTGGGGCCTGCCTGCGGGGCTTCCCCTCGACGGGCTCGTCGGGATCGCAATGGCGGGACGGGCAGAGTCGCTCAACGTCGGGATGGCCTGTGCGGTGCTGTGCTTCGAGGCGCTCCGCCAGCGTCGATCGGCGCCGCGCCGATCTACGATGCAGCGATGACCGCCACGGCGAGGTTCGCTGAGATCGAGCGTGCGGGCGCGGACGCGCTCGCATCGGCGACGTCCCTGGCAGCGCTCGCCAAGGCCCAGGCTGCGGTGCTGGGGAAGCGGAGCCCTCTCGCGTCGGCCCACCGCGACCTCGCCGCGCTCGACCCGGAGGAACGGCGTGCCGCAGGCAAGATCCTCCACGAGGTCCGGACCCAGCTCGAGGCCCTGGCGGCCGAACGGGCGGCGGCGCTCGCGGCACGAGAGCGCGCGGAGATGCTCGAGCAGGACCGCCTGGACCTCACCGAGGTGACCGACGACGAGGTCCGCTCGGTGATCAGGCGGGGGCGGCTGCACCTGGTGGACCAGACCCAGCGCGAGCTGGAGGACGTCTTCGTCGCCATGGGGTTCACGGTCGCCGAAGGGCCTGAGGCCGAGACCGACTGGTACAACTTCGAGGCGCTCAACATCCCGCCCGCGCACCCTGCTCGCAGCATGTGGGACACCTTCTACCTCGAGCTCGGCCAACCCGAGACCGTCGTCCTGCGCACGCACACCTCGCCGGTGCAGGTGCACCTCATGGAGGCTCAGGCGCCGCCGATCCATGCGGTGATGCCGGGCCGCTGCTACCGCCGGGAGACCGCCGACGCGCGCCACCTTCCGGTGTTCCACCAGATCGAAGGCCTCGTCGTCGACCACGGCATCACGTTCGCCGACCTTGCCGGGACGATCGAGACCTTCACGACGGCGTACTTCGGCGCCGACATCCACTCGCGCCTGCGGCCCGGGTACTTCCCCTTCACCGAGCCTTCCGCCGAGGTCGAGGTGACCTGCACGATCTGCCGCGGCAAGGGCTGCCGGACCTGCTCGGGGACCGGCTGGGTGGAGCTCGCCGGCTGCGGCATGGTGGACCCCGCGGTCTTCGCGGCCGTCGGGATCGACCCGGAGGAGTGGACGGGGTTCGCGTTCGGCTTGGGGATCGACCGATGCGCGCAGATGCACCACCTCATCGCCGACAGTCGTGCGCTCGCCGAGAACGACGTGCGGTTCCTGAGGCAGTTCTGACGCGGCCGGGATGAAGACGCCGCTCAGCTGGTTGCGCGACTTCGCGCCGTTCGACACCTCGGAGGTGTCCCGCCTCGTGACCACCCTCGACGAGCTCGGCCTCGTCGTCGAAGGAGTCGAGCGCGTCGGCGAGGGCCTCGGGGACGTCGTGGTCGCCCTCGTCGAGGGCGTCGACGCGATCCCGGGCGCGGACCGGATCCGGCTCGTCACCGTCGATGCCGGCCAAGGCCCCCTCGAGGTGGTCTGCGGGGCGCAGAACTTCGCGCCCGGCGACCTCGTGCCGCTCGCGCCCGTCGGCGCGGTCCTCCCCGGCGACGTCGCGATCCAGCGCCGCACGATGAAAGGGGCGGTGTCCAACGGGATGCTGTGCTCGGCGCGCGAGCTCCGCCTCTCGGACGACCACGAAGGCATCCTGGTGCTGAACGACGTCGAAGGCGCGAGGCCCGGGCTCCCCCTGACCGACGCGCTGGGCATCGACGAGGACGTGGTCTTCGACATCACCGTGGAGGGCAACCGCCCCGACGCGTGGTCGATCGCAGGGGTCGCGCGGGATCTCGCGGGCAAGCTGCGTCTGGCGTTCACGCTCCCAGACCCCGCACCGGCCCCGGACCTCGGGACGTCCGTCGGCGCGCTCGCGTCGCTCGAGATCGAGGCTCTCGACCTGTGTCCCCGCATGGTCCTCCGGGTGCTCGACGGCGTCCAGGTCGCGCCGTCGCCTCGCTGGCTGGCGCGCCGCCTGCTGCTCGCCGGCATGCGTCCCGTCAACAACGTGGTCGATGCCTCGAACTACGTGATGCTCGAGCTCGGCCAGCCCTCGCACCCCTACGACCTCGACCGTCTCGGCGGAGCGGGGCTCCTCGTGCGCCGTGCGCGCCCCGGCGAGAGCCTCGTCACGCTCGACGGCGTCGAGCGGACGCTCGGGATGCCCGGCCGGGGGCTCGGGGACACCGGCGAGGACTGCCTCATCTGCGACGCCGAGGGATCGGCTGTCGGCATCGGCGGGATCATGGGCGGCGCGTCGAGCGAGATCTCCGGCTCCACGACGCGCGTGGCGCTCGAGGCTGCGTACTTCTCGCCGATGGCGATCGCCCGCACCTCGAAGCGGCTGGGGCTGCGAACGGAGGCCTCCGCACGATTCGAGCGAGGATGCGACCCGTGGGGGATCGATCGCGCCGTCGACCGCGTCTTGGAGCTCGTCGGCGCTCCGACCGCGACGGGGACGCTGGACGTGCGGGGCGCGGTGCCCGAGCCCGAGCGCATCTTCGTGTCGTCGCACCGGGTGGGCGCCGTGCTCGGCGTGGACGTCGACGCGTCCCTTGCGGCGTCGCTCCTCGAACCGATCGGCTTCGGCGCCGAGCCTGCCGACCACGGGCTCCTCGTCACCGTCCCGACCAACCGCCCCGACATCCGTGCCGCCCCCTTCGGCGTCGACGACGTGATCGAGGAGATCGCCCGGACCTACGGGTACTCGCAGATCCCGCGGCGCCAGCCTTCGTGGCCGGAGCCCGGCGGCCTCACGTCGCACCAGA
>JAKBTL010000020.1 GCA_021844425.1 Actinomycetes bacterium | reverse complement strand
CGCCGGGGCCCCGGTTCCCGCGCCGTTCCCCGCCCTGCTCCCTCTCTCCCGAGTTTTCCCTGGTGGGCCGTGAGGGACTCGAACCCCCGACCCCTTGCGCGTCATGCAAGTGCGCTTCCAACTGCGCCAACGGCCCCGGGACAGGAGGTTACCACCCGAAGCGGCGACGTCACCTGGCGCTCTCGCCCGCCTCGCCCCTCAACGGACGTGCAGCACTGCCGCACCCGTGACCCGGTCGTGGGCAAGGTCCGACAGCGCTTCGTCCGCGCGCTCGAGCGGGTACGGCTGCACCGTCGCATGCACACCCAGGCGGGGGGCCAGTGCCAGAAGCTCCTCGCCGTCTCGGCGGGTGTTCGCGGTCACGCTCCGCAGCTCCCGCTCTTCGAAGAGGTGCGCGCTGTAGTTGAGCAGCGGGATGTCGGTGAGATGGATCCCTGCGACCGCGAGCACGCCGCCTCGGTCGAGGGCACCAAGCGCGGGAAGCACCAGGTCGCCGACCGGGGCGAAGAGAATCGCAGCGTCCAGGGGAACGGGCGGAGGATCGGCTGCGCCCCCGACCCACGTGGCGCCGAGCTCAGCGGCGAGCTGTCGGGCCTCTCGGGACCGCGTGGCCACGTACAGCTCCGCGCCCTGCGCCCTGGCGATCTGGGCCGTGACGTGCGCGGACGCACCGAAACCGTAGAGGCCGAGACGGCCCCCAGGCGCAAGCGACGTCCGCTTCAGCGCGCGGTAGCCGATGATCCCCGCACACAGGAGCGGTGCTGCCTGATCGTCGCTCAAGCCATCGGGGAGCCGGTAGGCGAAGCGCTCGTCGACGAGCGTCGACTCGGCGTAGCCGCCGTCGTGGTCCCATCCCGTGAAGGTCGCTCGCACGCAGAGGTTCTCGGCGCCGCGCCGGCAGAACCGGCAGACGCCGCACGTGGAGGCGAGCCACGCCACGCCGACGCGCTCACCCAGCTCGAACCGCTCTGCCCCCGGCCCTCGGGCGCCCACGGTACCGACGACCTCATGGCCGGGAACGACCCGGGTCCGGTGGACCTCCAGGTCGCCCTCCGCGACATGGAGGTCGGTCCGGCAGACCCCGCACGTGCGGACGTCCACCCGCACCTCGCCAGGACCCGGCTCCGGAACGGCACGTTCGACGAGACGCAGCGGGTGCTCGTCGATCGGCCCCGGCTCGAGGACCTCCCACGCCCACACGCGTCCTATCCTGCCATCCTCCCAGCAGCGGGCGGAGGGCCGTAGGTCCCGCTGCTTCGGATCCTTCGGGCGCCCATGGACCCGAGGAAGGCGGCCTCACCGCCATGGGGATCACACGCCCACCTCGGCCCCGGCCCCCAGCGCACCGGAGGCGATCGGCCACCCCGCGTCGTCGCCGGGCTCGAGGCTCAGCCCCTTACGGAGCCGCCACTCGGTGAACGAGGCGGTCCACTCGCGGTGCCAGCTCTGCTGGGCGACGTGCAGCTCCGCCGGAGAGGAGGCGAGCAGCTCCGGGTAGCGCTCGCACAGCGCGCGCACGACGTCCGCAGCGGCCTTCGCGTCTGCCGACGCGTCGTGAGCGTGCTCGATCGCGACGCCGTAGTGCGCGCACAGGTCAGCGAGCGTGCGCTTCCCCCTCCGGTACCGGTCGACGTGCCTATCGATCACGAGCGCGTCGAGCACGGGTCCGCAGAACCCGTCGTCCGAGAGCCCTCGCCCGGTTTCCCGGCGGTAGCAGCTGTCGAGCATCGTGAGGTCGTAGTCGAGCTTCATGCCCACAACGGGCACCCCTCGGCGCGATGCGCCGAGCAACGCGTCCGCGATGCGTCGCACTGCCGTCCCTAGGCCCATCCCCTCCCGGCGCGCCCGCTCCGTCGTGATGCCGTGCACCGCAGACGCGCGAGGCGGGATCGCTCGCGCCGGATCGACGAGGGACGCGTCCTCGTCGACCACCTCCCCTTCGCGCACGGTGACGAGCGCATAGGAGACCGGGACGTCTTCGAACCGGTCGATCCCCGTGGTCTCCAGGTCGAACGCGAGGAGATCCTGATCGTGCCACGGTGCGCCGTTCGCCATGGATCGAGCATGACACGGCGGTGAATCGCGTCAGCGGATGCTCGGTGCCCGTGCGGGCCGCGCGCACCAGACACGCGGACAGGTCCTACGCTGCGGTCGATGCCCGACGAGCCGACTCCGAATGGCGGTGGCCGAACCCCCGGTGGACCGGCGCGCGAGCCCGATGCGGGCGTCGGGGCCACCCCCGCGCCAGGCGACGACGACCTCTACCACTGGCACGCACCCTCGTCACCACCCTTCCCCGGTGCAGAGGGAACGCAGGGGGCGCAGGGGACGCCCCCCGCCGGCACGCCGTACTGGCCCTACCAGACACCGCAGGGGCCCTACGGCCAGGCGCAGGGCACGCCCCCCGCCGGCACGCCGTACTGGCCCTACCAGACACCGCAGGGGCCCTACGGCCAGGCGCAGGGGCCCTACGGGCCGCCTCCCCCACCTCCGTACCCCTGGTCCTTCCCGCCGCCCCCACCGCCGCGAGCACCGCGCTCGCCCGAGGAGCGTCGTCGCAGGACGCGCAGAGGGCTCGCGTTCGCCGGCGTGCTCATCCTTGCCGTGGGCGCCGGCATCGGGATCGGTGCCTCCATCGCGCCGACAAGCCCCAGCGCGGTCGCTGCAAGCCTCGTCAATCGCGCGATCAGCCAGGTCACGCACGCGGGCACCTACCACTACGTGGAACGCTCGACAGCGTTCGGCGCTCCGGACAACATCGCCGGCGACGCGGCTCCCAACGGGGGGAGACAGGTGATCCTGCAGCACTGCAACGGCGGCACAGCGTTCTTCCACCTGCGCCTCGTGCACGACGTCGTGTACTTCAAGGGCACACGGGTCGCCGTCGTCGACCAGCTTGGTGTTCCCACGGCACGCGCGGCATCGGTCACGGGGAAGTGGGTGAAGGTGGTGAAAGGCGAGAAGCTCTACCGAGGATTTGCCGACGGGATCACCACGAGCTCGAACATCTCGCAGCTGCGCACCGCGCTCATCCCGACCTCGAGCAGGACGCTCCCCGGCTCGTCGCCGCCGACCACCGAGGTGCTCGGCGCGCTCTTCAGGACATCGACGCACCACCGCACCGTCGGCACAGCCTCGCTCCTGCTGGACACCTCGAGCGGCCTGCCCCGCGTGCTTCGCGGCACTGCGACCTCGGCGAGCGGCAGCCACTACACGCTGGCCTGGACCTTCGGGAAGTACGGCGAGAAGGTCCACGTCGCCGCGCCGCCGACGGCGGTTCCCTACGCGTCGCTGCACGCCACGCCGCCCGCGAAGAGCACCTGCGGCTGAGCGCGCTTGCCAGCCTCTCCTCCGGGAGGCTCAGCCGTCTCCGGGAGGCTCAGCCTCTCCTCCGGGAAGGTCAGCCGTCTCCGGGAGGCTCAGCCGTCTCCGGCGCTCGATCGCCCCTCGAGCAGCGGCGCGCCGGGCCTGCGCGGGGCGCCTCCCCCCGCCGACGCACGTCTCCGCCATGCGACGCCCGAGAGCGCCTCGAGCACGACTCGGTTTGCCAGGTACGCGGTCACCTCCGCGTGATCGTACGGCGGCGAGACCTCCACCACGTCGACGCCCGCGAGCGGCACCTCCATCGCGATCCGGCGCACCGCGTCGAGCAGCTGCCTGCTCGACAGCCCTCCGGGCTCCGGGGTGCCGGTACCGGGCGCGAGTCCCGGGTCCACGACGTCGACGTCGACCGAGAGGAAGACCCCGTCGCAGCCGTCGGTCGCGATCTGGAGCGCCTCGGTGAGGCACGCGTCGAGCCCGCGCCCGACGACCTCGGCCATCTCGAAGCTGCGCATTCCCTGGTCCGCCATCCACCGAAGAGTCTCGGGCTCGGGCCAGTACCCGCGCAGGCCGATCTGGAGGAACCGATCTCCGCGCGTGGCTCCTGACTCGATGAGCCGCCGCATCGGCGTGCCGTGGCCGTAGAGGGAGCCGAACTGGGTGTCGCCCGTGTCGGCGTGCGCGTCGAAGTGGACCACCGACACCTTTCCCCACCCGATGTGTCGGGCGACACCCGTCACGTCGGGGAGCGCGATGGTGTGATCGCCACCGAGCACCACGGGGAGAGCGCCGTGGCGGGCGATCCGCTCGACGGCGTCGGCGAGCTTGTCGAGCGATCGCTCCGTCTCGCCCGAGAGCATCTCGACGTCACCGGCGTCGACCACACCGAGCTCGGCGAGGGGGTCGACACCAAGAGACAGGTGCGGCCGGCTTCCGTCATGGGGCAGGTAGTCGGTGAGGCGGATGGCCTGCGGACCGAATCGGGCTCCCGGACGGTGGGACGTGCCGCCGTCGAAGGGAGCGCCGATCACCACCGCAGCGGCGCGCTCGTAGGAGGACGGGTCGTCGAGGTCGGCCGCCGGCACGCCGAGGAAGGTCGCGTCCGGGCCGTACATGTTGCCCACCCTCACGGCCGGAGGGTCCTTGCGAGGAAGTCGACGGTCACCGGCCACGACGCGGCCGCGGCCTTCGGGTCCGAGAACATCGGCGCGAACGAATTCTCGAACGCGTGGCCGGCCTGCTCCTGCACCACCACCTCGGTGCCCGTACGGCCGGCGAACGCCGCGCCGATCGCGCCGATCTCGGCCTGCGGGATGTACGGATCGGACCCGCCGAAGTGGAAGAGGACCGGGCACGTGACCCGTGGCGCGAGCTCGAGCTCAGCCGCGATCCCCGACCCGTAGTAGGAGACGCACGCGTCGGGGTCCGAAGCAGCGGCCAGCTCGAAGGCCAGGCGCCCCCCGAGGCAGTACCCCAGGACCGCGGTCGGGCCGGTGACCTCCGGGATGGTGCGGAGGTGGGCGAGCGCCGCGACGAGGTCGCCGGTGGTGACGTCCCTCGGGATCTCGGCGAAGCGGCCCATGTAGCCGAAGGCGGCCTGGAGCGCCGCGTCGTCGTGGGCGAGTGAGACGTTGCGCTCCACTCGCCAGAAGACGTCGGGCACCAGCACCGAGTACCCCATCTCGGCGAGGAGCGTCGCCCTTGTCCGGAGGAACTCGTCCATTCCGAAGATCTCCTGTAGAAGGAGGATCCCCGGCCCTCCCTCCTCGGACACGAATGCCTGCGCGTCGAACCGTTCGCCTGTCGGGGCCTCGACGCGTTCTTTCCTCGTGGCGACGCTCATGACCTGCCGAGCGTAACGAGGATCGCAGGCCGCTGCGGGCAGGATGCGCGACGCCACGCGCGCAGGCGCTCGTGCGGGGTCACGCCATCGTCTCGACGATCTCGCGCACGATGTCGACCGTCGTGTCGGGGTGGAGCAGGGCAAGGCGTGCCGCGGGCTCGCCCTCCCAGCTGGTGGGGGTCACGAAGGCGACCTGGTCGGCGAGCAGCTTGGCGGACCAGGTCTCGTAGTCGCTCCGCGACCACCCACTCCTGCGGAAGAGCACGATCGACAGCGTGGGCTGGCGCACGAGCTCGAGGTAGGGAGTCGCCGAGATGAGCGCAGCTGCACCCCGGGCGTTGGCCAGGACCGTTTCGACGGCGTCTCGGTACGCGTCCGTGCCATGGACCGCGAGCGAGAACCACAGCGGCAGTCCCCTGGCTCGTCGCGAGAGGTGGTAGGCGTAGTCGGTCGGGTTCCACGGCGCGTCCGAGATGTCGGTCTCCTCGCCCGATCCGGCGTCGACGGAGCCGGGGAGCGCCTCGTGGATGACGTCGAGGTACGCCGCATCCTGGGTGTGCACCGCCTTGGCGAGAGCGGGCTGGCGGTAGATGAGGGCTGCGCAGTCGTACGGAGCGAACAGCCACTTGTGCGGATCGACGACGAACGAGTCCACCAGCTCGATCCCGTCGAACAGCGGTCTCGCAGCGGGCGACAAGAGCGCGCCGCAGCCGTAGGCGCCGTCGACGTGGAACCAGATCCCCCTGCGGCGAGCGACCGATCCCACACCCGCGAGGTCGTCGACCAGGCCTGCGTTGGTGGTTCCTGCCGTGGCGACGACACCGACGACGTCCGCCGCGCCCGGCTGGTCGGAGCTGAGCGCGGCCTCGAGGACCTCGCCGCTCAGCCGATGGTCGACCGCCGGGACGAGGAACGGCTCCACCCCGAGGACGTGCAGCGCTTTGCCAACGGAAGAGTGCGCCTCGTCGGTGCAGGCGACACGGGGACGAAGCGTCGCATTGCCGCGCAGTGCCGCGGTGTCGCGGGCCACCATGAGCGCCGAAAGGTTGGCGGCCGAGCCGCCCGACACGAAGCAGCCGCCCGCACCCCTCGGGAGATCGGCCAGCTCGGCGAGGAAGGCGAGCACCTGGTTCTCGGCGGCGACCGCGCCGGCTGCCTCGAGCCACGACGTCCCGTGGAGCGATCCGCTCGAGACGACCATGTCGAACAGGAGGCTGGCTTTCGTCGGCGCGGCGGGGATGAACGAGAGGTTCCTCGGGCTGTCTGCGGAGATGACCGCGGTGGCGAGGCGGTCCGAGAAGAGCTCGAGCACCCGAGCCGGGTCGTTGCCGTCCGCCGAGATCAGCCCGGCGAGCACGTCGCGCAGGGACGACGGCAAGGACGCGGCGTAGCCGCCGTAGTCGAGCGGCACCGGGTCGAGCGCCAGCCGCTCGCGGCAGTAGCCGAGGACGAGGTCCGCCATCTTCTCGTCGAACACGAACATCGGGTTTCGCATAGCTCCGTCGTTCCCCCGTCTCGGGCTGGGTTCTCCGCAGGGTGGGTGCACGGCGCCGGCCTGCCGGGGCCCCAGCCTCTCACGAGACCCCGACACCGCGTCGCATCGGAGCCGGCGGCCGCGTCGCGGAGCGATAGGCTGACCCCTCTCCTGGCGGCGTGGCCGAGTGGTTGAGGCAGGGGCCTGCAAAGCCCTTTACCCGGGTTCGATTCCCGGCGCCGCCTCTCAGGGGCTCCGTGGCCACCTCAGCGACGGCGGGCGTGGATCCTTTTCGTCCACGTCGTCCGTTCCTCGACACCGACAGGGCGAGGTCCGGATGGACCGGGCGAGGTCCGACGAGACCGGGCGATGGCCGGAGGGACCGGGCGATGGCCGGGGGGACCGGGCGATGGCCGGGGGGACCGGGCGATGGCCGGAGGGACCCCGACCTGGCGTGGGAGGAAGATGAGAGGATCGTCGCATGTACGGAGCCGGTGCCGGTGCGCTGTCGGACGCTCTGTCGGCGGTCGAGGAGATCGCCGCCGGGGACCACCATCTCGCTGTCGTCTCCACGGTTCGTGCGGACGGATCCGTGCAGTCTTCGGTGGTGAACGCCGGGGTCGTCGCTCACCCGCTCTCCGGGGAGCCGGTGCTGGGCTTCGTCACCTACGGCCGGGCCAAGCTCGCCAACCTGCGACGCCGTCCTCGAGCCACGCTCGTCTTCCGCGCCGGGTGGCAATGGATCGCGGTCGAGGGGCGGTGCGACATCGCTGGGCCTGACGACCCGCTTGATGGCGTCGACCCGGCTTCCCTCCCGGCGTTGCTGCGGGCGATCTACCGCGCCGCGGGCGGCACGCACCACGACTGGGACGAGTACGACCGCGTCATGGCGGCGGAGCGTCGCGCCGCCGTCCTGCTGCAGCCCGAACGGACGTACACGAATCCGGCACCCTCGCGCTGAGCTCGCGTCCGACGACGACATCTGCGGGTCGCACGTCCAAGCGTCAGCGGCGTTCCAGCGTGGATCCCCGCTCAGCGCCCCAGGAGCTCGCCGAGGGCGCCCAGGAGTGCGTGCACGTTGGACAGCCGCGCAGCGTGCCCCATGCACCCGATGCGCCAGATCCTGCCCGCGAGCTGCCCGACGCCTCCGCCGATCTCGATGCCGTAGCGCTCGAGGAGCCGCGCGCGCACCGCGGCTTCGTCCATGCCGGCCGGCAGGTCATCGGGGACGACGACCGTCGTCAGCTCAGGGAGGCGGTGCTCGGCCGGGACGAACAGCTCGAGCCCGAGCTTCTCGAGGCCCGCCTGGAGCATCTGGCCGCACTCCTGGTGCCGCTCCCACACCGCGTCGAGGCCTTCGTCGAGCACGGCCCCGAGCCCTGCATGGAGGGCAGCGATCATCGCTGCGGGAGCCGTGTGGTGGTACACGCGCCGAACCCCGTCACCCTCGACGTACTTGGAGAGCAGCGTGAGGTCCAAGTACCAGCTCGCAGGGCGCGGCACGAAACGCTCGCGCGCCCTAACGCTGGCCGTGAGGGGCGCCAGCCCGGGCGGAGCTCCGAGACACTTCTGCGTGGCGCTGTAGGAGATGTCGACCCCCCAGTCGTCGATCGCCACCGGGATGCCACCCAGGGAGGTGACCGTGTCGGCGACCACGATGGCATCCCCTTTCGCTGCGCCGACTTGGGCGACGTCGTTACGCACCCCGGTGGAGGTCTCGGCATGCACGAGCGCGATGACCACAGGGGACGGGTGCGCGCCGACGAGCTGCTCGGGGTCGAGCGGTTCGCCCCACGGCGCCTCTACCCGGATGACGTCGGCACCGAGCCGATCGGCGATCTCGCACATTCGCTCACCGAAGAACCCGTTCACGCCGACGACCACCGGGTCGCCCGGCCTCACCACGTTCACGAACGCCGTCTCCATTCCCGCAGAGCCGGTGCCGCTGATCGGCAGGGTGAGCGCGTTCGACGTCATGAACACTCGGCGGAGCCGTTCCATGGTCTCGTCGAGGATGTCGAGAAACGACGGATCCAGATGTCCGAGCACCGGGTGGACCAGCGCTGCGGTTGCTTCCGGGTATGGGTTGGACGGGCCCGGACCCATGAGGATCCGATCGGCGATAGGCGGCATGGCGCCGATCCTGGCAGGCGCGCGCAACCGGCGCCAACGCTCGAGCTCCTCTCAGCCTTCCGCCGGTCCCGGCGGGCCCGGCATCCACGCTCCTCGGGCGCCTCGTCGTGCCGCTGGCGTGGGCGAGCGATTCGGAGTGAAGGTCGCCGACGCGATCAACGCGAGGATCGCGCCGAGAAAGGCCGGTGCGAGCGTGACGCGCAGGGAACCGGTGGCGTCCGCGACCACGCCGCCGGCGAGCGGGAGCACGAAGGCCATCGTGTAGCCGATCGTGAACATGCCTGCCGAGATCGGCGCGACCTCGCTCTCCCTGGCGGCGGCCGCTGGCAAGGCCAGGGAGAGGAGAAGGAGGAAGCCGGACAAGAACCCGAGGAGCCCTGCGAGGACGAACAGCATCGGGGGCGAAGCGAAGAGCAAGCCGGCAGAGATGCCGACCAGACCAGCCGAGACGGTCCAAAGGGGCCACCGGTGCCGCACCAGGCGGTCGGCATGCACCACGAGCACCACCGAGGCGGGGAGTTGGCTCACGTTGAGCACCGTCAACGCGGTGCCCACCTCGCCGCCGTGCCCGCTCGCGTGCAGCACCCCGGGGAGGAAGGCGTTGGCCGCGAAGTACGCAGTTGAGGCACCGCCCTGGATCAGCCCGAGCTTCCACGAAGCGCGTGCACGTAGTCGGGACCACGCCGATGCGCGGGCCGGCTGCGGGTCGGGCGGCGGGTCGCTGCTCGGCGGCTTCGGGTCGAGGGGTGGCGGGTCGAGGGGTGGCGGGTCGAGGAGTGGCGGGTCCCGGCTGATCACGACGACCGCGAGGACGAGAGTGATCGCGACCGGTGCCGACCACAGGGCAAGGCTCCCCTGCCAGCTGCCCGTCGCCTTCAGCACGATCGGCAGGGTGAGCGACGCGGCGATGGCTTCGCCGATGAGGAGACCGTTGCCGTAGACGGCGGTTGCGGTGCCGACCGTGCCCGGCTTCCAGCGGCGGACGAGCGTGGGCAGAGCGGGCTGGAGGATCGCGATGCCGAGGCCCATCACGAACGTACAGGCGAAGAGCACGGCGGTCGACGTGCCGACGCCACGCAGCGCTCCGCCGGTTGCCTCCAGAAGGAGTCCCAAGACGACGGCGTGCTTCGTGCCCACGCGGCGGATCACGACAGAACCGATCGCCGCCCCCAGTCCGAAGAGGAGAACTGGCAGGGTCGTGACGGCACCGATCGCCGTCTGGTCCAACCTCAGGTCACGCGTGACGACCGGGAGCAGCGGCGCCAGGGCGAGGACGGTGACCCGCAGACTGAGGCCAAGAAGCCACAGCGCCACCCACCGCTTGGCGTCGCGGCGGCGCCTCACCGCGAGGGAGGAGGGCGTCACGCAGACGCCACATCGGGATGGTCGGGGAGCGTCACGACGCGGGCCGGGGGCCTATGGGATCGTCGTCGAAGCGATGACGTCGCCGCGGGTCGAGCGCTCTGTCGTGTACCTCTTCCGTGTACACCGCAGACGCCCCGCTCCGACTGCCGCCGCCCCCCGCTCCGACTGCCGCCGCCGACGACTCCCCGCCCCGACCGCCACCTGCCCAAGCTAGTCCGCACGCACCAGCCCACGCCCGAGCCCCGTGCCCGGCGACGCGCGGGCACCCGGCGCCTTTCGAGTGGGCTCAGCAGGCCAAGAGGTCGCAGAAGACGAGCCCGCCGCGCTCGACGACCTCACCGAGGTCCACCTCGAAGGGAGCGGAGAAACCAGGCGAGTCGGTCATGCGGGCTTCGTACATGTCGCCCGGACCAGGGGATCCGGTCATGCCGCCCGATCGTCTTCGGGACGCAGGCGCCACAGCAAGGTGGCCGCGACGTAGTCCTTCTCGGGCCCGCGGACTCGCCACTCCTCGGCGACCACCTGGCGCGTACGGACTTGCCAGGTGATGTCGTACCGATCACCTCCGCACAGATGGGTGGCCTCGCACCGGCCGCTCCGCAGATCGCATCGGGCAAAGGGTCGCCCATCGTCGAAGGCGATGACGACCGCGCCGTCCTGCTGCCTCAGGAACCTGAGCCGGCGGTGGGCAGCTCCCCGGTACGTGCCCATGTGCAGCCCCCCCACCTCCCGGTACTCCGCGGTCATGAGGTCGATCTGCGCAGAGCGATCACAAGGCGCGACGGTCGCCGTTCCACTGAACACCCCCGTGAGCGACTGACGGTGGTTCGTGATGGCTCTGTGCACGCGCCACCCGCCGAGGAAGAAGTCGTAGGTGTCGTCGATGCCGTCGAAGTCATCGATGCCGTCGAAGTCGTCGATGCCGTCGATGGGCACCGTTCAGACCCTGGGGGTCATCGCAGGCGCTCGTCCCGACCGGCGCCGACGGCCTTCCACGCTCCGGGGAGCGCGATCGCGGCCAGCGCAGCCTTGATGGCGTCGCCGGCCACGAAGGGGACGAACCCCAGCTCGAGCGCTCGGAGGATCCCGACATGCAGGCTCAGCGCGAGCCACGTGACGCCGCAGAGGTAGATGGCGACCTCACCCAGCACCATCGCAGGAACGCTCTTGCCGATCGAGCGATCGGCGCCACGTTGTGCCAGATAGCCGCACACGCCCGCGCACAGCACGAACCCGACGATGTAGCCGAAGGAAGCGCCCACGTACCCGTGCGCATGGTCGGCGAACCACGGGATCCCCGCGACTCCTCCGATCCCGTACAGGGCCATGGCAGCCGCCCCCCGCCGCGCTCCGAGGGCGGCCCCCGAGAGCAGGACACCCAGGGTCTGCCCGGTGATCGGCACCGGCGTGAACGACAGGCGGATCGACACCTGGGCCAACACCCCCACGAGGCACGCAGCTCCGACGACCAAGAGCGCGTCCCGGACCCGCGCGCCCGGGACGAGATCCACCAGCACGGAGCGCTTGCTGCCTTGCAGCACGACGGCGTCCGACATCGACATTCCTCCTCTGGGCTCCCTGGGCGCACTCGGACAGTGACGGTGAGCGAGCGTCGAGGTGCTGGCCTAGCACAGACGGGCGTTGGTCTCCAGCGGCTCGGCCCGAGGGACCGCGCAACCCGAGGAGCGGCGCTACTCCCGGCGGCGCCGGCCGGCGAGCAGCCAGACGAGACCGGCGAGCACCGCCACGATGACGACAACCTTCACCAGTCCCGAGATGAGGCCTGCGATGGAGCTGAGCACCCAAAAGGCGATCAGGACGCCGACGAGGCCGACGGCGACCACAGCCAGCGTGTGCACCGGGCGAAGACGGCCGGACCTGCGTTGCACGACCTCCTGACGATCTCCACGGTTGTCCCGTTCTACGTCGCGTGCCATGGCAGCCTCCTCAGCGCCGGCCCGGTGCACCTCGCTCCGGACGACGCTTCGATGTTACGAGGCGCCAGGGCGCAGGAGGGCTCGGGTGCCGGCGGCGGTACCGGCGGTGGTGCCGGTGGGGTGCCGGCTCGGGTGCCGGCGGGGGTACCGGCGGTGGTGCCGGCGGTGGTGGTGCCGGCGAGGAGTGGGCTCGCCTCTACTGCGGCCCTATGACCGTGGGTCCTGCGACGTCTGCTGCGGTGCTGCCGGCGGTAACGGGTCTTCCTGGCTCGGCCCCCACGGTGCATCACGGCGAGCGGGGACCACGATGCCGCCTGGCCCGACCATCGACGCCGTGCCGACCGCCTCCATGCCGTAGCGACGGCGGATGGCGTCGATCGCGGTCGTCACCGCGCGCCAATGCTCCTGGCGGCGCGCCGCGTCCGCCGTGGCGCCAGGGAGCTCGCCGTTCGCCGGCGCATCGAGCTCGAAGCTGAGCTGCCGCCCTGCGGATGCCGACTCGAGACCCGAGACGCTCACGCCGAGCAGCCGTACGCCCGTCGGGAGGTCCATCGCATCGAGGAGAGCGACGGCGACCGCGCCGATCGCGGATCCCGTGTCGAGCCCGACTCCGATGGTGTGGGCCCGCGTGACCAGCGAGAAGTCTGCGAGCTTCACCTTGACCGTCACCGTCCGCCCCGCTAGACCGCTCGCACGCAGACGGCCTGCCACCGACTCGGCCATTCGTAGCGCGTGCCGCTGGAGGATCGTGCGGTCAGCGATGTCCTCGCGGAACGTCTCTTCGTGCCCGACGGACTTCGTCGGTCGGTCCGGGACGACGGGGTCGGCATCGTCGCCGCGCGCGAGAGCCGCGAGGTGCCTTCCGTGCGCATTCCCGAGGGCGCGGACGAGCACCGCCTCGGGAAGCCCGGCGAGGTCGCCCACCGTACGGACGCCGAGCTCGGTGAGCCGCTTCGCCGTGGCAGCACCGACCCCCCACAGCTGCCCGACCGGCTTCGGGTGCAAGAACGCGACCTCGTCCTCGGGCGCGACGACCACCACCCCTTCTCCGGGCAGCTTCCCTCGCGTCTCGGCTCTGGGCTTCGCCGCACGCGAGGCGAGCTTGGCGATCATCTTCGATCGGCCGGCGCCGACCGAGCAGTCGAGGCCGAGCTCCTCACGTACTCGCGAGCGGATCGCCGATCCGATCGTTCGAGGAGGGCCGAGCAGGTGCAGCGCGCCGCGGACGTCGAGGAACGCCTCGTCGAGCCCGACCGGCTCCACGAGCGGGGTGAACGACCGAAGCACGCCGCGCAGTTGCGCGCTCACCTCCGCATATCTCCTGTAGTGGCCGTCGACGAACACCGCGTGCGGGCAGACCTGACGAGCGCGCACAGAAGGCATCGCGGAGTGCACGCCGTAGACCCGGGCTTCATAGGTGCACGACGCGACGACGCCGCGAGCGCCGCTCCCGCCGACGATCACGGGCTTCCCCGCGAGCGAAGGATCGTCGAGCACCTCGACCGACGCGAAGAAGGCGTCCATGTCGACGTGGAGGATGCTTGGCTCATCGCGGGGCGCTCCCGAGGCGGGTCCCGCCGGCCGCACCCACGCGCGTTCAGCCACTGAGACGCAGCCGCCGGAACCCCTCGGCGTGGAGGACCCCTGCACGACGGCCTTCCTCCTCCGCGCGACGCCGCACGGCTTCCGCAGCCCATCCAGCCTCCGCACCGATGAACTGGCTCCCATGACACTCGACGGCCGCGGCCTTGACCTCGATCGTCTCACCGATGTCCACCCAGACGTCGGGGTCGAGGGTGCCCGACAAGTAGACCACCGACACCTGGTGGGGTGGCCCGGCCTCTGGGAAGTAGAGCGGGAGCGCTGCGGAGGGCGACAGCGCGTCCAGCAGCGCCCACCCCGCGGCGCGGTGGTCCCGATGATTGAAGTACTCCTGGCCGAAGAAGATCGCCGTCGGGTCGTGCCCCAGCACCGCCGCGGGTCGGACGGACCGGATGATCGCGACCAGCTCGCCGACGAATGTCGGCCTGCGGTCGAGCTCGCCGTCGGGCGCGCCGAGCACCCGGTACGAAGCGAGACCGCTCTTCTCCGCAGCGGCGGCGAGCTCCGCTGCGCGGCGGCGGGCAAGCTGCACCGAGCTCACGTCAGGGTCCTGGGTGCCCCGACCCCCGTCCGTGCAGACGACGAGGTGGACGGACGCGCCGTGCCGCGCCCAGTACGCCAAGGTCCCGCCGCACGCGACGTCGGCGTCGTCCGGATGGGCGTACACCGCCAGTGCCACCTCGGGCACTCCGGCAACCAGCTCGGCCACGACGTGCAGCCTGCCTGAGATCAGACCGGCTGCTTCGGCTCGGTCGTCTTGACGAGAAGGCCGACTTCGCGCTCGAAATCCCCGGCGTCCTCGAAACCCTTGTAGACGCTCGCAAACCGCAGGTAGGCCACGTCATCGAGCGCCTTGAGCCGTTCGAGCACCGCCACCCCCACCTCCTGGGTGGTCGGCTCAGAAGTGGTCGACCGCAGCGACTCTTCGACCTGGCGCGCGAGCTCTTGGAGCACGTCGTTGGTCACCGGCCGGTTCTTGCACGCTGCCTGGACTCCTGCAATCAGCTTCGCCCGGTCGAACGGCTCGCGCTGTCCCGACCGTTTCACGACCCACATCGGCTGCTCCTCGACCCGCTCGAACGTGGTGAACCGCCGCCCGCACCCCAGGCACTCGCGCCTCCTGCGGATCGCCGCACCCTCGTCTGAGACACGCGAGTCGACGACCCGGTCGTCGTCTGCGCCGCACCAAGGGCATCGCACCTCTGCGACGTTACCGCTGCGCCACCTCCCCTACTCCGCCTCCCCCGCTCCGCCTGCCACGCCTACTCCGCCGAAGACGCCGAAGACGCCGAAGACGCCGAGGACGCCGAGGACGCCGAGGCAGCATCAGGGGATCGCGATGTGCTCGCCGGGCACGACCACCGCCGAGCCCGTCTCCTCTGCGAGCGCCTCCGCAAGCGGCCTCGGGTCACCACCATGATCGAAGCGCGTCGCAATCGACCACAGCGTGTCGCCGGGACGTACCACGTACACCGTCTCGCCCGGCGCAGCTGCTGCTGCTGATCCGAGCCGAGGCGCGGGCGCGCCTCCCAAGGCAGGGAGCGGCAGGGCCAGACCACCGACGAGACCTGCGGCAACCACCGCAAGGGCGACGGCGCGACGGCGGCGCTGCACGACGGCGCGACGGCGGCGCTGCGCGTCCGTTCGGCGGGCCCGGCGCTGGGGGCCTTCGATCCCGCCACGAAGGTCTCCCGATGCGCCCGTGCAGGCAATGGCGATGACCGGCTCGGAGGCGGCCTGAAGGCGGCCCGGGGATCTGCGTGTGCAATCCTCGACACAGCCCCTCTCGAGTGCGCCAGCGTCGGGCACCAGGTGCAGTGCAGGACGAGGCCCTGCGACGACCAGCACGTTCTCCGGCGAGCCCGCCGTCCTCGTGCTCACAGGCGGTGCAGCGGCCATAGTGCTCACACTTCCTCCCGCGCTCCCCGGTGCTGGAGCCGGCCTGACGGCGCTGCTCCCGGAACGAACGCATGTTCGCCTCGCTGTCGATCCAATCACGAACGCATGTTCGTTGTCAAGGGGGACGGCGAACAGATGTTTGCTCACGGCCGGCTCCTCCGCTATCCTCGGCAAACGCACGTTCGCCATCACGGGCGAGGCTACGAGGGGGTTGTGACATGGCACAGGCGCTCAGCGGAAAGCGGCGAGAGATCCTCGAGTTCATCGGCGACTGCCTTCGCAAGCGGGGTTACCCCCCTTCGGTGCGCGAGATCGGGGATGCTGTCGGTCTCGCTTCCTCGGCCACCGTCCACAGCCATCTCGCGGTCCTCCAGCGCGAGGGCTATCTCGAGCGCGATCCGACCAAGCCCCGCGCGATCCAGGTCCGCTACGAGCCGACCTCTCAGGTCGCAATGGCGGCGGGACCGGTGCGCCACGTCCCGCTGGTCGGGGACGTCGCTGCAGGCACCGGGGTCCTCGCACAGGAGAACGTAGAGGAGATCGTCCCCCTCCCCGAGGACTTCACGGGCACGGGATCTCTGTTCATGCTGCGGGTCCGAGGCGACTCCATGGTCGAGGCGGGGATCTTCGACGGCGACTACGTCGTGGTCCGCCAGCAGCCGGAAGCGGAGAACGGCGACACGGTGGTCGCCGGCATTCCCGGCGACGAGGCAACGGTGAAGGTCTTCTCACGGCAGGGTTCACGACAGGGCGGCAAGGTCGTGCTCACTCCCCGGAACTCAGCCCTCTCGCCGATGGAGCTCTCGCCGGACGACGTCACCATCTACGGCAAGGTCGTGACCGTCCTCCGGCGGCTCTGACGCCGGGGCGCGGCTCCGACGCCGGGACACCCGCCGGTACGCGTCACCATGTGCCGGCAACGATCCCGGCCAGGACACCGTGCACGCGTGCGAGCGACGCGCGCGTGACGTGCTCGTCGGGATGGTGCGCGAGGAGCGGATCGCCAGGGCCGAAGTTCGTGGCCGGGACGCCGTGCGCCCACATGGTCGCGACGTCGGTCCAGCCGAGCTTCGCCCGGGGCGCGTAGCCGCTCCGCTCCACCAGTGCAGCCAGCAACGGGTGGCCGAGCGCGGGTGGTGCACCGTCGGCTCCGTCGACCAGCTCGACGTGGTCCCCGAGCTCCTCGTCGAGCAGCCCGTCGGTGAGGGCACGCGTCGCTTCCTCCACTGCCGTCGCGAGATCGCGGTCGGGAGCGAAACGGTGGTTGACCCTGAGGACCGCCTCGTCGGGCACGACGTTGCCTGCGACGCCCCCAGAGACGAAGACCGCCTGGAGCTGCTCGGCGTAGACGCAGCCGTCCAGCTCGACGGTCCTGCCGCTCCAAGAGGAGAGACGCTCCAGCAAAGGGCCGAGCCGGTGGATCGCGTTCCGGCCGACGAACGGGCGCGCGGTGTGCGCCCGCACGCCGCCGAGATGGATCTCGGCGCGAAGGGTCCCCTGGCAGCCTGCCTCGACCCGAGCATCCGTCGGCTCGCAGAGCACCGCCGCGTCAGCCTGGAGAAGGTCGGGCCGCGTGGCCCACAGCTCGACGAGCCCGTTCTCCGCGCGCGTGAGCTCCTCACGCGCGTAAAGGCACCAGGTGACGTCGACGGTCGGCTCCGCGCACGTCGCGGCGAGGTCGAGGATCACCGCGACGCCTCCCTTCATGTCGCAGGCTCCAACGCCCCATACCGCGTCGTCCTCGACCCGTGCCGTGTCGTTGCCTGCGGGCGGAACGGTGTCGAGGTGGCCCGCAATGAGAAGCCGCTTCGCTCGACCGAGCTCGGTCCGCGCGACGACGTTGTCCCCGACGCGCGTGACCTCGAGCCAGGAGTGCCCGGAGAGCTCGCCGGCGACGTAGGCGGCGAGCGCAGCCTCCTGCCGGCTCACTGACGGGATCGCGACCAGGGCCGCGGTCGCCTGGACGAGGTCTGCGACCGAGCTCGTGGCCGGGGATGCAGGGGATGC
>JAKBTL010000113.1 GCA_021844425.1 Actinomycetes bacterium | reverse complement strand
GGCTGGCGGGACCTCGACTCCCGGCTGCTCCCCGTCCTCGGCCGGCTCACCGAACGCGACCGCCGGCTCTGCCGCCTGCTCGACGACCACCGGGTGCTCACCAGCTCCCAGGTCGCCGACGTCTGCTTCACCGGTGAGCGCCGGGCCCGGATGCGCCTGGCGGAGCTGTACGCCATCGACGTCCTCGACCGCTTCCGACCACGGCGCGGTGGCAGCCCGGTCCCCTTCCACTGGGTGCTCGGCCCGCTCGGTGCCGCCCTCGTCGCCGCCGAGCACGGCGTCGAGGTAGCCGACCTCGCCTGGCGCCGCCGCCTCGTCCACGACCTCGCCGCCAGCCAGCGCCTCGCGCATCTCGTCGGGACCAACGGCTTCTTCTGCGCCCTCGCCCGCTCGGCGCGCACCCGGGAGGGCTGCCGGCTCGAACAGTGGTGGTCCGAGCGGCGCTGCGCCGCGGAGTGGGGCGAGGTCGTCCGCCCCGACGGCTACGGGGTGTGGACCGACCACGGCACGAGCCTGCCATTTCTCTTGGAGTACGACAACGGCACCGAGCGCCTGGAGCGCCTCGCCCGAAAGCTCGACGGCTACGCCCGCCTCGCCGCCGCGGCGGGGCATCCCAACTGGGTCCTGTTCAGCTTCGGCTCCCCGCGCCGCGAGGCCGAGGCCCGCCGGGTGCTCTGCCACCCTGTCGTCCCGGTCGCCACCACCACGCGGGCCGGCCGTGGCGCACCAGACGGCCCGGTGTGGCTCCCCGCCGGCTCGACCGGCACGGCACGCGTCCGCCTGATCGACCTCGCGGGCCTACCCCTCACTGGCGCGTGAGCATCGCCCTCGACGACAGCGCCGCCTCCGGGCTCGCCACGAAGGCCGCTGCTGCGGCCGGCGGGCTCGTCATCCTCGTCGCGCTCCTCGCGGCGGGAGCCGGCGCGGGGATCGCCTCGCTCCTCGGCGGCGGAGCGGCCACTCCGTCGGCCACGGCCACGAGCGCGATTCCGCCGGCGATGCTCGCCCTCTACCAGCAGGCCGCGACCACCTGCCCGGGGCTCCCCTGGACCGTGCTCGCAGCCATCGGTACGATCGAGTCCGACAACGGCCAATCGACCCTGCCCGGCGTTCAGTCGGGGGCCAACAGTGCTGGCGCCGAAGGTGACATGCAGGAGCTCGCCTCCACGTTCGCTGAATACGACACGCCGGTCCCGCCCGGCGGCGCCAACCCAGCCAGCCCCTACGACCCGACCGACGCGGTGTACGCGGCCGCCCGGATGCTGTGCGCCAACGGGGCAGCCAACGGCGCCAATCTCAACCAGGCCATCTTCGACTACAACCACGCGACCTGGTACGTCAACGAGGTCCTCGCCCTCGCCCAGACCTACGGCCAGACCCAGGCCCAAACCGTCGCCGCGGGCACCGCCGGAGGCGTCGCCGTCGACTGGGCCCTCGCCCAGGTCGGCACCCCCTACATCTGGGGCGGCGAGGCCCCCGGTGTCGGCTTCGACTGTTCCGGACTGGTCCAGGCCGCCTACAAGGTGGCCGGGATCAGCCTTCCCCGGGTCGCCCAGGACCAGTACGACGCGGGGCCGCAGGTCCCGGCCGGAGCGCCGCTCGAACCGGGCGACCTCGTCTTCTTCGGGCAGGGCCCCACGGCCATCGAGCACGTCGGGATCTACGTCGGTATGCAGAACGGCCAGAGGGTCATGGTCGACGCCCCCCATGCCGGCGCCGATGTCCGCGTCGAGCCGTTGCCGGCGACAATCGACGCGGCGTGGGGCGCAGAGGTGTTCGTCGGCGCGACGCAGCCAGTTTGACCGACGTCGAGGGGTCGAGCTGGCTCGGGTTGCCCGCGTGCAACGCCGTCGGCCTCGGGCCGTGGTGCTGTTGCGAGCTACGCGGTGCTACCGGACTCGACCGCAAATATGAAGGCGGCAACGAGCGCGACGACGCCGATCGCGCCGAGCGCATTCCGGCCGGCGACCTGCTGGCCTTCCTGCTGCTGGAGCTGGGCGGCGCGCTGGAGGGCGGCCACGAGTAGCTCGACGTCTTGGCGGTAGAAGGACGGGGTGACCATCTCGACGGCCCCGGCGACGAGCTCGCCGTCGGTGGTCCCGAGCCACGTGCCGAGCTGCAGGGCCCGGAACTCGGCGATGGCGAGCAGCTCTTGGGCAAGCTCGTCGACGGTCGGGCGGGGCGCCGGCAGGAGGGGATAGCCACCAAGACCCTGGTCCCAGGGCATCTCCGCGTCGAAGGGGCCGGGCGCTCGGGGCCAGGTGATGCGCTGGTCGAGGAACTCGGCGATCTGCTGCGGGCTGGTCATGGGCATCTTCCTTGCTTCGCGAGGCCTCCTCGACGAGTGCGCTCGTCCGTAGTCACTCGTATTCGAACCGGCCGACGTGCGGACACGACTCAGGATGCTGACATCACGATCATCTATGGAGCCACCGTGGTAGTTGGCGAAATTGCTGAGTTGGGCGATGTTGCCGAGTTGGGCGATGTTGCCGAGTTGGACGGCACGGGTGTCGCTGGCGCCACAGGCGGCGAGGGCGCGGTGGCTGGGGCGGACGGGAGGGAGTTGACGACGCTCGACTGCAGGTACACCTCCCACCCGACGACGGTCCCAACGGGAGCGTCATAACCCGATCCTGCGCCAATGATCGTGTAGTACTCACCCAGCAGGGCGCTCGTCTTGGGATCGAAGATCAGCTCGTGGCGCAGACCCTTGTTCACGTAGGCGACGCCGACCCCGCTCCGGCCGGAATGGTCGGTGACCGTCCCGAGTGCTTCGACGCCGGGGAGCCCGGCGGCGACCTGGTACAACGCCGAACGCAGGGCTGGCGAGGCATCGGTCTCCCTCAACATGTCGGCCACCTGGGTGAAGTCCTCGGCCGGGCCAGGAGGGCCACCTTCGATCTTGCGCGACGAGATCTCGGCCGCGAGGGCAGAGGGATTGGTGGGCAGATTGGAGAGGTTGGTCGGACCATCGACCAACCCACCGGGACCGAAGGACATATCGGTCGGAGCATGCTGGATGGGTGGACGGCCGGCGGCTTCCCAGTTGGCGCGGTCCTGTGCCGAAAGAAAGACCGGGTTCCCGAAGGTTTCGAGAATCCGCCCCGAGCCGTTCGCGGCGATCCAGATCTGGCGGTTCTCCGGAAGCAGCACGGTGTAGCCAGCACCACCGCTAGGGCTGGTTCCAGCAGTATCGGTGTATGCCTCCACGGAGTCCACGTAAAGGTATTGGCCAGGACCCGGCACAATCGGCGCCGGCTGGTCAGCGGCAACGTGGGCCAACTTCTTCAGGACAGCCGCGGCAGCCGTGCCGGGTCCGGCCGGGGTACCGGGTTCCAAGAGCACCCCAGCACCACTGCCAGCAGCAGCCAACACGGCCACCGCCGCGGCACGCGCCACCCAACGGCGCTGGCGCTGGTGGCGCGCCCCGTCCGCACGATCGGCAGAAGGCGAGACCGGACCACCGGCTGGGACAGAACCTCGGATGACGCGCACGACTCTTCCAACGGGCGCGGTCACGCCGACCGTGGGCCGCCGGTCCTCGGCCGCCGCCAACTCCAGGAGCGCATCAGCAGTCCGTGCGAGCACCTCCTGGTCAACCGGTTCGACACAGCCGAGTTGTTCGAGCAGTTCCATGGTGTCCATCGTCAAACCTCCTTGGGATACGAGCGGATCAGTACCGATGAGTTGATTGCCGCGTTGCTGCGAAACGTCGAGAGGGCGCGGTGGAGCCGGCTCCGGGCGGTCCCCTGCGGGATGCCAAGAGCCACGGACACCTCGGCTGGGGTGAGCTCCTCCCAGACGACGAGGAGCAAGACCTCACGCTCGTCCTCAGAGAGCGCCGCCAATATCTGGCGGAGGGTCTCACGTTGCGCCGCGGCATCCAGGCGAACATCGACATCTGACCAGGCATCTGAGTTGCCTGGTTCGAGCGTGTGCACCATCGGCCGCGAAGCATGGCGCCAGTGTGCGCGCAGAACGTTGTGCGCGATCCCATAGAGCCAAGGGCGAGCATCCGGGCACCGGCGGTCATAGCCGGCCCGGCCCTTGAACGCTCGCAGCCAGACTTCACCCAGGAGGTCGTCAGCGTCCTGGCGTCCAGTGCGGCGAGCGAGATAGGCATGCACCGCAGGGCCGTGACGCCAGACGAGCTCCACGAAGGCGGCCGGGTCGCCCGCTTCCGACCAGCCCACCACCTGTTCGTCGGTGTCGTCCATGTGCTCTCCTGCATAGCCGTCAACCTGTTATTGCGCGCTTCAGTGGCGAGCGTTCGCAAGCTTCGGGGCGGCGGTGAGATCTCAGGAGGTTCGGAGCCCCCTGACCTGGCGGTTCGCTCCGCTAGGAGAATCTCGACCCCTTGACTTCGCCGGTGGATCGAGGTCTCGTCTCCGTCCCCTGGCGCGCTTCCCGGTCGTGGGAACACCTATGACGAACCTGCACTTCCCAAGACCACCCGCTCGACGGCTCGCGCCCTCATGCAGCTGAGGCGCCGGTGCGGCGCACACTTCGAAGAGGTGACGTCCGGCGGTCACCCCGACGACGACCGGTCTCCGCCGTCGAGGTCCCCCACCTACCGCGCCACCAGCACGGCGACGAGCGCGCCGGCGCTGATGAACGGCGCCATCGGCACCACCAGCCGGCCACGCCGGAAGGTGGCGGGCCGCAGGGCGAGCACGGCAACGGCGGCCGCAGCGAAGGCGAGGAGCGTCCCGGTCGCAACCGCCGACCAGCCGAGCCACCCGAAGTAGAGGCCGATCACGGCCGCCCACAACGGCACGAGGTGCCGGCCGATCACGCCGCTCGCACCTGCCACGAAGATCCGCACTGATCGATGCTACGTGGCGGGCGGCGGCCGACGGCGCCCCGGCACCACGCCAGTGTGGTCCGGCGAATCTCGCCAGCTGCTCGGAGAAGGACGCGCCGGCGTGGTCCACATAGCTGGATGAGCTCGATCGACGAAGAGCGCGGTGAGGATCGCCCCGAGGACGAACACCCCGCCGGCTATCACCATGGCAGTGCGCAGGCCGACGATGAAGGTTCCTTGGGAGGCGACCAGGGTTCCGAGGAGGGCGACGCCGATCACGCCGCCGACCTGCCGGGCAGCGTTGAGCGTGCCCGAGGCGAGCCCTCCCCGCTCCGGTGGTGCTGCCTCCATGACTGCCGTCGTGGCCGCCGGCATCACGAGCGACATGCCGAGTCCTGCGGCCATGAAGGGGACGACGAGCAGCCAGTAGGAGCTGTGGGCTCCAGCAACGGCAAGGCCCGCCAGCCCCGCGCCGCCCACGACCAGGCCGACAAGCATGGCAAGCCTTGGCCCGCTGCGGGCCGTGATCCTCCCCGAGGCGGCCGAACCGACGACCGCCATGGCCAGCTCGGGGGTGAGCGCCACCCCGGCCCGAAGCGGGGTAAAGCCCCGGAGCTGCTGGAGGTAGAGGCTCATGACGAACAGCTCCCCGTAGAAGCCGAGGTTGATGAGCAGCCCCACGGCCGTGGCCGACGAGAACGTGGGTGAGGAGAACAGACCCATCGCCAGCATGGGACTGCCCACCCGGTGCTCGATGGCGATGAACGCGGCTCCGGCTACGACGAACACGACCAAGCCAGTCACCGCCACCGGCGAGGCCGAGGCCGATGTACCCGCCTCGATGAGAGCGACGGTGAGCCCGGCTAGACATGCGACCCCGGCGAGCTGCCCGGCGATGTCGGTGCCATGCGGCCTACGTGGTGGGGAGGGCAGGAACCGGGCTGCAAGAGCCAGACCTGCGACGCCGATGGGCACGTTTACGAAGAACACCGAGCGCCACCCGAGACCCGACACGAGAGCCCCGCCCACTACCGGGCCGGCACCAGCAGCGATGCCGGCCACCGCGCCCCAGATCCCAAAGGCCCGACGCCGAGTTGCCTGGTCGGGGTAGGCAGCCTGCAGCAGCGAGAGGGAGGCGGGCACCGCGAGGGCAGCACCGAGGCCCTGGGCGCAGCGCGCCGCTATGAGCAGGCCGGTCGTGGGAGCGAGCCCGCAGGCGAGCGACGAGACGGCGAAGATGGCCATCCCGAACTGGAACACGGCTTTGGCTCCCCGGCGGTCCCCGAGCGCGCCGGCCGAGAGCAGAAGCGCGCCAAAGACAAGGCTGTAGGCGTCGACGATCCACTGCAGCCCGCTCGTCGAGGTGTGCAGGCTCTTCGAGAGCGCGGGGAGCGCGACGTTGACGACCATGGTGTCGAGGATCACCATGAAGTACCCGACGCAGATCGCCACGAGCGGCCACGGGGAGGATCGTCCAGACAGGCACCCCTCGTGGGTCGCTCCCTTGCTGCCCGGTGTCTCCACCCGGCCAGTCTTGTCGCAGGATACTTCGCTCAATCCCGAAGTGTGACCGCACTAGCGTGGTCGGCATGGTCGGAGACGCTGTGGTGGCAGGGGACGCCGATATCGCCCCGATTGCCGCTTTGATGGGCGAACCAGCCCGTGCCGCGGTGCTGATGGCCCTCATCGACGGCCGGGCGCTCGCCGCGAGCACGCTCGCTGCAGAGGCCGGGGTCGCTGCCTCCACGCTCTCCGCGCACCTGGCGCGCCTGGTCGACGGCGGCCTGGTGAGCGTCGAGGCCTCAGGTCGTAACCGGTACTTCCGCATCACCCGTCCCGAGGTCGCAGACGCGCTCGAGGCCCTCGCCCGCCTCGCCCCGTGCCGGCCGATCCGCTCGCTTCGCCAGGGAACCCATGCCGAGGCGATCCGGCGAGCACGGACCTGCTACGACCACCTGGCTGGCCGTCTCGGTGTCGCCCTGCTCGACGCGCTCGTCGCCGGCAACGTGCTCCGGGTCGAGGAGGATCCCGGAGGCCGGCCCGATCCTGTCCTCGGAGCGGGACGGTCCCAGCGCTATGTGCTCACCAAGACCGGCAAGGCGCGGCTTGGCGAGCTCGGCGTGGACGTGGAGACAACTGCACGCCGCCCGCTCACCCGCTACTGCCTCGACTGGAGCGAGCAGCGCCCCCATCTCGCCGGAGCCCTCGGGAACACCCTATTGAGCCGCTTCGTCGATCTCGGCTGGGTGACGCGAGGCGAGCGCCGGGTCGTGCAGGTGACCGACGCCGGGAGAACCGGCCTGGCACGCGATCTCGGGGTCGCCGCCGGCGACTGGGCCTGAGCCTGCTGGCGCGGTCCCCGCCCGCGCATAGGGCGCCAAGAGTCAGTACCCGGCCAGCAGGGACCGGAGGGTGGCGAGCGCCTCGACACCTCCTGGCGCGACCAGGCGCCGCGGGTCACCCGGCTGGCGGCCCCAGAGCAGCAGCAGGCGGGCCGCCGGATCCCCGACGACCGCGGGCTCGAGGCGAGCGTCGCTACGTTCGAGGCGAGGCCCGTCTCCATCGACGACTACGGCCAGGTCGCTCGCGCCAGGCGCAGCGATGACCGCAGCAAAGCCAGCCGACGCCGCGGCGGCGCCGCGTGCGACGAGCGCTCGTCCGAGCACCGCCACTGCATGGTCGGTGAGCTCCGGCTGTCCGAGCAGGCTCTGGCTGGTCTCGTCGTCGCCGACCAGGTCGAAGCGGTGAAGGGCGAGCTCGCTGCGCAGGTGGGTGACGAAGGTGGCTACCACCATCTGGCGCCCCGTCCACGGCACCACCGCATCAGGCTCTGCGCCGAGCACCGCGTCGAGCGCTGCCGCGACCCGATCGATGGAGCGGGGGAGGTCAGCTCGCAGCTCGGCGTCCTCCATCGCCCGGTACCGAGCCTCCCGCTCCTCGAAGCCTCTGGTGGCGGGCACGGGCCGGCCCTCTCCATAGGCTTCCAAGTTGAGGGCGATCTCGACCGCACCGGCGCCGAGATGGGCCGCCACCTCGTGGGCTCGCCACAGCGCACACCCGGTCAGCGCGGCGGGTGGCGTGACCTCCAAGGCTTCGAGGAACGCCGCAGCTTCGACGGCAAAGCCGTCGGAGGGACGGCCAGCAACAGGTTCATCGCTCATGGCGAACAGGCTAGGCAGGAGATAGTTCAGGGTTACCCGAATCGTCCTTGCGGTAACGGCTTCGACCGAGTCGTGGCCGCCGCCGCGAATGTCGGGGGGTCGGCGCCGTCGTCCCAGGGCTTAACGGTCTGCCAGACGCGGCGTGGCTTGCCATGGTCGGGTGCGACAGCAAGGTGACCGGCGGCTGTGCCGGCTGCTCGACAAGCATCGTGTCCTCACCAGTGCCCAGGCCGCCACCACCCGCCGAGACGGGACGACTTTCTACGCCCGCCCAGAACAATTGGCCGCAGTGGCTCGGCGTGGCTCCCTGTCCTCCAGCCCCCTGCCCTGGCTCGCGAAGTAGTAGAGGTAGCGGATCCGTCGGCGATCGCCGCTTCTTGCCAGCATCGGAGGTTGGAACCGCCCATGGCTAACGTCGCCCTCACCCGCCTGATCCACCCAGCAGCGCGCTGATGCCTTTTGCGCCATCGCATGAACACCGATCGATCAGTTCACCGTCAGGACGCTCGGCTGGACAGCAGTTGCCTTGAAAGCCCGCGAGACGAAGCGATGTGATCTGCGCCTGTTTGCCGGGTCCGGGCCGGGGCTTGTCAGCGGGGCTTCGGGGCCGCGTGGCGGCGGCTCAGCGCTGCTGCAGCCGGTGGCGCTGGACGCTCGGCCAGTTTGTCGAGGAGCGCCCTGACGGCTGGACGAGCGGCCTCCCCGACCCTGCTGCAGGCGAACCATGGCTCCTCTGGCACGAGGTCGGAAACAGGATAGGGCTCGACGATCCGGCCTTCGGCAAGGGACTCGGCGCAGACGAAGGTGGGCAGGAGACTGACGCCGACGCCGAGCTCGACCGCACGCAGCACGGCGCGCAGGTCGGGGGCGACGAGCTGCGGCGGGCCCGGGAACGGCCGGCCGAGGACGTTCTGCCAGAAGCGTCGGGTGATCGGCAGCTCCAGGCTGTAGGACGCCCACGGCTGCTCGGTGACCCAAGCTGCCAGCTCCTCGAGCGAACCGAGGCTCCTGTTCGGGGCAAGCTTCTGGGCGGCGACGAGGACGAAGTGCTTGGCACCGATGGATGCGGCGCGAAGCGCCCGTCTCGGCGGCGTGGTGCTCGTGACCGCGAGGTCCAGTTCGCCACGGTCGAGCAAGGTGAACAGTTCGCCGTCGTTGCCGAAGGTGGCCACGACGGCTATCTGCTGTCCTGCGAGCCGGGGGACGACCTCGGCCGCGAAGAACTCGGGGCTCGTGCCGACGCGAACCGGGGGATCGAGAGCGTGTGCCTGGTCACCGTGGATGCGTCGCAGCACTGCCTCGAGCGCGTCGAGCGGCTCGGTGACCGCCGCGTAGAGGTCGCGTCCTTGGCTCGTGGGCTCGACGCCGCCAGGATTTCGGACGAACAGACGGGACCCGACCGCGCGCTCCAAGGCGGCAAGGTGCTGGCTCACCGCGGGCTGGCTGATGCCTCGGTGGTAGGCGGCGTCGGTGACCGACCCGGCCCGGTAGGTCGCGAGAAAGCTCCGCAGCCATTCGGTGTCTGACATGAGCTGAGCTTATATCGTAGGTCGGCATAACTTCTTTGCTTATCGCACACGCGCCGCCGATCATGGGTCGATGCCAGATCACGACGACACCCATGACCGCTACCTGCACGGCCACCACGACAGCGTGCTCCGCTCGCATCGTCGGCGCAGCGTCGAGAACTCCGCCGCCTACCTTCTTGCCCAGCTCGCCCCCGACGCGCGGGTGCTCGACGTCGGCTGCGGCCCGGGGACCATCACCGTCGGCCTCGCCGCTCGTGTCCCCGACGGCCATGTCGTCGGCCTCGACGCCGCGCCCGGGGTGCTCGACGAGGCCCGGGCGCTTCCCGAAGCCGCCGAGCGGGGGAACCTGCGCTTCGAGGTCGGTGACGTCTACGAGCTCGGCTTCGGCGACGAGTCCTTCGACGTCGTCCACGCCCACCAGGTCCTCCAGCACCTCGCCGACCCGCTCGGCGCGCTCGCCGAGATGCGCCGTGTCTGCCGGGCCGGCGGGGTCGTCGCCGTGCGCGACGGGGACTACGGGGCCATGTGCTGGCACCCGGCGACAGACGGCCTCGCCGAGTGGCAGGCGCTGTACCGCGCCGTGGCGCGCAGTGCCGGCGGCGAGCCGGACGCCGGGCGCCACCTTCTCTCCTGGGGCCAGCGCGCCGGCTTCTCACGGGTCGAGACCTCGGCCAGCGCCTGGTGCTTTTCGACCCCCGACGAGCGGGCCTGGTGGGGAGGGCTGTGGGCCGAGCGGCTCACCCGGTCCCGCTTCGCCGAGCAGGCCACATCGGCGAAGCTCGCGACGCCCGCCGACCTGGAGCGCCTCGCCGAGGCATGGCGCGGGTGGGCAGCCGCCGAGGACGCCTGCTTCTTCGTCCTCCACGGCGAGGTGCTCTGCACCCCGTGAGCCCCGCCCGGGGTATAGGACCTCCCTCGGCATGGGTGCTGGTGGCAGGCTGCGTCGGCTACGCCATGGTCATCTTGGACACCACGGTCGTCAACGTGGCCCTGCCGTCGATCTCCCACGCCCTGCAAACCACGACCACCGGTCTCGAATGGGTGCTCGACGGCTACAGCCTCAGCTTCGCCGTCTTCTTGCTGTCCGCCGGAGCGCTCTCGGACAGACGCGGTGCGAAGGAGGTCTTCCTCGCCGGCCTGATGCTGTTCTCCATGGCGTCGCTTGCTTGCGGGCTCGCACCCACCATCACAGTGCTCGTCGCCGCACGCCTGATCCAAGGCCTCGGCGCCGCGGTCGCCGTCCCGGCCTCCTTGGCGCTCGTCCAGGCTGCGTACCCCGAGCCGGCATCGCGCGCCCGCGCGATCGGCCTGTGGGGCGCGATGGCCGGTGTCGCAGCGGCGGCGGGACCGGCGCTTGGAGGCGTGACGGTCGGCACGCTCGGCTGGCGAGCGGTGTTCTTCATCAACATCCCCCTCGGGGCTGCCGGCCTCGCAGTCGGCGCCCGCCACCTGCCGCGCCCGCCCCGGCGTCCCCACAGCCTCGACCTTGCCGGGCAGCTCGCCGCGGTGAGCTGCGTCGCGGGCCTCGCCACCGCGCTGATCGAGGCCGGAGGACAAGGGTGGACCTCGCCGGTCGTCGTCGTCGGCGTCGCCGTCTTCCTCGCCGCGGGGGCCGTCTTCGTGGCCGTCGAGCACAGCTCCAGGGGGCCGATGCTTCCCCTCGGGCTCTTCGCCTCGGCCACCTTCTCGGCCGCGACGGTGGTCGGCCTGCTGTGCAACCTGGGCTTCTTCGGCGAGCTGTTCGTGATGAGCCTCTACCTCCAGAAAGTCCGCGGTCTCTCGCCCCTCGTCACCGGGCTTCTCCTGGTCCCCCAGATGGCCGCGACCATCGTCGGCTCGATGACCTCGGGTCGCGTCATGGCCCGACGCGGGCCTCGTCTCCCGATGCTCGTCGGCCTTTGCCTCGGCGCCGCGGGCTTCGGCGGCCTCGCCGTCACCGACCAGCACACGCCGTATTTGCTTCTGCTCCCCAGCTTCATCGCCGCAGGCTTCGGCATCTCCTTTGCCATGATGCCGGCGACCGCCGCCGTCATGGATGCAGCACCACCGGCACGGGGAGGGATCGCCTCAGGCGCCTTGAACGCCTCCCGCCAGCTCGGAGGGATGGTCGGCGTCGCACTCCTCGGCAGCTTCGTTACTCGACCGGCGGACTTCGCCACCGGACTCCGCCTCGCTATGGGCATCGCCGGAGGGGCGTTCCTCACCGGTGCAGTCCTCAGCGCGTGCCTCATCGGACCTCGCCGCCCGCCGGCATCGCTCGGCCAAGACGTCCCTCGCGGAGGGGACGGCGCGATCGCCCGGTGAGGGGGCAGATCGGCTCGCACCGGCTGGCCAAGCCCTGTCGACCGGGCAACCGGTGCGAATGCCAGCCAGGTAGCCGCTTCGGCTCGCTGTCGCGGGCTCTTCCTCACAGCTACGACTTGCATCCGCTCACCGACAGAGGTCTCCTCGCCGTGACGGCCCACCCGAAGGAGGAGCCATGTGGCGCACTGCGATCTACGCCCGAGAGACAACCGGAGGCGGCCGGCGCGCACTGGAGCGCCAGGTCGCCACTCTCGTAGCCCAGGTGGCCCGCCAGGCGGGCTGGCATCACGTCGCCACCTACGTCGACCAGGCCCCCGGCGGGGCCGGACCCGGCTTCGCCCGACTCCTCGCCGACGCGCCCGGCCACTTCGACCTGGTGGTCGTCGACGGCTACGGCCGCCTCTCGGCGAACCGCCATGAGCTGGCGGCGATCCTCGACCGGCTCCGATGGGCAGGCGTCGGTGTCGTGGTACTGCGCCCCTCACGAGGTCGCCGGCTGGCCAAGCTGGCGGCGAACCTCGCCCTCGCCGACCTGGTCGGCGAAGCCGCCCGCTGACTGCCCGGCCGGGACCGGCCGCCGCCTACCGCACCACCAAGATGGCGACGAGCGCGCCGGCCGCCATGAACGGCGCCATCGCCAGCACCGCCCGGCGGCACCCCGGGGCGGCGACGTAGCGGACGGTCACGAACAGCGCTGCTCCGGCGAAGGAGAGCAGCGTCCCAGTCGCAACCGCCGGCCAGCTGATCCACCCGAGGAACAGCCCCGTCACCGCCGCCCACTTCACGTCGCCCATGCCCATGCCCGAGGGGAACGCGAGGGCGAGGGCGAGGTAGAAGCCAGCGAGCACGACCATGGCGATCCCGGCCCGGGCGAGCGGCCACCACGTGGCGTCGAGCCCCGAGGCGAGCGCGAGGAGCGCCGCACCGGGGAGGAGGGCGGCGAGCACCGCCCGGTTGGGGACCCGCCGCAGCGCTATGTCCGTCGCGCTCACGGCGGTCGCGGCCGCGCCGAAGACGAGGTACGCGCCGAGCGGCGGGCTCCAGCCGAAGCGCCAAAGGTTCACTGCCTCGACGGCCGCACCGACCGCGGCGGTCGCGGCGGTCGCGGCCATCCGACCGGGCGTGGCGAGCGCGGGCAGGCTCCGGGGCGCGATCACGAACGCAGACGAGCCGGGCGGGGCGGGTCTATCTCTTCGCAAGCGGTGAGGGTGCGGTAGAGGCGGGCGGTCGCTGGCTCGACGTCGAGGTCGAGCCTGGCCAAGCGGAGGTTGAGCTGTCGCCACGTGGAGCCGACCGCGTCGAGGCGCCCCCGGGCAGCGTGGAGGATCATGAGACGGCGGTAGGGCTGCTCGGCGTAACAGTCGAGCTCGACTACCCGCTCCAAGGTGGCGACCGCCGCATCTGGGCGGCCGGCTGCTTCTTCGAGCTCGGCGAGGCGGAGGTGGGTGTCGAGGGCACGGCGGTGAAGGTCCTGGCGGACCGGCTCCACCCACTGGTCTCCCATCCCGTCGAGCAGGTCGCCCCGGTAGACCTCGACCCCACGGCGCAGCGCCTGACGGGCTCCATCGCCGTCTTCGGCTCTGGCCGCGACGCCGAGGGCGGCCTGGAGCTCCCACAGGTCGCAGGCGATCTCGCCCGGTGCAGGCCGGTAGCGCTCGCCGGATTTCTCCAGCACCTCGGGGGTCTCGCCTCCCGGGCCGCGCAGCCCGGCGCGCAGGTCGCCGAGCGCCCGCCAGAACTGGCGCAGCACCGCCTCGGGCGGCGTGTCGGGCCACAAGGCGTCGACGGCCTGCTCGACGCTCGCGCCCTCGGGCCGGCACAGGTACCACGCGAGCAGCGCCTTGGCCCGGCTTCGGATCCCCGTCGCCACCGGCTGGCCGAATGCCGTGATCTGCATGGCCCCGAGGACCTCGACGCGGATCGGGCGCTCGGCCTGCTCGCCTGTGTCGTCGCCAGCGGCCGGCTCGGGCCACACGAGGTCGGAGGCATGAGGACAAGGCACAGCCCTGTCGCTGCCGCCATGGTCGCCGACACCGCCGTGCTCGGCCGCGCCTGTCTGCTCGCTGCCGCTGTCGCTGTCGGCTGCGGCGGCATCGGCGAGCGCGCCAAGCAGCTCGACGGCCTCGTCGGCCCGGAGGCCGAACATCTGGGCATCGCGGAGGTGGTCCGCGAGCGCCGCCAGCGCGGCCTTGGTGACCGTGCGGGTGTCGTCGAGGACCAGCTGTCCCACGGCCGCAGGCGTGTCGCCGAGGAAGACGACCGCTATGCCGAGTGGAGGCACGCCGGCCCCGAGCGCGACCCACCTGCCGGCCGACGCGTCGCTCGGGCCATCCGCAAGCACGAGGAGCAACGGCAGCGGGTTCTCGGGATGCTCTGCCCGGAACCGCTTGGCGTCGGGGGCGCTGGCGGCCTCCAGGCGCCGAGCCCGGGCGATCCGCTCGGCCTCGACCGCCCTGGCCATGTCCTCCGGGGTCGTCACCTGGCGGATGGCCGGCAGCGGGCCGAGGCCGGGCAGGAGCCGGCCGGCGAGCGCACCGGTGCAGAGGACCTCCGCGGCGCCAGGCCCGGCGCGCACCACGAGGCCACAGAGCAGTGCTCGGGCGACGTCGTCGGCGACCGGCCCGCACAGGGCAACACCCGAGAGGTCAGTGATATCGCAGGCGACACTGCGACCACCGAGGTTCCCGACCTCAAGGCGGCCCGGGTCCTGGCGGCGCTCGGCATCGTCGAGTGAGAAGCCGGGCTCGCCGAGGCTGGACGCGCCACGAGCGACACCATTGCTGGCGGGGGGAGCAGTGCCACCGCCGTCGAAGTCCTCCCTGACGCTGGCAGCGAGCGGCGCTTCCCCGTCGTCGTCGTCGTGTGCGGCGCGGATCAAGTGCCCCAGGGTCGGGCGCAGCGGCGGCTTGGTGAGGTCCCGGCCGGGCTCGGGCGGCCGGTAGCGGTAGGCGTGGCGGCGCCGCAGCCTTCCGAGGGCAACCGCAGAGAGCACACCGGCAGCGAAGGAGCCGGCCACCACTGAGCCCGACGGCAGCTGCACCGGCGCTCCCACCGGGTCGCCACGCACCGTCTCGGTGCCGTCGCCCCGGCCCCCGACGACAGGCTCGGGATGGCGAGGGGCCGGTGCAGCACTCGGAGCGGAGATCGCTGGTGCCGGCGCGCCCGGCGCGACAGGTGACGTGCTGGCGCGCGACGGGCCGGAAGTGGGCGCCGTGGCGTTGCCGGTCGGCGGAGTCGGCATCGGGGTCGCAGGTGGTGTTGGGGCGGCTGTGGATGCGGGGAGGAGGAGCGTCCAGCCGGGGTCGATCCAGTGCGGGTCGGTGAGGCTGGCGCCGCCGGGCTGGGGACGCCCTTCGTTGAGCGCGTAGATCTCCGACCAGCGCAGCGGGTCTCCGAGCTGTCGCTCGGCGATGCCCCAGAGGGTGTCGCCGCGCTGGACGACGTAGGTGCGCATCTGGTCTGCCACCTGGGTGCCAGGCGATGCGTGTGGCGCCGGGCCGGCAGGGTCAGCCACCGGCACCGGGGCCCCGGGGGCGCCCGTTGGCGACGTGGGGGCGCCAGGCGGCGGCCTGGGCGGCGCGTGCGGCGAGGTCGGCTGGTCGGTGCCGGCAAGGACGAGGGCGGCGACTGGGCGGCGCAGGACCACGAGGCCTGTGCCGGGCGCGCCGGTGGGATGGCTGTGGACGGGCCGGGGTGCGAGGGCGAGGGCGGCGACCACGACGGCGACGACGAGGCGCCCCGTGAGCGGCTGGAAAACACCGGCGACCGGGAGGCGCCGGGCGCGCCGGCCGGCAACCGCGGCGGGGATCTCGGCGGCGACCGAGGCGACAAGCACCGCCCAGGTGACCCACACCACGACCGCCAGGACGTCGACGAGGGTCCGCCCGGCGATGCCGTGCTGGGTGAGCACGTGGCCGATCTGGCCGGTGGAGGGGACGTGGTGCGGGAGAGGCCAGCCGATGTAGTGCCACAGCGCCCAGGGGATGCCGGCGACGAGGGAAGCGAGGAGCACGAGGGCGCCGACGCCATTGGCAAGGCGTCCGGGACGGGCCGTGTCACGGGCTCTCATGTCAGGGGTCCTGCTGGGCGGTCGCACTGCCGGTGCCGCTCACGGTGAGCTGGTCGACGCCGACGACGGAGAGGATCTGGGTGGGCTGGGTGATCGTGACGGTGACCGCGACAGTCTCGCCAGCGACGGTGACGGTGCCGTGCTCCCCGGCCGCGGCGAGAAAGCCCTGCGCGTCTGCGGTCGCCTCGGCTGGGTCGAGGGTGATCGTGCCGGTCGAGCGGTAGAGGGGGATGTCGATCGCCTGGGCGCCGGCGCGCGCTGCTGCCTGGGCGTCGTCGATGGCCTGGACCTTGGCCGCAAGTGCGAGGCCCCCGTCGAGGACGAGGCCAGCCATGGCGAGGAGCGCCAGGGTGAAGATGACGACGAAGGCGGTGACCATCCCCTCCTCTTCGCCGAGGCGACGGCGCAGCGGTTCGGTCATGGGCCGAGGGCCGAGCGGTAGGTGTCGATGACCGAGGCCGCGGTCGAGGAGACGCGCTCGGTGACGGGCAGGCGCAGTCCAGTCAGGTCACTGAGTGCGACGGCGCAGGTGACGGTGACGCTCACCGATCCGCCGGGGGCGAACCGGGCGGTGTTTATCGTGACCTTGAGGGTGGCGCAGGTGACGTGGTCCGAGCCGAGCGCCTCGGTCGCAGTGTGCTGGGCGGCTGCGCTGGCCTCCGCGGGGGTGGTGGCGATGGAGGCGGCCCGCGCCGCTTGGGCGGCCGCCCCGTCGACGTTGATCCGCGCCCCGGCCAGACGGCCGAGGGCGACGACGAAGAGCAGCAGCACGATGAGCAGCGGGGTGAGCAGGACCAGCTCGGTGGCGACCGCCCCCCGCTCGTCGCGAAGGCGCCCTCGAACACGGGACCGGGGGCCGCTCGCAATGTGCTCGGTCATCGTTCGTCTTCTCATGGCCCGGCGCCCGCAGCTGGAGGCGGTGGCTCGGTCGGCCCAGCGGCGGTGGCCCGCACGGGCAGGGAGAAGATCCCGACGACACTCTCGGCGTGCCCGCTGACCACCACGGTCGTCGTGGCTGCGGTGCGCGTCGCGGTCACCTGAGGGCCCATGAGCACGCCGGTGCCGAGCTGGGCGAGAACGCTCTGGGTCTCGGCCGTGCCGGCCTGGGAGGTCCCGCCCTGGAGGCGGGCGACCGAGAGGCCCTGTTGGGCAGCTGCCTCGGCGACACCGCTCGCGTGCTCCCACAGGGCGAACTGGACGACGCCCAAGACGAGCAAGAGCAGCAGCGGGGTGGCGATGACCAGCTCGGCGGCGACCGCACCGGTCTCCCCACCCCACCGGGCGCGTCGGCGGCCCTCACGCCGGTGATCTCGCCGGCAGCGACGGCGCACGTAGCTGACCACGGCGGGCTCAGGGGCCGGTGGTGATGCTGTTGGCCTTGGCGACGACCTTGGCCACGATGATCCCGACCGCGGTGAGCGCCAGCGCCGCGAGGAGGGCGGTGACGATCACCGTCTCGGTCGAGTACCCGGCCTCGGGATCGGCTCGAAGCGCCTGCCATCGGGCGCCGAGGACCTGGAAGAGGTTCTTCAAGACGGTCAGCTCGTAGAACACGGCATGGGCCTGCCTTTCTGCTCGGTGCTGGTTGTGGGGTCAGAGGCTGTGGAGGACGCGTTCGACGGCGGGGAACCCGATGAAGAGCAAGAAGCCGGCGAAGAGCACGACGACGGGCAGGCTCATGCGCTCACTGGCGGCCTGGTCGGCGGTCTCGGCCTCGGCGAGCTGGT
>JAKBTL010000057.1 GCA_021844425.1 Actinomycetes bacterium | reverse complement strand
TCGCAGGCCTAGACTTGGCACCCCGGGCCTGGCATCCCGGTACATCACCTCTCAGACCGACAACTCCGCGGATGGGCGACCAGGCTGTCCCCGCCGGTCATATGGGAGGCCTCCCCAAGGGGGTGTGCAATTGATCAGGCTCCAGCGTCCACTTCCAGATCGCTACACGAACGCGTCGCCGGGCGAGCTGGCCGAGTGGATCGGCGAGGCGAAGCGGCAGCTCGGCGACAGCCTCCTCATCCTCGGCCACCATTACCAGCGCGACGACGTGATGGTGTGGGCAGACGCGCGCGGCGACTCCTTTGGCCTGTCGCGCACCGCAGCAGAGCGCCGTGACGCCAAGTACGTCGTCTTCTGCGGCGTCCACTTCATGGCCGAGTCAGCCGACATCCTGACCGCGTCCCACCAGCAGGTCCTTCTCCCCGACCTGAACGCTGGGTGCTCGATGGCCGACATGGCCGACGTCGACGAGGTGGAGGAGGCCTGGGAAGCGCTCGGTCGGGTCACCGACCTCGAGCGGGTGCTCCCCATCACCTACATAAACTCCGCTGCTGCCCTGAAGGCCTTCGTCGGCCGCCACGGTGGCGCAGTGTGCACCTCTTCGAACGCCCGCGCCGTGCTGCGCTGGGCTTTGGGTGAAACGTCATCGACGTCAGGCCCTGAGGGCGCCTCCGGCTCAGCACGCGCCGACAAGGTGCTCTTCGTCCCCGACCAGCATCTCGGGCGCAACACCGGCTTCCAGCTCGGCTACGTCGCAGACGACATGGCGCTGTGGGACCCTCGCCACGACCTCGGCGGGCTGTCCGAGGCAGAGGTGAAGACGGCCCGGCTGCTCCTGTGGAAAGGACACTGCTCGGTCCACCAGCGGTTCCGGCCCGAGCATGTCGACGCGTTCCGCGCCGAGCACCCCGACGGCGTGGTCCTGGTCCACCCTGAATGTGCTCACGAGGTCGTCGAGCTCGCCGACCACGTCGGGTCGACGGACTCCATCATCCGCGCCGTCGACGCCGCGCCCGCTGGGTCGGTCCTCGGCGTCGCAACCGAGATCCACTTGGTCAAGCGGCTCGCCGACGAGCACCCCGACAAGACGGTCGTCTGCCTCGACCCTCTCGTGTGCCCGTGCTCCACGATGTCTCGGATCGACCCAATGCACCTCGCATGGGTGCTCGAGGGGCTGGTCGAAGGCGACGCCCGCAACCGCATCGTCGTCGATGACGCGACCGCGGAGTGGGCGCGCGTCGCCCTTCAGCGGATGCTGGACATCACCTGATCTTCTCGGCTTCTCGTCTGGCCGACTGGCCCGGCAGGCCCGGCAGCCTCGACCGGCCCGGCAGGCTCGACCGGCTCGGCGGGCTCGACTGGCCCGGCAGGCTCGACTGGCTCGGCAGGCTCGGCAGGCTCGGCAGGCTCGGCGGGCTCGGCAGGCTCGGCGGGCTCGGCGGGCTCGGCAGCCCGGTAGCCCGGTAGCCCAGCGGCCGACAACGTGACAGCCCGGCGCAGCGCTTGGGGCGGCAGCAGTGATACACCCTCGTGCCATCGTGTGATCCATGAGTGCAGACGTCGCCATGAACGCCGGTGCGGCGAAGCTCGTCGAGGCGTCGCGGGCGCTGCGGGAGGCGCTGCGGAGCTTCGACCCGGGGATCTTCTCCGGTGCCGAGTGCGCGCAGATCGCTGACGAGCTCGCGACGAGCGAGAAGGCCTGCAGCACCGGCCGGCTTCTCGCAGCAGCGCGGGCTGTGGCTCTCGGCGCGCATAGGGAGCACGGTGTCGCGGACCCGGTCGCGTGGGTCGCCCGCCAGGCGGGAACGACCGGGCACCAGGCGAAGGAAGCGCTCGAGCTCGCGCGCTCCCTCGACACGCACCCCGAGACGAAAGAGGCTCTGCTGTCTGGGGCCGTGTCTGTGGCCCAGGCACGAGAGATCGCGAAGGCGGGGGGCGAGATGCCTGGCCAAGAGCACGATCTCCTCGAGGTCGCCAGGCACGGCGACCTCGGAAGGCTGCGCGAGGCAGTTAGGGAGAAGACGTTCTCCTCGGCCTCGCCCGAGGAGCTCCACCGTCGCCAAGTGGCCGCCCGCCGGTTCCGCCACTGGCGAGACGCACTGGGGATGATCTGCTTCGACGGGGCGCTGCCCCCGGAGACCGGGCTCCCGTTCGTCACCCGCATCGAGCGGGAGGCGGCTCGCCGCCATCGGTCGGCGAAACAGGCGGGAACCCCCGAGCGCTTCGAGTCGCACGCCGCCGACGCCCTCGTCGCGCTCCACGGGGCAGAAGGCGACGGGAAGCGGAGCTCACGCACCGACCTGGTCGTCGTCTGCGACCTGAACGCGTGGAGGCGGGGCCATGCCCACGAGGGCGAGCCCTGTCACCTGATCGGAGGGGGTCCCATCCCCGTCGACCTCGCCAAGGAGCTCGCCTCCGACGCGTTCTTGAAAGTGGTCCTTCACGACGGCGTGGACATTCACAAGGTGCATCACGCCGGCCGCAGGTACACAGCTGAGCTTCGCACCGCACTGGACATCGGTCCCGTGCCCGCCTTCGAAGGGCGGGCGTGCGCGGATTGCCGGCGCACTTGGGGGCTCGAGTACGACCACGACGACCCGATCGCCAATACAGGGCCGACGTCGTACGCGAACGTCAAGGCTCGCTGTCGACCCTGCCACGCCGAGAAGACCGAGCGCGACCGATCAGCCGGGCTGCTCGCCAAGCGAGCCAGGGCGCGCGGCCCCGGACCCCCGTCACCCGGAAGAGCCGGGGCGCGCCGGGCGACGTAGCACGTCCGAGCTCGCGAACCCGGGTGCGCGTGGTGGTGCCGCGCCGTGCGTGCGCACGGCCAGGCGCCCACGCGCCCGCTCTTGCCCAGGCGCCCGCGCGCCCGCTCTTGCCCAGGCGCCCACGCGCCCGCTCTTGCCCAGGCGCCTCTGCCTGACCTGGTCCTGTTCAGAAGCTGGGCAGGAACTGGGCAGGGGCAGCTCACGAACGGCTCACGAACTGCTCAGGCACCCACCCCGACCACGGGCCGCAAGACCTCTCCGGTGTAGCTGCCCTGAGTCTTGGCCACCTGCTCCGGGGTACCCTCCGCGACGACCTGTCCGCCGCGGTCACCCCCTTCGGGTCCGAGGTCGATGATCCAGTCCGCGCACTTCACGACGTCGAGGTTGTGCTCGATCACGACGACGGTGTTGCCTTGGTCCACCAGGCGCCCGAGCACGTCGAGCAGCCGCCGGACGTCCTCGAAATGGAGCCCGGTCGTCGGCTCGTCCAGGATGTACATCGTGTGACCGGTCGGACGCCGGCTGAGCTCGCTCGCGAGCTTCACCCGCTGGGCCTCGCCGCCCGACAGCGTCGGCGCGGGCTGCCCGAGGCGGATGTAGCCGAGGCCGACGTCCACGAGGGTCTGCAGGTGGCGGACGATCTGCGGCTGGTGCGAGAAGAATGCGAGCGCTTCCTCGCAGGACATGTCGAGGACCTCGGCGATGTTCTTGCCCCGGAACGTCACCTCGAGGGTGTCGCGGTTGTAGCGCGCTCCCCCGCAGATCTCGCAGGGAACGTAGACGTCGGGCAAGAAGTGCATCTCGATCTTGATCGTCCCGTCGCCCGCGCACGCCTCGCAACGGCCCCCTCGCACATTGAACGAGAAGCGCCCGGGCTGGTAGCCCCGCACCTTCGACTCGGGGGTCTGCGCGAACAACCGCCGGATGTGGTCGAAGACCCCGGTGTACGTCGCGGGGTTCGACCTCGGCGTGCGTCCGATCGGCGCCTGGTCGACGTCCACGACCTTGTCCACGTGCGAGATCCCCTCGATCGCACGGTGCAAACCGGGGACAGCCTTCGCTCGATGCAGATCGTGCGCAAGGGCCCGAAGCAGGATCTCGTTCACGAGCGTCGACTTGCCGGACCCCGACACCCCCGTGACGGCGACGAGGCAGCCGAGCGGGAACGCGACGTCGACGTCCGCGAGGTTGTGCTCCCGTGCCCCGCGCACCACCACGGCGCGGCCTGAGCCGGCACGGCGACGCTCCGGCACGGCGATCTTCCGCTTCCCGGAGAGGTACAGCCCCGTGAGCGAACCTGCGTTCGAAAGCAGCCCTTCGCGCCCGGTGACCGGTCCTGAGTGCACGACCCGTCCGCCGTGCTCGCCGGCTCCGGGCCCGATGTCCACGACGTGGTCCGCGGTGCGGATCGTCTCCTCGTCGTGCTCGACCACGATCACCGTGTTGCCGAGGTCGCGCAGCCGTAGGAGGGTCTGGATGAGACGCTGGTTGTCTCGCTGGTGAAGCCCGATCGACGGCTCGTCGAGCACGTAGAGGACCCCGACGAGGCCGCTGCCGATCTGACTCGCGAGCCGGATCCGCTGGGCCTCGCCGCCCGACAGCGTCGCCGCGGCGCGCGCGAGCGACAGGTAGTCGAGCCCTACGTCGAGAAGGAACCGCATACGCTCGCGGATCTCCTTCAAGACCCGGTCCGCGATGAGGTGGTCGCGCTCGGAGAGCTCGAGCTGCTCGATCGCCTCGAGTGCACGGGTGATCGAGAGGCTGCACAGCTCGTAGATGTTCATGCCGCCTTGCCCCGGCTCGCCGCGCCGACCTTCAGAGCCGCTGCCGATCGTGACGGCGAGCGACTCGGGCTTCAGGCGGGCGCCCCCGCACGCCGGGCACGCGACCTCGCGCATGTACTGCTCGATCTGCTCTCTGCTCCAGTCGGAGTCGGCCTCGGCATGGCGTCGCTGCAGCCAAGGGACGATCCCCTCGTAGTGGGTCTCGTAGGAGCGGACCCGCCCGAACCGGTTCCGGTACCTGACGCTCACCTCCTTGGCTCCGGAGCCGTAGAGGACGAGCTTCTTGTCCTTCGCCCTGAGCTTCACCCATGGCGTGGAGATCGAGAAGCCGCCGAGCTCCGCGATGCCGCCGACCAGCCCGGTGAAGTACTCGCTGCGGGCGTTCGCCCAGGGGGCGAGCGCTCCGTCCTCGAGGGAGCGCGAGGGGTCGGGCACGACGAGCTCGGGGTCCACCTCGAATCGCGTCCCGAGCCCGAGGCAGGTCGGACACGCGCCGTAAGGGGAGTTGAACGAGAAGCTTCGCGGCGCGGGCTCCTCGAAGCTGATGCCGTCGAAGGTGCACGCGAGGTGCTGGCTGAACGTGATCGCTTCCTGGCCTGGCGCCGGTGTGCCGTCTGTGCCGACGACGAGGACCTCGGCGGTCCCGCCGGTCAATCCGAGCGCGGTCTCGACGGACTCGGTCAGCCGCTGGCGTATCCCCTCTCGGCGCACGAGCCGATCGACGACGACCTCGATCGTGTGCTGCTCGTAGCGCGCGAGCGACGTCTCGTGCCGGCCTGCGAGCTCGACCATGGTGCCGTCGACACGGGCGCGCGAGAAGCCCTGCTTCGCCAGGTCGTCGAGAAGCCCCGCGTACTCCCCCTTCCGCCCGCGCACCACGGGTGCGAGGACCCAGAAGCGGGTCCCCTCTTCCAGCTCGAGCACCCGGTCGACGATCTGCTGGGGCGTCTGACGAGCCACAGGGCGCCCGCATATGGGGCAATGGGGCTTGCCGATCCGGGCGTAGAGGAGCCGAAGGTAGTCGTAGACCTCGGTGATCGTGCCGACCGTCGACCGCGGATTACGCGACGCCGACTTCTGGTCGATCGAGATCGCCGGCGACAGCCCCTCGATGAAGTCCACGTCGGGCTTGTCCATCTGCCCGAGGAACTGGCGGGCGTAGGCGGAGAGCGACTCGACGTAGCGGCGCTGGCCCTCGGCGTAGATCGTGTCGAACGCGAGCGACGACTTCCCCGACCCGGAAAGGCCGGTGAACACGATGAGCCTGTCTCGGGGAAGGTCGAGGGAGACGTCCTGGAGGTTGTGCTCCCGCGCCCCCCGGATCACGAGACGCCCGGACACATCCGGAGGATACCGGTCCGCCCTCGCCGTCATCCCTGCACTGTACCGAACACCCGTTCGCCGTGAAGCCACCCTCTCCGCTTGTTCCTCCCCCACACCCCGCCCCGACGTCTCGCTCCGCCACGTCCAGGGACGCTGGATGGCGGTCGAGCGCGACCCCGATCTCCAGCACGATTTGACGCAGAACGGGCCCCTTTCCGAAGTACCGTCGCCAGTAACGGCACGTCGACGAGTCGCGTGCTGGCGAGCAAGGGGGAGGCACATGGCCGACATCGGACGAGAAGTGCAGGAGCCGATGGAGATGAGGGAGCCACCTGCCCCTCGCGTTCCCGCGCACATCGTCGCCGACCCTGCGCCCCTGGGGCTGGCCGCGTTCGCGATGACGACCTTCGCGCTCAGCATCTCCAACACGAACATCTGGAGCGCGGCGTCGGGGACCGCGATCGCGCTCGCATTGGTCTACGGAGGGGTGGCGCAGGTGCTCGCCGGGATGTGGGAGTTCGTGAGGAAGAACACGTTCGGCGCGCTCGCCTTCACCTCATACGGCGCGTTCTGGATCTCCTACGTCGTCCTGGCCAAGGTGATCCTGCCCACTGTGAAGGCGACACAGGTTCCCATCGTCGTCGGCGTCTTCCTGCTGTGCTGGACGATCTTCACCTTCTACATGCTCATCGGGTCGGCGGGTGTGAGCGTCGCGCTGGTGGGGGTCTTCCTCGTGCTCGAGATCACCTTCGTCCTGCTCACCATCGGCGCCTTCAACTCGAACGCGACACTCACCAAGGCCGGTGGCTGGGCAGGCGTCGTCACCGCTGCGCTCGCGTGGTACGCGTCTTCCGCCGGCGTGCTGAACGAGACGCTGAAGCGGACGCTCTTGCCCACCTGGCCGCTGGCCAGACACTGAGGCGCTCGGGCGCTGCGGCACTGCGCCCCTCACCTCGGCTGCCAAGACGGCAGGTGCGCCCAGTCAGGCCCCGCGCAGGATCGGCTGAAGGTCCTCCAGGACCGACGCGTCGTCGATCGTCGAGGGGATCGGCTCGTCGAGCCCGTCGGCGATCGCGCGCATGGTCTTGCGCAGGATCTTGCCCGAGCGAGTCTTGGGCAACGCGGCGACGACGTCCACGCGTCGGAGGCTCGCGACGGCCCCGATCTGGGACCGTACGCGCTCGACGAGCTCGGCGGCGATGACCTGGGGGTCTCGGTCGACTCCGGCCTTCAGGACGGCGAAGCCGCGGGGCACCTGGCCCTTCAGGTCGTCGTGCACCCCGATGACCGCGCATTCGGCGACGTCGGGATGGGCCGCGATGATCTCCTCCATCTCGCCGGTCGACAGACGGTGACCGGCGACGTTGATCACGTCGTCGACGCGGCCCATGACGAACAGGTATCCCTCGTCGTCGAAGTGCCCGCCGTCGCCAGTCAGGTAGTACCCCGGGACCGCGCTCATGTAGCTCTCGACGTAAGCGTCGTCGCGTCCCCACAGCGTCGTCAGCGTGCCGGGCGGCAGCGGCGTGCGGATCATGATCGCCCCCTCCGTGCCGGGCGCCACCTCCTCGCCGTCCACGTCGAGGATACGCACGTCGTAGCCGGGCACCGGGGCGGTCGCCGAGCCGGGCTTGGGCGGCATCGGCTCCATGCCCATCAGGTTCGCCGCGATCGGCCACCCCGTCTCGGTCTGCCACCAGTGGTCGACCACCGGCACGCCGAGAAGCCGGCTGGCCCAGGTGTAGGTCTCCGGGTCGAGCCGCTCTCCGGCGAGGAAGAGGTACCGGAAATTCGACATGTCATAGCCGGCGAGGAGCGCACCCTCGGGGTCGTCGCGCTTGATCGCCCGAAAGCCGGTCGGGGCCGTGAAGAGGGTCTTCACACGATGTTCCGAGATGACCCGCCAGAATGCGCCCGCGTCGGGCGTGCCGACCGGCTTGCCCTCGTAGAGCACGGTCGTGCAGCCTGCGAGTAGCGGCGCGTAGACGATGTAGGAGTGCCCGACGACCCACCCCACGTCCGAGGCGGCCCAGAAGACCTCGCCGGGATGGGTGTCGTAGATGTGCTCCATACTCCAGCGCAACGCCACCGCGTGCCCACCGTTGTCGCGCACGACCCCCTTGGGCCGCCCGGTCGTCCCCGACGTGTAGAGGATGTACAACGGGTCGGTCGCACCGACAGGCTCGCAGTCGACCGGCGATGCCGCGGCAGTCGCCGATGCCCAGTCCACATCCCGTCCCGCGACGAGCTGCGCTTCGGCTTGTGGGCGCTTCAGCACCAGACAGTGCTCTGGCTTGTGCGTCGACTCTTCGATCGCCGCGTCGACGAGCGGCTTGTAGAGGATCACCCGGCCCGCCTCGATCCCGCAGGACGCGGAGACCACGACCTTGGGCTTCGCGTCCTCGATCCGCACGGCCAGCTCGTGCGGAGCGAAGCCGCCGAAGACGACCGAGTGGACCGCGCCGATCCTTGCGCAAGCCAGCATCGCCACGACGGCCTCGGGCACCATGGGCATGTAGATGATGACCCGATCGCCCCGCTCGACCCCGAGCGCACGAAGCGCGCCGGCGGCGCGCGCGACCTCGTCCCGGAGCTCCGCGAAGGAGTACGTCGCCGTCGTCCCGGTCACCGGGCTGTCGTAGACGAGGGCGGCCTGCCCGCCGCGGCCCTCGGCGACGTGGCGATCGACGGCGTTGAAGCACGTGTTCAGCTGCCCGTCGGGAAACCACTTGAAGAACGGGGCCGACGAGTCGTCGAGCACCACGGTCGGCTCCCTGTGCCAGCTGATCGCCCGCGCCGCTTCAGCCCAGAAGCCGGCGGGGTCCTCGATGCTCCTCTGCCACGCTTCCTTGTAGCGCCCCATCTGCCGACCTCCTCATTCCGGTCGGCACACGGGGGCACCGGTCCCGGGCCTTCCTGCACCTGAGGATACGCCCGATGGCGACGGTGGCCGGAGGCGATCAGGCAGGGAGGCGATCAGGCAAAGAGGCGATCAGGCAAAGAGGCGATCAGGCAGGGAGGCGGGCGAACGGGCGCGCAGTCAGTCGGCGACGAACGCCTCGAAGATCCCCTTCATGGTGAAGAAGCTCGGGAGGTCGTCCGCGCCGATAAGGATCGGGTGCCCGGTCAGCTCCTCCAGCAACGTCAGCGTCTCGATCAGGCCGAAGGAGTCGAGGTAGCCCGCCTGCCACAGCTGCGTGGTCGGCTCGATGTCACCGGGGAGGTCCGGCCGGCGCTCGCGCAGGAACGCCCGCATCCGTTCGTAGAACTCGTCTTCGCTCATGCTGCCGCGCCCGCCGTCACCCACGACACAGCGCCCGCCGTCCCCCACGACCCAGCGCCCGCCGTCCCCCACGACGCCGGGGCCGCCGCGCTCACCGAAGCGCTCACCGCGCTCACCGCAGCGCTCACCTTCCGGGACCGCCGGTGAGCGCGACCAGCACGCCCTGCGACCCGCGCAGGTCGCCCTGCTCCCACATGCGGTACGCGCTGGCGAGCGCCACCGCCGCCGCGTCGCCCATCGGCGCCTCGTGGTTGTGGCGCTGGAGAGCCGCTGCGATCTCCGAGGACGTGACGTCGACGAAGCCCCCTGTCGACTCGCGGACCGCACGCGCCACGTAGTCGAAGCTCGAGAAGGGGTCGCCGAGCAAGATGGCGGCCGCCAGCCCGGACGGCAGCTTCTCCGGGAGTCGCTCGCCGCTGCCGGCGAGCAGCGCTCGGTAGGCCTTCACCATCGGCGAGCAGCTGGTCTGCTGCGCGCAGAAGAGCCGCGGGCCCTTGCCCCAGCTGCGCACGGCCGAGCTCTGCTCGACCGCCCGCGCCGCCGCGACGATGCCCAGCCCCGAGGCGACCGCCTGGACGACCGTGTCGATGCGGCCACCTGCATGCGCGACGTCGTCGAACGCCTCCAGGTAGGCGAGCTTCGCACCCTCTCGCCTGCCGAGGTTGAAGAAGCCACCCTCGGACACCTCGCCTGGGCGGACCTCAGCGCGGGCGCGGTGCCCCGCTTCGACGTAGTCGCCCTTCACCCGCACGATCTCCAGCTGGTCGGTCTTCGGTCCGAGCTGGCTGTCGGGCACGTCCTCGGAGACGTAGACCCGAGCCGAGAGCTCCGGGTAGTACTGGAGCCCCCAGGCGTAGGCAGCGGCCGTGTTGCCGGTCGAGCTGAAGACGAACCGCTCGATCCCGCGCTCGACCATGAGCGGGAGCGAGACGGCGATCAACCGGTCCTTGGTGGACCCGGTCGGGAGCACGCCTTCGACCTTCGCCCAGATCGGCACGCCGTCGAGCTCGGTGAGCAGGACGGTCGGAGTGGGCTCGATCGCGATCCGGCACGACTCGCGCCGGGGGATCGGAAGGAGGTCCCAGTAGGTCTCCAGCACGTCGGTGTCTTGCGACCCGAGCGCAGCGTCGGTCTCGGGGTAGACCGCGTCGACGAGTCCGTTGCAGGCGCGGCACCTTCCCGACAGGTCCTGCTCGGCGGACCCGCAGTCGACGCAGACGAGCGACGCCGCTCGCCCGATCCGACCGCCCGCTACGGGCGTCTCGATCGTGGTCATGGTTCGGTTCCTTCCCTGCCCGTCTCGGCAAGCCGCCTCGTCGCCTCCGGGTCCCACTTGCCATGGGCGTTCACCACCAAGTTAGGCACGACGAAGACCCTCTCGGGAACCGCCGCGGCGGGAAGCTCCGCCCGGAGCCGCTCGAGCACCTGGGCCACGAGCTCCGAGGCCGCCTCGCCCTCCGGTACGACGAAGAGCTCGAGGCCCCCCAATCCCTTCTGGCTCACCGTTGCGGCCGCATGGGCGACGCCGTGGACCGACTCCGCGAGGTCCCGCACCTCGTGGATCTCGATGCGGAAGCCGCGCACCTTCACCTGCTCGTCAAGACGGCCCAGGTAGTGGAGCTGGCCGTCCTCGCGGATCACGCAACGGTCGCCGGTGCGATAGGCACGGGAGCCGCCGCGCCCCGCTGTCCCGGGGAAGGACGCGGTCCCGGGGAAGGACGCGGTCCCGGGGAAGGACGCCGTCCCGGGGACGGACGCGGTCCCGGGGATGGACGCCTCGTCGAGGAACCGGCGCTTGTCCTCCTCGTCGCCACCGAGGTAGCCCACCGCGACACACTCCCCGCCGACCACGAGCTCCCCCTCCTCACCGACGGGCACCGGACAGAGGTCCTCGTCGAGGAGGTAGGCCCGCGAGTTCCACACCGGCACGCCGATGGGCAACGAGCCCTCCGCAGGGACCGAGCTGCGCTCGAAGCGGTAGGCGGTGCAGCCGACGGTCGCCTCGGTCGGGCCGTAGTGGTCGAGCAGGTGCACGCCCTCCAGGCGCTCCCCGAGGCTCGCGACGAGCGCGGCGTCGAGACGCTCCCCACCGAACATCACCGTGCGGGTGATGGCACGGTAGTCAGGCCGAGCGATCCGCTCGAAGAGCCGTACGTGCGACGGCGTGATCTTCACGAACGCGAAGGGCCGGTCACGCGCCGCGATCCACGGGCGCGGGTCCCAGCTGTCGGGCACGAGCTGCACCGAACCGCCCACGGCGAGCGGCAGCCACAGGCACGTGACCGCGTGGTCGAAGCCGAGGCTCGCGAAGCACGGCGTCGCGTCGTCCTCGCCGAAGTCGGTCAGCTCCTGCGCCCACCCGAGGTAGTTCACGAGGGAGCGGTGCGCGACCAGGACGCCCTTGGGCTGACCGGTCGAGCCCGACGTGAACACCGTGTAGGCGATGTGGTCGTGGCGGGCAACGGGCGCCAGCGCCGTGCCGTCGCGTGGGCCCGAGTGGATGTCGATCGTGGCTACCCCTTGCGGCAAGCTGCCCGCCAGCGAATTGGGCTCCGCTGAGACCATCGCCTTGGGTCGCCCGACCTCGAGGATCCGCCGGACTCGCGCAGCCGGGTAGGTGGGGTCGATCGGCATGTACGCCGCGCCGAGCGCCATCACGGCGAGCGCGGCGGCGACCACCGGGGCGGTCCTGGTCGCCCAGATGGCGACCTGGTCTCCTTCGGTCACGCCGGCCTCCGCGAGCGCGGCGGCCGTGCGCGTTACGTGCTGCCAGAGCTCCGCGTAGCACTGCGTCGGACCGTCCCCGAGCACTGCGGGAGCGTCGGGCCTGTCGCGGACGTGGGCGGCGACCAGGTCCACCAGCGTCCCCTCAGGGAGGCCGGCCGTCCTCCCGCAGAGGATGCTCGGTGCCCCTTGGGCCGGGCTGCCGTCGTGCGGGGTAGAGGTCATGATCGCGGCCGTTCCCTCCAAGTCGTCGTGCCAGGTCGTCGTGCCAGGTCGTCGTGCCAGGTCGTCGTGCGTGCATGCGCCGTGACGGCGGTCCGTCCGGTGCACCAAGATTAGGCGGGCAGGCGCCCTCGCCCCGACCGGGTGTCGCGTCAGGATGCCGCCAGCCGCCGACCACCCCCCCTCGCCCCCCGCTCCACCGTCAAGCTGGTGAGCGCGTCGACGCCTGCTCCCGGATGGCGGCGAGCTCGTCGCGAAGGAGGGCCGCCTCCTCGAACCTGAGGTCCGCCGCGGCGGCGAGCATCTCGCGCTCGAGGTCAGCTGCCAGCTCGGCGAGCTCAGGAGGCAGCTCCGCCAGCCCTGCGCCTGGCGCCCACCCCCCGCCGCCGACGGCCGCCCGGGTCCGTACCGTCCGCGCCGCCCTGCCCGACCGCACGTCTGCACGGCTGCGCTTGGCACGTGAGGTGCCCTCGCCGCTCCCCCGCAGCCGCTCCAAGATGTCGGTCACGGCCTTGCGGATCGTCTGGGGATCGATGCCGTGCTCCGCGTTGTAGGCGAGCTGGAGCTGGCGCCGCCGCTGGGTCGTGCTGACCGCCTCGCGCATGGAGTCGGTGATCGTGTCCGCGTAGAGGACGACCGCACCGTCCACGTTGCGCGCCGCGCGCCCCATCGTCTGGATGAGCGACGACGCGGAGCGCAGGAACCCCTCTTTGTCCGCGTCGAGGATCGCGACCAGCGACACCTCGGGGAGGTCGAGGCCCTCACGGAGGAGGTTGATGCCGACCAGCACATCGATCGTCCCGAGGCGGAGCTCCCTCAAGATCTCGACACGGGTGATCGTGTCGATGTCGGAGTGGAGGTACTGCACCCGGACCCCGGCGTCGGAGAGGTAGTCGGTCAGGTCCTCGGCCATCTTCTTCGTGAGCGTGGTGACGAGCACCCGACCTCCCTTGCCCACGACGTCTTCGATCCGGGCCATGAGGTCGTCGATCTGCCCGCGGGTCGGCTGGACCACCACCTCGGGGTCGACCAGGCCGGTTGGGCGGATCACCTGCTCGACCACCTGGGACGAGTGCTCGAGCTCGAACGGACCCGGCGTGGCGGAGACGAAGATCGCCTGGGGCACCCGCTCGACGAACTCCTCGAACCGCAACGGCCTGTTGTCGAGCGCCGATGGGAGGCGGAACCCGTGCTCGACGAGCACTTCCTTGCGCGACCGGTCTCCCGCCCATTGTCCGTGAAGCTGAGGCACGGTCACGTGGCTCTCGTCGATGACGACCAAGAAGTCCTCGGGGAAGAAATCGAGCAGCGTGAACGGTGGATCGCCGGGGCTCCTTCCGTCGAGGTGGCGGCTGTAGTTCTCGATGCCCGAGCACACGCCGGTCTCTGCCAGCATCTCGAGGTCGTGCTCGGTGCGCGCTCGCAGTCTCTGTGCCTCGAGCAGCTTGCCCTCGCGTTCGAAGTACGCGAGCCGATCGCGCAGCTCCACCTCGATCGAGGCGATGGCCCGCTGGACGGTCTCGTCGCCTGCGACGTAATGCGTCGCGGCGAAGACGACGACGTCCTCCATCGGGTCGCCCATCTCGCCGGTGAGCACGTCGAAGGGCACGATGCGCTCGACCGTGTCCCCGAACAGCTCGATCCTGAGCGCCGACTCCTCGTAGGCCGGGTGGACTTCGACGGTGTCGCCGCGCGCTCGGAAGGTGCCGCGGACCAGGTTCACGTCGTTGCGCGAGTACTGGAGGTCGACGAGGCGCCGCAAGAGGTCCCGCTGGTCGACCTGCTGGCCGACTTGCACCCCGAGGATCCGCCCCGAGTACTCATCGGGAGAGCCGAGCCCGTAGATGCAGGAGACCGACGCCACCACGACGACGTCGCGTCGCATGAGCAGCGACGACGTGGTCGCATGGCGGAGACGGTCGATCTCGTCGTTGATGGAGGAGTCCTTCTCGATGTAGGTGTCGGTCGTCGGCAGGTACGCCTCTGGCTGGTAGTAGTCGTAGTAGGAGACGAAGAACTCGACACGGTTCTTCGAGAAGAGCTCCCGCAGCTCGGACGACAGCTGCGCGGCGAGAGACTTGTTCGGCTCGATGATCAGCGTGGGCCGCTGGACCGCCTCGATGGTCCAGGCGATGGTGGCCGTCTTCCCGCTTCCCGTGACCCCGTAGAGCGTCTGGTAGCGATCGCCGCGCTGGACTCCCTCAGCCAGCGCGCGGATTGCCTGCGGCTGGTCGCCAGCCGGCCTGATCGACGACACCACCTCGAAATCGGGCACTCACCCGGAGCGTACCAACGGCTCGCGCGGATCAGGCCGTCCCAGCGTGCGCCCCCCGTCCCAGCGTGCGCCCCCCGTCCCAGCCTGCGCCCCCCGTCCCAGCGTGCGCCCCCGCTCAGCGCGCCGGGAGCGCGTGCAGCCACGCCCAGAGCGCGTCGACCCGCGCGACAAGGTCCTCGGCGCTCGAGGAGTTGTCCACCACGTAATCCGCAAGTGCGATCCGCTGCTCCCGTGACGGCTGCGCGGCGACCCTCGCCCTTGCGTCCGCCCGCGTCATCCCTCGTCCTTCCGCGAGGCGCCGGACCGCGACGTCGATCGGACAGTCGACCAAGACCACGGCGCGCAGGCGCAACGCGTCGACGTGAGCGGGCCCGAGCAGCGGGATGACCGCGACGGCGACGCCGCCGACGGCACCACTCGACCCGGGCTCGGCAGGGCGGCTGCCCGGATGCCCGGGCGAGGCGCTGTCGAGCGAGTCCAAGCGCTCGAGCAAGGTGGCCCCGATCAGCGGGTGGGTGATCGCGTTCAGATCGGCGAGCGCAGCCGCGTCGGAGAAGGCGACACGGGCGAGCCCAGGGCGGTCGATCGCCCCGTCGGGACCGAGCACTCCCTGTCCGAAGCGCGCGACCAGCGCCTCGTACGCAGGCGCGCCCGGGGCGACGACCTCACGGGCGATCTCGTCTGCGTCGACGACGACCGCCCCTCGGCGTGCGAGCATGCCGGCGACCGTCGACTTGCCCGAGCCGATGCCTCCGGTGAGGCCGACGCGCAGCATCACCGCTCTCCCACACGTGCATGACCGGGAAGGGGGAGCACCGGTTTCACCGCCGCGGCCGCCGGCAGACCGCGAAGAGGACGAGGGTCGTCTCGTCCACCTCGTCGGACACGACCCACTGGCCCCTTCCGGCTCCTGCTCCGTCCCCCCGGGCTCCGGCAGCCCCGGCTCCTGCTCCGTCCCCCCGGGCTCCGGCAGCCCCGGCTCCTGCTCCGTCCCCCCGGGCTCCGGCACCACCGCGGTCTGCACGTGCGACGCACGCGTACGCGATCGGGAGAAGCCGCGTGTAGATGGCGAGGTACCAGCGCCTCGGCATCCGGTGGCGTAGGTCGAAGACGTCGAGCCGCAGCAACTTCTCGGCCTTGGCCCGGCGTAGCGCGAACTCTGCCTTGACCTGTGCTGTCGCGTCCAGTGCGCCGACCCAGACATCGGCGAAGCAGCGCTGGAGCAACCGGGCCAGGTCGTCGCGCTCGAACAGGCGGAGGTGGAATGGGTTCTCGAAGTCTGCGGGCGCGTTGGGCGTGAGGAAGAAGGCCGCCCCTGTGTCCGCGAGCACACGGGCGACCTCCGCGACGTGCCCCGAGGGGTCGGAGAAGTGCTCGATCAGGTGCGACGAGCACACCGCGTCGAACGTGCCGGAGGCCAGCCCGAGCGCGACCGCGTCCATTTGCGCCACCGAGAAGGCAGGCCGCCCGCATTCCGCCGCGACGTCGTGGGCGGCGCGACGCGCGGCCTCTGACGCCTCGTACGAGTAGTCGACGCCGACGACCTGGCGCCCGCTGCCTGCGAAGCGCAGCGACTCGAAGCCTTCCCCGCAGCCGACGTCCAGCACTCGCCCAGGCCCGAGCCGCTCGAGGACCGCTCGGTAGCCGGCGTCGTGCAGCGACAGCAGCGACGCAGGAGTGCCGACGCGCCGCGGACGCTCACCCGTGAGGTGCGTGCGGCGCGACCGAGCCGGGTCCGCCCGCTCAGCCTGGTGCGCCAGCCGAATCGTCGTCACACGCCCCCGTCGTCCCAGCCCGTCGTCACACGCCCCCGTCGTCCCAGCAGGCATGCTCGCACACGCGTGCAGCGGTGCCGCGGTGCCGCTGCCTACAGTACCGAGGGACGTGCCGCCGACGGGGGTGTGGCTGCCGAGGTGCCTCGACGTGTCGCGCCCGACCGCCCGCCCGACCGCCCGAACGGCCGCCCGAACGACCGCCCGAACGACCATGACCACCCGGACCACGATCCACGCGCCCTCGAGCGGTGCCGACCGGGCAGCGCCGGTGCGGCGGCACGGCGCAGGGAGCGCGGGCCCCAAACCAAGTTGGCGGCACCGGCTGCTCCCAGACGGCTCGCCGTCCGGTCTCCTCGAGCACCTCGTCCTCGCCGGCCTCGCGTTCGTCCCCCTGCTCCTCGTCGACCGGGGCATCGTCAGCACGGACACGAAGACGTACCTCTACCTCGACCCGGCGCGCTTCCTCGGGCAGGTCGCGTCGATGTGGTACCCGACAGTGGCCCTCGGGACGGTCACCCACCAGTACATCGGCTACCTCTTCCCGATGGGCCCGTACTACGCGCTCGTCGCGGCCGTCCACGTGCCCACCTGGATCGCGCAGCGCATCTGGCTCGGAGCGATCCTCTTCGCCGCGGGGGCCGGGGTGCTCGCGCTCTCCAGGGCGCTCAGGGTCCGAGGCCCCGGCAGGATGGTCGCGGCGCTCGCGTTCATGTGGTCGCCGTACGTCCTGCAGTACTCCGGGCGCATCTCGGTGATCCTCATGCCGTGGGCGGCCCTCCCCTGGCTCATCGCGTGCACGGTGCTCGCCCTGCGCAACCGCTGCCGTTCGGCCGAGGGCACACCGGACGCGCTGCGCACGTCGTGGCGCTTCCCCGCGCTCTTCGCATTGGTCATCGCCCTGTCGAGCGGGATCAACGCGAGCTCGGTCCTCTACATCGTCATCGGGCCGGTCCTCTGGCTCGTCTGGGCCGTCGCGGTCGAAAAGGAGGCGACGTGGCGCGACGCGGGCGTCGTGCTCGCCAAGATGGGCGCGCTCTCGGTGCTCGTCTCCGCGTGGTGGATCGTCGGGCTCATGATCGAGGCCGGGTTCGGCGTTGACATCCTGCGCTACACCGAGTCGGTCCGCGCGACGAGCTCGACCTCCACGCCCTTGGAGGTGCTGCGGGGCCTCGGCTACTGGTACTTCTACGGCAGCGGCGCGACCGGCCCGTGGACCCAGAGCGTGGTCCTCTACACGAGGTGGGTCTGGCTCGTCGCACTGTCGTACCTGGTGCCCCTGCTGGCGTTCGCCTCGGCGGTGCTCGTGCGCTGGCGCCACCGGGGCTACTTCGTGCTCCTCGCCGTCGTGGGCGTCGTGGCGTCGGTCGGCGCGTACCCCTACACACACCCGCCGCTGCTCGGCGCGGCGCTCAAGGCCTTCATGGACGACACCACCGCAGGCTT
>JAKBTL010000111.1 GCA_021844425.1 Actinomycetes bacterium | reverse complement strand
CGCGTGATCGGCTGACTCTCTAATTCCAGACCTCTTTGCATGATGCGATAATCACTGGGTAGTCATGAGCCGCTCTTGACCGAGTAGGCGAGAGTGAGCTGGGTCCCCGGGTAGCAGGTCTTGGTGGCGGTCAGGTCCTGGCAGAGCCCGGCGATGGCCGCGGTGCGTCGTGGTGCGGAGAGCGGGTCGATGCGCACGTGGAGCTCGCCTCCGACGACCTCGAGATCGCCCGGGGCACCGAACGCCTCGCGCAGCAGGCTGCGTGCCTCGTCCTCTGCTCGGGCGTAGTGGGGGGCGAGCAGGCGGGCGAGGGCCGACTCCGCGTTGTAGGTGGCCATGCGGATCGCATCGTGGATACGCTTGCGCTCGGGAGTCATCCGGACCGCCTGGGGGCGGATGAGCCCGAGGGGGACGCGGGCGGGGATCGCCTTGGCCGCCTGGGCCAACCGCTCGATCTCATCGTCGGCGTCGCTGAAGGCCTGGGCGATCTCGGTTTCGGTTCGCCGTCCAGCGAGAGCGGCACGCCCCTGGTTCGCCTCGGCGACCGCCAGGCTCCGTCGCGCTGCTGCCAGTGCCCGGTCGGCCTCTTTGCGGGCCGGGTTCGGTACGCTGCGAGCAGGATCGTCGTCCTCGGTGGAATAGGAGTCGAGCGCGTCGAGGGCGTAGTGGGCACGCATGTAGCGGAAGAAGTTCTCCTGGGACCAGCGGGAGAACATGAGATGGGCGATCAGCGCCGGGTCCTCGTCTGTTCTGGTGGTGAGGACCTGGGTCTGGTGACCGGTGGCAGGGTCGAGGCGGGTGATCTGGCGGCAGGTGAAGCGCCGCCGCCCTCCCTGGTAGCTGATTGCCACTCGCCGGTCGGCCAAGAGGTAGTGGTGCTCATGACCGTGCGCGTCGGTGTAGGTGTAGGAGCCAAAGGCACGGCGGGACTCGCTCGGCGCCGGTTTCTTTCGGTAGGTCAGGATGTCAAAGCGGGCCAGCGTCAACTCCTTGAACAGCTTGGGGCTCCACCCACCCCGGTCGAAGCAGATGGTCGGGCGGGCATCGGTACCGACCAAGGCGCGGACCGCTTGGGCAGTGGCCCGCAGCTCGCCTGCGAGGCTCGCCCCGGGATCCGCACTCCAGCAGAGCACCCCGTCGCCATTGGCGTCACACACCCAGGTGTCGAGCTCTGCGGGCATGGCCAGCCGGATGCGAGCCACATGGGCTTTGGGCACTTGGCGCCCGCCGTGGTAGGCGCGCACGTGCCCGTCGAGGTAGAAGATCCCGGTCGCGGCTTGGTGGGAGTCAATATGGTGGCGGGCCAGGCCGTCTGCCAACTGCTCGGCTCGGCCCATCTGGGCGAGCTCTTCTATGCGCCGGCGGATGGTCGTGACCTCGGGGCCACGGTCGAGGCCCAGCAGGCGCCCGAGGTCCTTGGGGCATAGCCGGCTGAACCCTTCGGCCCGGGGCTCGCCCAGCAGGCAGGCAAAGACGATGGAGCACAACAGCGAGCGCAGCGAGTAAAAGGCCGCGGCGCGATTGCCATAGACGCGCGCCGCGATCTCCAAGAGCCCGGTGGCGGCCAGGGCGGGCAGGATGAGCAGCGTTCCAACCAACGGCAGCGACGCGCCCTCACAGATCACCGGCGGCGCGTCGCTGATCATCCCGAACCGCGCCAGCGCCCGCTCGCCGGCTCTCTCCATCGGCGAGGCCAAGGGCACGAGATGAACGGCCTCCTCGGGGGAAGCATCAGGGAGGCTCCCTCCAGCGGGCACGACCGTGACCCGTCGCACGGTGTCGGTCGACACCCCACTGCGGCGGGCGACAGCCGCCAACGACAGGCCTGAGGCACGCAGCTCAGCGATCTCGGCACGCTTCTCCTCGGTCAGCTTGGAGGGGCCCCTCGGCCCCGGGCGGTCGGTCACGAGCGCCGCCGCTCCGCCGGCCGCATAGGCCGAGCGCCACCGGACAAGGGAGTTCTCATGGACGCCGAACGCCTCGGCGACCTGGCGCTGACGCGCCGCCTTCGAGTTGACCAGTTGGACCGCGGCCAGGCGTCGGGCCGCCGCGTCCCCACCTCGCCAGCACCACGCAGCCATCCCCCACAAGAACACCGAGCCGCTTCCCTCGGCGTCCTCCAAGAAGTCCACGCCACTTGCGACATGGATCGAACCAGCCGGCGCCAAGGGCAACGGCTGCATCGCTGTCATGTTGCTCATCCTGACCGCCACCTTCCTGGAACAGCATTTCCTCACTGATAATTATCTCACACCTGGGACCCCTAGTAGTGGATATTTGCAGGTCAAGAAGGATCAGGTCAGCGCTATGTCAGGAGGTCTGGATTCCAGCTCGGCGAGGACCATCGTGGGGATCACGCCACGAATTCCGCCGCCGTCGATGGCGAGCACACGGACCGGAGCACGCCATGCGCCGGCCGGAACTGCGACCGAAGGGTCGGCTTCGCGCTGGTGTTGCGTAGCCAATTGCTGACCTCCCAGCTCCTGTACTACCAAGAAAATACCGGAATACGCCGGGGATTTTCGGAAAAGTTGAGATGTCCCTGGGGTATTTGCGGGCTTGGCCGCACGGACCCCCATAAATCGCCGGACGGTCGTTCGGATACGAATGAATAGAAGATCATCCCGGAACCGCTAAAGCCCACCGAAACCAGTGGCGTGAGCGTCGAAAAACCGAGATTTCGAGGCGGTGCAGGCCGAGGTTTGGCACTTCTGCCTGTTAGTGTCGTGCTGAACCTGTACAGGTCGGAGCCCGGGCTTGGTCGCACGGGGGCT